>NC_007626.1:4339718-4653433 GCF_000009985.1 Paramagnetospirillum magneticum AMB-1
GCGCCGCCCTGGACCCCCGCCTGTCCATCTTCTGCCAGATCACCGCCGGCAAGGGCCTGGAAGCCGGCATGGCGCTGGACATGCTGCGCGAGCGCAAAGACGCCGACCACGCCTTCATCGCCGCCGCCGAAGCCATGGGCGGCACGCCGCCCGGCAAGGTGGACAAGCTGCCCAATCCCACGCCGCTGCATCTGGCCGCCTTCAAGGCCGCCAAGCTGCCGCTGCCAGCCGATACGGTGGCCAATGCGCCGCCCTCCATGCTGCGCGCCATCGCCGACAATCCCGCCGTGGCCGTGGACCTCCGCATCGCCGCCGCCGAGCGGGCCGAGGCGCTGGGCGTCATGGACACCGATGCGCTGCGCAAGCTGATGACCGGGGCGAGCCTCACCCCGGCGGAACAGCAGGCGGCCGGAACCCAGGGCGACAAATCTCCCAAGGGTCGCGCCCTGTGGCTGCGCGCCGCCGGGGCCGAAGCCGCCCCCAATGTGCGGGCCGAACTGTTCGCCCGCATCCTGCTGGCCGCGACCGAGCGCCACGCCTTCTCGGCCACGGCCCGGCTTTACGCCCCGCTGATCGCCGATCTGAAGCCCTCGCCCGAGATGGCCACGCCGTCGCCCATGCTGGCCCGCGCCCTCTACGCCGCCGGACGGCCCGAGGCGGCCGGACACTGGCTGGCCCTGGCCAAATCCGATCCGACCACGGCCAAGCTGGCCGCCGGGTTGTGGCCCCTGGCCCGCCTGTCCCGCGTCGGTCTCGACGCCAGCCCCGGCGATTCCTTCGCCGCCTGGGCCGAAACCGCCCAGTCCGACGAACGCCGCACCGTGGTCACCCTGGCCATGCTGCAGGCGGTGGGAGAGCCCGTGCCCGCCTCGGCCTGGCTGGCCCATGCCACCGGCACCGCCGTGGGCAGTGGCCCCAAGCCGGCCATGAAGGCCCTGCTGCGCGCCGCCGCCGAGGGAGCCCGCCGCGCCGAGACGGTGCTGATGGCCGCCGCCGCCCTGGGCGAGACCGGGCTGGACAGCGCCGATCCCGACATCCTCAACCGGGTGGTGGTCTATCTGCGTCAGGCCGGATTTGAGCGCGAGGCCCGGGAACTGGCCATCGAAGCGGTGCTGGCCAACGGCGGATGAGCGTCCCCTTCGACCGACACATCGAGTCCTTTCTCGAGATGATGCAGGTCGAACGGGGCGCCAGCCCCAACACCCTGGATGCCTATGGCCGCGACTTGGCGGATTTCGCCGAATTCCTGGACGGGCGCGGGTTCAGCCCACTGAGGGCCGACGCCCGGGCGGTCGCCGCCTATATCGCCCGTCAGGCCGAGATCGGCATGGCGGCCCGCACCCAGGCGCGCCGCCTGTCCTGCCTGAAGCAGTTCTACGGCTTCGTCTTCGCCGAGCGCCTGCGCCCCGACGACCCCACCGCCAATATCGACGCGCCGCGCCTGGGCCGCCCCCTGCCCAAATATCTGCGCCGCGAGGAGGTGACGGCGCTGCTGGACGCCGCCCGCGCCCTGGAGGGCAGCGACGGCATCCTGATGACCGCCCTGCTGGAGACCCTCTACGCCGCCGGGCTGCGCGTTTCGGAACTGGTCTCCCTGCCGCTCTCCGCCGTGGCCCGCGACCCCTCGGTGCTGGTGGTGCGCGGCAAGGGATCGAAGGAGCGCATGGTGCCGCTGTCCGATCCGGCCCGTGCCGCCCTGCTGGCCTGGAAGGTCGAGCGCCAGACCCTGGTGCCCAAGTCCAAGCCGTCGCGCTGGCTGTTCCCGTCCTCGGGCGCCCTGGGCCACCTGACTCGGTCGGGCTTCGCCAAGATGCTGGGCCGCGTCGCCGTCCTGGCCGGTCTGGACCCCGCCAAGGTGTCGCCCCACGTGCTGCGCCATTCCTTCGCCAGCCACCTGCTGGCCGGGGGCGCCGATCTCCGCAGCGTGCAGGAGATGCTGGGCCATGCCGACATCGCCACCACCGAGATCTACACCCATCTGATCGACGACGAAGCCGGCCGTCTGGTCCGCGCCCACCACCCGCTTGCCGCCAAGCCGGGAACCAAGCCCTAACCCCCCCGCAAGGAGGGCGGCTCCGTTGCAATCGTTGATTGCCGCCCTTGTGATCAGACGGTAAGCACTAACACTTATTCCCGTTTCGTTCCGTTGACATCCCAAACTCAAGCGCTGATTCTCTAGGCGTTTTCGGGGGATCCACCCTGTTTCCACGGACGCCCGTTCCACACGCTCCGGTTGGGGAGAGCACAGGATATGACGGACGACGAGTTCACGGAGGCATTGCGCCGGCTGGGACTGTCCCAGGCTGCCCTGGCCCGCTTGCTCGACGATCTGGGCGAGCAGCAGCCGGCCCCCACCACGGTCTGGCGCTGGGCCGACGGGCGGTCTCGGGTTCCCATCGGCGTCGGCGCCCTGTTGCGGCTGCTGGAGCAACTGCCGTCCGAGCTTCGCAATCAGGTCACCCGCAAGGCGCTGCGGGCCTGACGCCAAAAGGGCCACCCGAGGGTGGCCCTTTTTCATTTCCGTGAACCTGAGTTCGGTCTCAGGCCGCGTTCTCGCGGCCGGGGGGCAACTGCTTGCCGTAGCGCTTCATGTAAAGCGGCAGGATCGCCTCGGCCGAGGTGGGCGTGATACCCAGCTCGGTCAGGCCCGGCTTGCCGCCGCGCACCACGTTGTCCACCTTCATCATCCGCACCTGGTCCTTGGTCAGCATGGGCTTGGGCAGCATCTGAAGGAAGGTGGCCTGCAGCATGCCCAGGCCGAAGGGCAGCGGCACCAACAGACGCTGGCGGCCGGTGGACGACATCACCAGTTCCATGATCTCCTTCATGGAATAGCGGCGCGGCCCGCCCAATTCGAAGGTCTTGCCGGCGTGACGGGTGTCGTCGAGGATCTGCACCACCGCCTGGGCCACGTCGGAGACGCTGACCGGCTGGAAGATGGGGCCGCCCGAGCCGAACAGGTCGATGGAGCACCCGGTCTCGCCGCAGACCGGCTTGAAGCCGTCGCCGGTGAACACCGGCAGCACCGGCGACACCATGGCCAGCTTGCCGAAGCGATTGAAGAAATCATCATCGGGGCCGAACACCACCGAGGGACGCACGACCGAGGCGCCGGGGAAAGCGGCCAGAACCGCCTCCTCGCCCGCCGCCTTGGAGCGGGCATAGGCCGCCTCGGAATTCTTGTCGGCGCCCAGCGCGGACACATGGACCAGACGGGCCACGCCCGCCGCCTTGGCCGCCGCCGCCACGTTGGCCGCACCCTTCACATGGATGGCGTCGAAGGTGGCCCGGCCGCTCTCATAGAGAATGCCCACCGCATTGACCACCGCATCCACGCCGGCAACGGCCATGGCCACCGCCTTGGGGTCGGTGATGTCGGCGCGCAGCGGCGTCACCTGCCCCACGTCACCCATGGGCTTCAGAAACTCGGCCGCGATGGGGTCGCGCACCGCGGCGCGCACCACCCAGCCCTGGGCGGCCAGACGCTTGACCACGTTCCTGCCGATAAAGCCCGAACCACCGAATACCGTGACCACGCGCCGCGCCATGCATCCCTCCATTCGCCGGACGGCGCCGCGCGCCGCCTCCAAATCTTTGGGGCGAAAGCTAGCCCATAAGCCACGCGGGTGTAAAGGGCGGGGGGCGAAAACACAAAAACCGGAACGGGGTGAAAAAACACCGTTGACACCGCCCGCCGCCTCGCATATTTCTTCGCGCCTCGGACGGCTGAGGCGGTTCGAGAGCTACCTGCCCAGGTGGCGGAATTGGTAGACGCGCACGGTTCAGGTCCGTGTGGCAGTGATGTCGTGGAAGTTCGAGTCTTCTCCTGGGCACCATCTCTTAACCGCGGCGCGGTCCTGTAGATGGATACATCGGACGCGGAGCCGCCCTCCCCAACAGGGGAAATAAAGGAGCGGCTCCGTGACCGTTTTCTACCACAAGAACGATCTCCCGGACGGTCTCGACCTTGGCAATCTCGTTGCCATCGATTCCGAGACCATGGGCCTCAACCTGCAGCGCGACCGCCTGTGCGTGGTGCAGCTGTCGGCCGGCGACGGCCACGCCCATGTGGTCCATTATCCCAAGCCCGAATGGAACTCGCCCAATCTGGTGCGGATGCTGGCCGATTCCAAGGTCACCAAGCTGTTCCATTTCGCCCGCTTCGACGTGGCCATGATCCGTCGTTACCTGGGGGTGCGCTGCACGCCGGTATTCTGCACCAAGATCGCCTCCAAGCTGACCCGCACCAATACCGAGGGCCACAGCCTCAAGGTGTTGTGCAAGGAATTCCTCAACATCGACCTGTCCAAGCTGCAGCAAAGCTCGGACTGGGGCGCGCCGGAGCTCACCGCCGACCAGCTGGCCTATGCCGCCTCGGACGTGCTGTACCTGCACCAGCTGAAGGACCGGCTCGACGCCCTGCTGGACCGCGAGGGCCGCCGCGCCCTGGCCGAGGCCTGCTTCGCCTTCCTGCCCGACCGCGCCGAGCTGGATCTGGCCGGCTGGGACGCGGAAGACATCTTCTCGCACTGATATTTCCCCCCTCAGGCGCCGGGCGGGGTTCTGCACCCCCCTTGGCTTCCGCCGCATCAGCGGCGCGGCCCCTTGGGCCTAGAGAGTGTTTTCGCCCCTCAGGCGCCGGGAGCACGCCCCCCCCGGCCTCCTCGCGAATGCACAAAACGGACCAAGCGGCTCCGTTTTGCCTTTCCGTCTTTGGGCCGTTGCGTATAGTTATGCGCCCTCGCCTCGTGGAAGCGGGGAACGGACCTTTTTGACCGGACCCATTGATGACCGCCGATTCCGACGCCCTCGCCATTGCCCGCCGGGTTCTCGACACCGAGGCCCGTGCGCTGGATTCCCTGGCGGCAAGCCTTGACGGTCCCTTTCTTCAGGCGGTGACCCTGATCGAGCGGGCGCCCGGCCGCGTCATCGTCACCGGCATGGGCAAGAGCGGCCATGTGGCGCGCAAGATCGCCGCCACCATGGCGTCCACCGGCTGCCCCGCCTTCTACGTCCACCCGGCCGAGGCCAGCCACGGCGATCTCGGCATGGTCACCCGCGACGACGCGGTGGTGGCCCTGTCCAATTCCGGCGAGACGCCCGAGCTGGGCGACATCATCGCCTATACCAGGCGGTTCGAGATCGGGCTGATCGGCATCACCTCGCGCCATGGCTCGACCCTGGCCACCGCCTCGGACGTGGCCCTGGTGCTGCCCGCCAATCCCGAGGCCTGCCCCATGGGGCTGGCGCCGACCACCTCGACCACCATGATGCTGGCCCTGGGCGATGCCCTGGCCGTCACCCTGCTGGAGCGCAAGGGCTTCACCGCCGCCGATTTCAAGGTGTTCCACCCCGGCGGCCAGTTGGGCCAGCGCCTGCTGAAGGTCGCCGACCTGATGCATGGCGGCGATGGCCTGCCCCTGGTGGGCGCCGAAGCGAAGATGGCCGAGGTGCTGCTGGTGATGACCGCCAAAAGCCTGGGCTGCGCCGGCGTGGTGACCCCGGACGGCCGGCTGGCCGGAATTCTCACCGACGGCGATCTGCGCCGCCATATGAGCCCCGATCTGCTGACCGCCAAGGCCGCCGAGGTGATGACCGCCTCGCCCCGCACCGTGCCGCCCAATCTGCTCGCCGCCGAGGCCCTGCGCCAGATGAACGAGCGCTCCATCACCAGCCTGTTCGTGGTGGAAGGCGACGGCCGCCCGGTGGGCGTGCTGCATGTTCACGACTGCCTGCGGGCCGGGCTGGCATGACCCTGCGCGCCGACACGGATTCCCAGCCCGACAAAGGGCGGCACCCCACGGGGCGCCATGCCCGCGGGCCGCGTCTCGGCCCCTTCGCCGATCACTCCCACTTCGTCTCGGTGATGAAGATCGCCCTGCCCGCTTTGGCCGTTCTGCTGCTGGGCCTGGTGGTGATCTGGCCCAAGCTGTCGCAGCTGGAAAGCGGCTTCAAGCTGAGCTTCGCCAACCTGTCGCCCAAATCCGTCGACACCCTGGTGATGAAGAACGCCCGCTATTTCGGCGTGGACGAGTCCAACCGGCCCTTCGCGGTGACCTCGGACACCGCCACCCAGATGCCCGGCAACCAGGACCTGATCCATCTGGTCAATCCCAAGGCCGATTTCACCTCGACCTCGGGCGCCAATATCGTGGTGGACGCCATCGCCGGCGTCTATCATCAGTCCACCAAGGTGCTGGACCTGTCGGGGGGCGTGAACCTCTACCACGACACCGGCTACGAGATTCACACGCCCACCGCCACGGTGGAACTGGCCAGCAACACGGCGCGGGGCTTTGAACCGGTGGAGGGCCACGGCCCCCAGGGCGCCATCCGCTCCACCGGCTTCGAGATCACCGGCAAGCACCACGACATCACCTTCACCGGCAAGTCGCAGCTCAATCTGCGCGCCGTAAGCCACAAGGCCCAGGACAAGGGCCGGAGCAAGGGAGCCAAGACGCGATGAAGCCGCCCGCTCTTTTTCCGCTGGTTCTCAGCCTTGTGCTGGCGGCCCTGCCCGGCTCCGCCCTGGCCCAGGGCTTCGAGATGAGCAAGTCCGGCGACCAGCAGATCCAGGTCTACGCCGATAACGGCATCGAATGGCATTCCGAGGAATTGCGGGTCATCGCGCGCGGCAACGCCCATGCCATCCGCGGCAACATGACCGTGGATGCCGACGTGCTGACCGCCCATTACCGCAAGGGCCCCAAGGGCGACGAGATCTGGCGCCTGGACGCCGACGGCAATGTGGTGATCCGCTCGCCCAACGACACCGCCACCGGTCACAAGGCGATCTATGACCTGGACAAGTCCATCTTCGTCCTGAAGGGCGCCCCGGCCAAGATGGTGACCCCCACCGACACCTTCACCGCCACCGAAAGCCTGGAATACTGGGAGCTGAAGAAGATGGCGGTGCTGCGCGGCGACGCCGTCGCTGTCCAGGAAGGCGGCAAGACCCTCAAGGGCGACGTGCTCACCGCCCATTTCAAGGACAAGGAAAAGGACAAGCCCGCCCCGGCCCGCCCCGGCGCCAAGCCGGCCCAGGCGGGGCAGCCGTCGGGCGGCGACGGCGGCGGTCTGGAACTGCAGCGCGCCGACGCCTACGGCCATGTGGTGATCCTGTCGGCCAGCGAAACCGTGACCGGCGATCGCGGCGACTATAATGCCGAAACCGGTATCGCCACCGTCTCCGGTTCGGTTAAGATCAGCCGCGAAGGCGGAAATCAGCTGGAAGGGGGATGGGCGCACGTGAACCTCAACACCGGGGTCAGCAAGCTGTTCCCCACCGCGGCCGGCGCCGCCGAAAGCGGCCAGAGGGTTCAAGGCGTGTTCATTCCACAAAAGAAAGACAAGGGCGATAAGGGCGAAACGCCCGGCCGCGCCGGCTTTACCGGCAACGTGCCCACACCCGGGACGGGGGGACGATGAAAATCATCAAGCCAGGAACGCCGCTCGCCGCCGAGAAGCCCGTCGTTGCGGGGCCGCGTCTGGTGGCCGACAATCCCGGCCTGGTGGCCCGCAACATCGGCAAGAGCTTCAAGGGCCGCCCCGTGCTGCGCGACGTCTCCATCTCGGTGCAGCGGGGCGAGGCCGTGGGCCTGCTGGGTCCCAACGGCGCCGGCAAGACCACCTGTTTCTACTGCATCACCGGCCTGATCAACCCCGACATGGGCGCCATCCTGCTGGACGGCACCGAGATCACCGACCTGCCCATGTACCGCCGCGCCCGCTTAGGGATCGGTTACCTGCCGCAGGAAGCGTCGATCTTCCGGGGCCTGTCGGTGGAAGGCAACATCATGGCCGTGCTCGAAGTGGTCGAGCCCGACCTGGAGCGGCGCCAGCACGACCTGGAAAGCCTGCTGGCCGAGTTTTCCATCAGCCATCTGCGCCGGGCGCCCGCCATGGCGCTGTCGGGCGGCGAGCGCCGCCGCGTCGAGATCGCCCGCGCCCTGGCCTGCCGGCCCCACTTCATCCTGCTGGACGAGCCGCTGGCCGGCATCGACCCCATCGCCGTGTCCGATATCCGCGACCTGGTGGCCCATCTCAAGCACCGCGGCATCGGCGTGCTGATCACCGACCACAATGTGCGCGAGACCCTGGACCTCATCGACCGCGCCTATATCCTGCACGATGGCTCGGTCCTGATGGAGGGCCGCCCCGCCGAGATCGTCGCCCATGAAGGGGTGCGACGGGTCTATCTCGGCGAGCGGTTCAGCATGTAACGCCCCGCCATGGCCATCGGTCCCAGGCTTGATATTCGCCAGACCCAGTCTCTGGTGATGACCCCGCAATTGCAGCAGGCCATCAAGCTGCTGCAATTGTCCAATTTCGAGCTGACCGCCTTCATCGACCAGGAGCTGGAGCGCAATCCGCTGCTGGAGCGCGAGGAAGGCGAGCGCGGCCCCGAGCCCACCGAGCCCAAGGTGGATTCCACCGATCTGGCGGTGCTCGACTCCGCTCCGGCCGAAGCCCCCCTGCTGGACGGCATGAACGGCGGCTCGGCCGAAGACGGCATGGACGTGGATTACGACAACACCTTCAACAACGACAGCGCCTCCGACGCCGTCCAGGACGAGTCCCTGGGCCAATGGGGCAATGTGGGCGGCGGCGGCGGCGGCTTCGACGACGGCGAGTCCAACCTGGAACAGATGGTGGCGGGCGAGATCAGCTTACGCGATCACTTGGCGGCCCAGGTCAGCATGGACATTCCCGACGCGGGCGACCGGCTGATCGCCCTGCACCTGATCGAAATGCTGGACGAGGCCGGCTACCTGATCGGCGACCTGGACGAACTGGCGGAAAGGCTGGGCTGTCCCACCGAGCGCGTCCTGGTGGTGCTGAAAAGAGTCCAGGGCTTCGATCCGGTCGGCGTCTTCGCCCGGTCGCTCAAGGAATGCCTGGGACTGCAGCTGGCCGAGAAGAACCGCCTCGACCCCGCCATGCAGGCCCTGCTGGACAATCTGGAACTGCTGGCCCGGCGCGACCTGCCCGGCCTGATGAAGGCCTGCGGCGTCGATGCCGAGGACATGGCCGAGATGATCGGCGAGATCAAGGCGCTGGACCCTAAGCCGGCCTTGGCCTTCGACCATATCGTCGCCCAGCCGGTCACCCCCGACGTGCTGATGCGCCGCACCCAGGACGGCGCCTGGGTGGTGGAACTGAACTCCGACACCCTGCCCCGCGTGCTGGTCAATACCCGCTATTACTCCAAGATCGCCGGCGCGGCGCGCAGCAAGGACGACAAGACCTATATCTCCGAGCGCTTCCAGTCGGCCAACTGGCTGGTGAAGTCGCTGCACCAGCGCGCCACCACCATCCTCAAGGTGGCCACCGAGATCGTCCGCCAGCAGGACGCCTTCTTCCGCCTGGGGGTCCAGCATCTGCGCCCGCTGGTGCTGCGCGACATCGCCACCGCCATCTCCATGCACGAAAGCACGGTCAGCCGCGTCACCTCCAACAAGTACATGGCCACGCCCCGCGGCATCTATGAACTGAAGTACTTCTTCACCCAGGCCATCGGCTCGGCCGACGGCGGCGACGCCCATTCCGCCGAATCGGTGCGCCACCGCATCAAGGCGCTGATCGACGCAGAGGGCAAGAGCGTGCTGTCCGACGATTCCATCGTCGACGCGCTGAAAGCCGAAGGCATCGACATCGCCCGCCGCACGGTGGCAAAATACCGCGAAGCCATGAACATCGGCTCGTCGGTCCAGCGCCGGCGGGAGAAGTCGCTGGGCATGTGACCCCCGGACGTCCGGCATGCTTGACTTCGGACAAGTCGGGGCCTATTTTCCGCCCGCCCCGTAGGAAAGACGGGACGGGGACTATCGCGCGGTAGAGTGTATCCCGCGCGTTTTGATGGAAGACCCAGCGGAACCCGAAGGTTCCGCCCTCATAGGGTGGATTCATGGAAATCACCGATCTGATCAGCCCGGCCGCCGTCATTCCGAATCTGCGCGCTGCTTCGAAAAAGCAGGCGCTGCAGGATCTGGCCAAGAAGGCTGCCGAGATTACCGGCCTGCACGAGCGGGCCATCTTCGACGTGCTGCTGGAGCGCGAGCGCCTGGGCACCACCGGCGTGGGCAACGGCATCGCCATCCCCCACGGCAAGCTTCCGGCCATGGAAAAGCTTTACGGCGTGTTCGCCCGTCTGGAAAAGCCCATCGCCTTCGAGTCCATCGACGAGCAGCCGGTGGACCTGATCTTCCTGCTGCTGGCCCCCGAATCCGCCGGCGCCGACCACCTCAAGGCCCTGGCCCGGGTATCGCGGCTGCTGCGCGACAAGAGCGTGTGCGAGAAGCTGCGCGGCACCGACAATGCCGACGCCCTTTACGCCCTGCTGACCGAAAGCCCCGCCAGCCGGGCGGCGTAAGAATCTTCGCGAAAAGTTGCTGACGCTGCCCCGCCGCGCGCGGTCCTTCGCCCTGCGGGCTCAGTGTACTTTCCGCGAGGAACTATTGAAAAAATGGGCTTAAGGCGGCTTCGCGCCCATTTTTGACTTAACCTTACCCAGTCCGAGACCCTGTCTCGGACTGGGGAGAAATAAAGCCAAAGCCCGTGCGCCGGGCCGCCCCAAGCGCGGGCCTTTCCTTAATCACCACCGCACGAAAGTACACTGAGGCCGCAAGGCCGAAGGACTTTCGTGCGAATTCATCAATGCACGCTCATGGGCTCCATGTCGTGCTGCAGGATGGCGGCAAAGGCGGTGTCGCGCGACGGGGCCGCGCCGATCACCGTGCCGTCGGCGGCGTGGATGGACCAGCCGCCCTGGCCGCCATTGTCCTCGTGCTTGAAATAGGCGATGGCCGGCATGCCCCAGTTGGCGAAATCGGTGGCGTTCATCAGGCCGTGGCTGAGAAGCACGGTTCTGTCATCCATGGTCTTCATGTTCAGACCTCCCTTTTCTGGCCGGTTCTGGCCCGGGATGACGCCGACGGGGTTTCATCGGCGGAAACGGTGATGGTGTGGGGAACCTCGCCCCCGCGCCCGATGGGAATGGTGCGAACCTTGGGCTCCGGCACCCGGCGGATCAGATCGACGTGGAGCAGGCCGTTGTCCAGCGACGCCCCCGTCACCTCCATGCCGTCGGCCAGCAGGAAGGCCCGCTGGAACTGCCTGGACGCGATGCCGCGATGGATGAACATCCGGGTGGCCTCGTCCTCGGACTGGCGGCCACGGATGACCAGCTGGTTGTCTTCAAGGGCCACCGACAGGTCGTCCCACGAGAACCCGGCCACGGCGAGCGTGATGCGCAGGCCGTTCTCGGACATCTGCTCGATATTGTAGGGGGGATAGCCCTCGGGCGAGGCCTTGGACATGCGGTCCAACAGCCGGTCGAAATGATCGAAGCCGAGCAGCAGCGGGGAATTGAACGCGGACAAACGGGACATGATCTTCGTCCTCCTCGGGCATGAGCGAGTACGCCAAGGAAGGGCCCGACATCGGCACCCTTCGATATATTATCTTGGGGGAAATTAAGGGATCGTCAAGCGACCCTGGATTTGTCATCCCGACGACCAGAGGGGAGGAAGGATCTCATCCTGGCGCGATCCGTCAGAATCGGCCCCCAGTATCCGGGCGGAGATTCCTCGCTTTGCTCGGAATGACAGACGGGCCTCACCAGCCCTTCCGAAGGCCGCCCACCAGGTCCACGTAATCGTGCTCGACATCGGGCGAGATCAGGCCGTGCCGGATCAGAAAGTCGAGGATCACCAGGTTGACGTTGAACTTGAACTCGTCGGTATCCCTGACCAGCCGCGCCACCTCGGCCACCGGCATCAGGGTGAAGCCCTGAAGCTCGCCGTCGGTGTTGCGCGGCGTGAAGGTCTCGGGCACCTCCAGGTCATAGCAGAACATCACGTCCGGCTTGAGCCCCCAATCGTCCTCCAGACAGTAGGACACCACCCCCGCCGGCCGGGCGGTGGCCGCCAGTTCACGCGGAATGTCGGCCTCCTCGGCCGCTTCCTTGATCAGGTTCTCGGCCAGGGACAGGTCGCTGGGCTGACCGCCCGCCACCATGTTGTCCAGCTTACCGGGCGCCACGCTCTTGTCCTTGGCGCGGCGCCCGATCCACAGGTGAAGGCCGTCAGGGCGGCGTACCAGACCGTTGACGTGGACGCCATAGGCGCGGATGCCGAACAGGCTGACCACGCCGCGGTCGATGCTCATCAGGGCCGGATCGCCGAAGCGGGCCGCCACCCGATAGCGCTCGCCCCGCGCCTTGGGCGTGCCCCAATCCTCGGCCAGTTCCCGCGTCACCTCGTCGATGGCGGCGCTGCGCGCCTCGGGGGTGGACAGGGCGGGATGGAGGCTGACCCCTTCGACCGAGACGCGGAACGCCTCGGGAAACGCCGCCAGACGCTGGGCCACGTCGTGGCGCACCCAGCCGATCCATTTCCCCTCCACCGAGAACGGCCGGAACTTGGACAGGTCATGGCGGTTGCAGGTTCGGATATGGTCCAGGAAGGCCATGGGTCGGGCTCCGGCGGGAAGGGCGGCCAAGGGTGACGCCCGTCGGAGCTGCCGTCAAGGCTGCCACACGGCAAAATTCGTTTAAGAAATATTCATACGATGCTGCCACCCCCTGTTCTCGCCACGGGAAAAGCTGTAAAAGAGGGGCATGAGGACCCTTTACCACCACCCGCTCTGCCCGTTCTCGCGCCTGGTGCGCATCGTGCTCGCCGAGAAGAAGCTGGACTTCGAGCCCCAGATCGAAAAGACCTGGGAACGCCGCCCCGAATTCCTCGCCCTCAATCCGGCGGGCGTGCTGCCCGTGCTGGTCGAAGAGGACGGCGCCGCCCTGGCCGACGCCACCGCTATCGTCGAGTACCTGGAAGAGACCAGCCGCGAGACGCCGCTGCTGCCCGCCGAGCCCCTGGCCCGCGCCGAGGTCCGCCGTCTGGTCGCCTGGTTCGGCCAGAAGTTCCATGCCGAGGTCACCGACCATCTGGTGGGCGAGAAGGTCTTCAAGCGCCTGGAATCAGGACGCAACGAACCCGATTCGCGCCGCATCCGCGCCGGCTTCGGCAATATTCACCGGCATCTCGATTATCTCGGCACCCTGACCGAGCGGCACGGCTATCTGGCGGGAGGCGCCTTCACCCTGGCCGACATCGCCGCCGCCGCCCAGATCTCCGCCGTGGACTACCTGGGCGACGTGCCCTGGGACCAGCATGCCCCGGCCAAGGACTGGTACGCCCGCGTCAAGTCGCGCCCCAGCTTCCGCGTCCTGCTGGCCGACCACCTGCCCGGCCTGCCGCCGCCCCGGCACTATGCCAATCCGGATTTCTAGCTTGATCTTTGCCCCTCGCCGGGCGCGGCCCTCCGGCCGCTTGGCCGCCGCCTCAATGGCGGCATTGTTTGCCCCTCGCCGGGCGCGGCCCTCCGACCGCTTGGCCGCCGCCTCAATGGCGGCATTGTTTGCCCCTCGCCGGGCGCGGCCCTCCGACCACTTGGCCGCCGCCTCAATGGCGGCTGTCGCATTTCTCCTCCTCCTCGCCGCCCCGGTCCGGGCCGAGGTGATCGAGCGCCTCCCCACCGCCGACAAGGTGGTGGCGCTGACCTTCGACGCCTGCGAGGCCAAGGGCGCGCCCGCCTATCTCGACGCCTCCATCCTGAAGGTTCTGGAGGCCGAGAAGGTGCCCGTCACCATCTTCGCCAGCGGCCTGTTCGCCCGGCGCAACGCCGCAGAACTGAAAGCCCTGGCCGCCAGCCCCCTGGTACGGGTCGAGAACCACTCCCTCGACCACCCCCAGCACATGGAACGCCTGGACGCCGATGCCGTCCGCCGTCAAGTCGCCGAGGCCGACGAGGCCATTCAGGCCGCCACCGGACGCAAGCCCCGCTTCTTCCGCTTTCCCGCCGGCAATTACGACGCCGCCACCCTGGCCACGGTCGAGGCCACCGGCCACAAGGTGGTGCACTGGACCTTCGCCTCGGGCGACCCGGCCAGGGGCGTGACGCCCGGGCACCTGAAGGACTGGGTGCTGTCCAAGACCCGGCCCGGCTCCATCCTGATCTTCCACGTCAACCAGCGAGCCCCCGCCACCGGCCCCGCCCTGCCCGCCATTCTGGCCGAGCTGCGCCGCCGGGGCTATCGCTTCGCGTCCCTGGACGAGGTCCTGCCGTGACCGCCATCGCCCTGGACGGCTGTCGGCTGCGCCCGCTGGAAAGCGAGGACGCCCGCCCCCTGGCCCAGACCCTGGCCGCCATGGACCCCTGGGCCCGCCTCGGCTATGGCGAAGCGGCGCTGGAGCGCTATCTCGGCCGCGACGACGGGGCGCTAAGCCGCTGGGTGGTCGAACACGGCGACGCGCCCGCCGGCCTGCTGGCGCTGCGCTCGCCCTGGCTGCGCGGCCCCTATGTCGAGCTGTTCGCCATCCTGCCCGCGTTCCAGGGCCACGGCCTGGGCGGCACGGTGATGGACTGGGCGGCCAAAAGCGCCGCCGAACTCGCCCCCAACCTCTGGGCCTGCGTCTCCGACTTCAACGCCCCCGCCCGCGCCTTCTATGCCCGCCACGGCTTTGTCGAGGTGACGGGGCTGGACGGGCTGGTTCAGGCGGGCATGAGCGAGATTCTGCTGCGGCGCCGCCTACAGCAATAGGCTGCCCAGGGCCGCCACGCCGAACACCATCAGCATGGCGCCGGACAGGTGGTTGAAGAGCCGCATGCGTTCGGGGGTGAAGCGGTTGCGCGCCGCCGAGGCCAGGCCCGACAGGGTCAGCCACCACAGGGCCGAGCCGCCGAAGATTCCCGCCACCAGCAGGCCGGTGGGCAGGCCGACGCCCGGCCGCCCCATGGGGCCGAGGGCGGCGAAGACCCCCGCCACCCCGAAGATGGTGCCGGGATTGGTAATGGTGATGGCGAAGGTGGACAGGAAGTCGCGGAGCATGCCGGGACCCTGGCCCGGCTCGGCCTCCACCGACACGGCGGCCGAGCGCCAGGTGTGAAGCCCCAATCCCAGCATGAACAGGCCTCCCACCACTTTGAGCACCACCATCTGGCCGTCGATGAAGCTCATCACCGCGCCGATGCCGAAGGCCGCCGCCGCGCCGAACAGGGTATCGGCGCAGGCCGCCCCCAGCCCGGCGACAAAAGCCGCCAGCCGTCCGTCGGCCAGGGCCTTCCTGATGCACAGGATGCCCACCGGCCCGATGGGTGCGGCGATGGCGAAGCCGATGGCGATTCCACGCAGGAACGAGATGACGGGGTCCACAAGGCACCTTTAGGGGCGAAACGGAGTGCCAGAAAAGACCAAAACCCGCCCCCAGGCAACAGGCAGGAGCCCCGACTCGGGATTGTTCTTAGGTGCGCAACAAAGGTCGACACAGCCTATGGATGCGCACGCCGATTTTACATTCCAAATGGAGATGTTCGCTGATATTTTTTCTCGCATTGGAAATAAGGGGGCATTTGTCGTGCTCGAAATCAGAATCGGGGAGGATGAACCATGTTCCTGGGTCCCGTCATCAACGTGGCGATCGGCCTGATCGCCATCTTCGCGCTGATGGCCCTGGTGGTGAGCGGCACCACCTCGGCCATCACGGCGTTCTTCAACACCGCCGGCAAATCCCTGTCGGACGCGGTGAGGAACCTGCTGAACGATCCCGCCGGCAAGGGGTTGGCCGGGCTGGTCATGAACCATCCCCAGATCACCCCCCTGGTGCTCCCGGTGGAGCCGGGCGCGGCCATCGGCAGTTCCAAGCTTCCCGCCACCATCGAGCCCCGCAAATTCGCCCTGGCGCTGATCCAGTCGGCCCAGTTGAAGCAGGGGCTGACGCCGCTGGAGCTGGACAAGACCATCGCCACGGTGACCGATCCCCAGATCAAGGAATTGCTGACCTCGCTCTACGCCCAGGCCAACGGCGATCTGGTCAAGCTGGAGACCGAGCTTTCCGGGTGGTTCGAGAACGCCATGACCCATCTGAGCGAGGCCTATGGCCGCAGGATCAGGCTGATCAGCCTGGGCATCGCCGCGCTTCTGGCCGCCCTGCTCAACGTCGACGCCCTGCATGTCGCCCGGGGCATCTGGGCCAGCCCCGACCTGGTCGGGCAACTGGCCGGGGTGCAGGGCGTCGATGCCGATGCCTTCAAGGCGATGAAGCAGTTGGCGGCCGGCGGCTTTCCCGTGGGCTGGACCCCCGAGCGCATCGCCGCCGTCAGGGCGGACGGGGGAGGCCTGCTCCTCCTCACCATGGTTCCCGGCTGGCTGTGCACCGCCGCCGCCTCCATGCTGGGAGCGCCGTTCTGGTTCGACCTGCTGAAGAAGCTGCGTTCGGCAACCGCGTCCGTGGCCGCGGCGGCTCCGCCCGCTCCGGCTGTCACCACGGCGACGGCGACAGCCACGTCGATTCCGGCGAAGACCTAAACCGGCAGAGGCGGAAAGAGCGTAGTGGGCAGGGCGATCTCGTCCTGCCCCGCCACCAGGGCCATCTCCCGCCCGCCCCGGCTCCGCGTCGCCTCCAGAATGCCGAACAGGCTGGACACCGCCAGGGACAGCGCCTCAGGCAAGGCCCGTCCCTTGAGGACATGGCCGAGCAGCAGCGCCGACAAGGTGTCGCCGCCGCCATTGGGCGGCGTGGCAAAGGGCAGCAGGGGCGTGCGCACCAGCCATGCGCCCTGGCCGTCCACCGCCAGACAGCCGATCAGGCCATCCCCCGCCGGCAGGCTGGTGGTCACCACCGCCTTGACTCCGCCCGCCATCAGCACGTGCGACGCCGCCAAGGCATCCGCCACGTCGTTGATCGACCGACCGGTCAGCAATCCCAGCTCGAACCGGTTGGGGGTGGCCAGATCGGCCAGGGGCAACAGGGTCCGGGCGAAAATCTCGGGAATGCCGGCATCGACGTAAAGCCGCCCCTCGTCGCCCATCACCGGGTCGCAGAGATACAGGGCGTCCGGACGCAGGCGCCGCAGACGGCGCACCGCCCCGGCCACCACGTCGCCGGTTCCGGCCTGGCCGAGATAGCCCGACAGCACCGCGCCGAAAGCGTCCAGCAATCCGGCCCCCTCCAGCCCGTCGACCATCTCGCCCAGGGCTTCGGCCGGAAGCGCGCGGCCACGCCAGGCTCCGTGGCCGGGATGGTTGGAGAACTGCACCGTATCCACCGGACAGGCGTCCAGCCCCAGGCGCTGCAGGGCGAACAGGGCGGCGGAATTGCCCACATGGCCGAAGGTCACCGCCGACTGGAAAGAAAGAATCTTCATGTCGCGGCCGGTATAGACGATGCAATGTTGCGCCGCAACCGGGCCTTCGGGTAGTCTGCCCCGCCTTTTGTCATTTTCGGGAGTTTCGTCCATGGCGACCACCGCGCGGCCCCGCCGTTCCGTCCTCTACATGCCCGGCTCCAATCCGCGCACCCTGGAAAAAGCCCGCACGCTCCCCGCCGACGGGCTGATCCTCGACCTGGAAGACGCCGTCGCCCCCGACGCCAAGGACGTGGCCCGCTCCCAGGTGGTGGACGCGGTCAAGGCCGGCGGCTACGGCGCCCGCGAACTGCTGATCCGCGTCAACTCGCTCGCCACCCCCTGGGGCCAGGCCGACGTGGCCGCCGCCGCCTCGTCCGGCACCCACGCCGTGCTGATCCCCAAGGTGGAAAGCGCCGACACGGTGCGTCAGGTCGAAGCCATCATGGTCGCCAACGGCGCGCCCGCCGACATGGCCATCTGGTGCATGATGGAAACACCGCGCGGCATGCTGAAGGCCGAGGAGATCGCCGGCTCCAGCCCCCGCATGGGCGGCTTCGTCATGGGCACCTCGGATCTGGCCAAGGACCTGCATTGCGCCCATACCCGCGACCGCCTGCCCATGATCACCAGCCTGGGGCTGTGCCTGCTGGCGGCCAGGGCCTATGGGCTGGCCGCCCTGGACGGCGTCTATCTCGACCTCAACGACGACGAGGGCTTCGCCTATTCCTGCCAGCAGGGACTGGAATTGGGCTTCGACGGCAAGACCCTGATCCATCCCAAGACCATCGAGACCGCCAACCGGGTCTTCGCCCCGGCGGAGAAGGAGATCGAGTGGTCGAAGAAGATCATCGCCGCCCATGCCGAAGCCAGTGCCGCCGGCAAGGGCGTGGTGGTGGTCGACGGCAAGCTGATCGAGAACCTGCACGTGGAAAACGCCCGGCGCATCGTGGCGCTGTCCGACCAGATCGCGGCCATGGCTCAGGCATAATCCTCAACCGGAGAGCACCTCGAGCCCGTGAAGCGGGCGCTGGCGCATTGAGCGCCCCGGAGCGCAAGCGGAGGAGCCAAGGGTGCGCAGGCGCCCGCCCGGCGCTTGAGGGACAATGAAAGGACCATCATCATGACCAAGACCAATTCCGGTAACTTCTTCGAGGACTTCCGCCTCGGCCAGGTGATCAACCACGCCACGCCGCGCACCGTCACCTCGGGCGACGTGGCGCTGTACACCGCCCTTTACGGCTCGCGCTTCGCCGTCAATTCCTCGGCCGAGTTCGCCAAGTCCATCGGCCTGGGCGCCGAAAGCATGGGCCACCTCGCCCCCGTCGACGACATGCTGGCCTTCCACGTGGTGTTCGGCAAGACCGTGCCCGACATCAGCCTCAACGCCGTGGCCAATCTGGGCTATGCCGCGGGGCGCTTCGGCGAGATGGTCTATCCCGGCGACACCATCACCACCACGTCGACCGTGATCGGCCTGAAGGAGAACTCCAACAAGCAGACCGGCGTGGTCTATGTCCGCTCGGTGGGCACCAACCAGCTGCGGGAAATGGTGGTGGAGTATGTCCGCTGGGTGATGGTCAAGAAGCGCGACGTCAGCGCCCCGGCGCCCGAGGAAACCGTTCCCGACCTGCCCGGCGCCGTCGCCGCCGCCGATCTGGTGATTCCGGAAAGCCTCACCCTCGGCGCCTACGACACCACCCTGGCCGGCAGCCCCCATCTGTGGGACGACTACGCGGCGGGCGAGAAGATCGACCATGTGGACGGCATGACCATCGAGGAAGCCGAGCACATGATGGCCACCCGCCTGTGGCAGAACACCGCCAAGGTGCACTTCAACCAGTACACCGAGGGCCAGGGCCGCTTCGGCCGCCGCCTGATCTATGGCGGCCACATCATCAGCCTGGCCCGCGCCCTGTCCTTCAACGGGTTGGGCAACGCCTTCAAGATCGTCGCCATCAACGGCGGGCGGCACACCAACCCGACCTTCGCCGGCGACACCATCCACGCCTGGACCGAGGTGCTGGAAAAGATCGAGGTGCCCGGCCGCAAGGACGTGGGCGCGCTGCGCCTGCGTCTGGTCGCCACCAAGAACCAGCCTTGCGCCGCCCATCCCCTCAAGGCGGAAAACGGCAAGGACTTCGACCCGGCGGTGGTGCTGGACTTCGACTACACCGTGCTGATGCCGCGCCGGAAGTAGGACGGAACGGACGCGGGGGGCCTCGTCCCCTCGTGTCCCCCTCCGAATTCCTCCGTCCGCCAGAAAGCGCTTCACCCCAGGCATTTGGCCGTATCATGCCGACCTCGGTGTTCAGCCCTACTCCGTCCGGGTAGGCTGCCCTGCCGAAAAGTGTGGTTTCCTATCGTTGACTCTGGGGCCTCGAGGGGCTAAACACCTACCGCATCGCCGCAAAGGGCCGACACAAGGCCCTCGTCGTCCGTATTTCAGGGGCTCTAGCCATGACAACGCGCACCCGGCCGCTTTCGCCTCATATCCAGGTTTATCGGATGCCGTTCACGGCCATCCTGTCCATCAGCCACCGCATCACCGGCGTGGCTCTCGCGGTCGGCACCGTCGTGCTGGCGTATTGGCTGGCCTCGGCCGCCTACGGCCCCGTCGCCTATGGCCACGCCCAGGCCGTGCTCGGCTCTTGGCTGGGCAAGCTGGTGCTGTTCGGCTGGACCGCGGCCCTGTTCTATCACCTGTGCAACGGCATCCGTCACCTGTTCTGGGACAAGGGCCGTGGCTACGAGATCGCCGAGGCCGACAAGTCGGGCCGCATGGTCGTGGGCGCCGCTGCCGCGCTGACCGTGCTGGCCTGGATCTTCGGCCTGTAATCGGGAGAGCGCATATGAGCCTCGAATCCCCTGTCGGCCGCGCCCGCGGCCTCGGTTCCGCCAAGGAAGGCGCCGGCCACTGGATCGCCCAGCGCGTCACCGCCATCTTCCTGATCCCCCTGTCGCTGTGGTTCGCCGTCTCCGTGATCGGCCTGTCGCACGCAGACTACGCCACCTTCAAGGCGTGGATGGCCAAGCCCGGCAATTCCTCGCTGCTGCTGCTGACCGTGCTGACCGTGCTGTACCACGCCCAGCTGGGCCTGCAGGTGGTGATCGAGGACTACGTCAGCTGCGAGTGCAAGAAGATCGCGGCCCTGGTCGGGTCCAAGCTGATCATCGCCTTCCTCGCCGTCTTCATGACGGTGTCGATCCTCAAAGTCGCGATTGGAGCCTGACGCCATGGCTGCCTACAAGATTATCGACCACACCTATGACGTGGTGGTTGTCGGTGCCGGCGGCGCCGGCCTGCGCGCCACCATGGGCATGGGTCAGGCCGGCTTCAAGACCGCCTGCATCACCAAGGTGTTCCCCACCCGCTCGCACACCGTGGCCGCCCAGGGCGGCATCGGCGCCAGCCTGGGCAACATGGCCGAGGATAACTGGAAGTGGCACATGTACGACACCGTCAAGGGGTCGGACTGGCTGGGCGACCAGGATGCCATCGAGTACATGTGCCGCGAGGCCGTGCCGGCGGTGCATGAGCTGGAGCATTTCGGCGTGCCCTTCTCGCGCACGCCCGAAGGCAAGATCTACCAGCGCCCGTTCGGCGGCCACATGTCCAATTTCGGCGAGAAGCCGGTGCAGCGCGCCTGCGCCGCCGCCGACCGCACCGGGCATGCCATCCTGCACACGCTGTACTCCCAGTGCCTGAAGCACCAGTGCGAGTTCTTCATCGAGTACTTCGCCATCGACCTGATCATGGAGAACGGCGCCTGTCGCGGCGTCGTCGCCTGGAACCTGGACGACGGCACCCTGCACCGCTTCCGCGCCCATAAGGTCGTGCTGGCCTCGGGCGGTTACGGCCGCGCCTTCTTCTCGTGCACCTCGGCGCACACCTGCACCGGCGACGGCCACGGCCTGGTCGCCCGCGCCGGCCTGCCGCTGCAGGACATGGAGTTTGTGCAGTTCCACCCCACCGGCATCTACGGCTCGGGCTGCCTGATCACCGAGGGTGCCCGCGGTGAAGGCGGCTACGTCACCAACTCCGCCGGCGAGCGCTTCATGGAGCGCTATGCCCCCACCGCCAAGGACCTGGCCTCGCGTGACGTCGTCTCGCGCGCCATGACCATGGAAATCCGCGAAGGCCGCGGCGTGGGCAAGGAACACGACCACATCTTCCTGCACCTGGAGCATCTGGGGGCCGAGACCCTGGAACTGCGCCTGCCGGGCATTTCCGAGACGGCGAAGATCTTCGCCGGCGTGGACGTGACCAAGGAGCCGATCCCGGTGCTGCCGACCGTGCACTACAACATGGGCGGTATCCCCACCAACGTGTACGGCGAGGTCCTGCGCCCCACCGCCGAGAACCCCGACGCCACCGTCGAGGGCCTGATGGCCATCGGCGAGGCGGCCTGCGTCTCGGTGCACGGCGCCAACCGCCTGGGCACCAACTCGCTGCTGGACATCGTGGTGTTCGGCCGCGCCTGCGCCCTGCGCGCCGCCGAGACCATGAAGCCCGGCACCGCCCACAAGCCGCTGCCCAAGGACGGCAGCGACCTGGCCCTGTCGCGTTTCGATCGTCTGCGCAATGCCAACGGCTCCATGCATACCAGCGAGATCCGTCTCGCCATGCAGAAGACCATGCAGATGGACGCGGCGGTGTTCCGCACCTCCAAGTCGCTGGCCGAGGGCTGCGCCAAGATGGATCAGGTCGCGTCGACCCTGCCCCAGCTCAAGATCAACGACCGCTCCACCGTGTGGAACTCGGATCTGGTCGAGGCGCTGGAGCTGGAGAATCTGATGGATTGCGCCCTGGCCACCATCGTGTCGGCGGAAGCCCGGCACGAAAGCCGCGGCGCCCACGCCCACGAGGATTATCCCGACCGCGACGACGTCAACTGGCAGAAGCACTCGCTGGCCTGGGTCGAGAACGGCAAGGTGAAGCTGGACTACCGTCCGGTGCACACCTACACGCTCACCGACGAGGTCGAGTACATCAAGCCGCAGAAGCGCGTGTACTAAGGAAGGGTTAGGAGAACGCACATGGTTGAATTCGCCCTGCCCCCCAATTCGCGGGTCCAGCCCGGCAAGGTCTACAAGGCCGTCGGCGCCAAGAACGTCAAGGTCTTCAAGATCTACCGCTACGACCCCGATGCCAACGCCAACCCGCGGCTGGACAGCTACGAGATCGATCTCGACGCTTGCGGCCCCATGGTCCTGGACGCCCTGCTGAAGATCAAGAACGAGATCGACTCGACCTTGACCTTCCGCCGTTCGTGCCGCGAAGGCATCTGCGGGTCGTGCGCCATGAACATCGACGGCACCAATACCCTGGCCTGCCTCAAGCCCATCGAGGACATCAAGGGTGAGGCGGCCATCTATCCGCTGCCGCACATGCCGGTGGTCAAGGACCTGATCCCCGACCTGACCCTGCCCTACGCCCAGCTGGCCTCCATCAAGCCCTGGATGCAGACCCAGACCGCTCCGCCGCCCGACGGCGAGCGTCTGCAGAGCCCGGAAGAGCGCGAGAAGCTCGACGGGCTGTGGGAATGCATCCTGTGCTTCTGCTGCCAGACCAGCTGCCCCAGCTACTGGTGGAACGGCGACCGCTATCTCGGCCCGTCGGTGCTGCTGCAGGCCGCCCGCTGGATTCTCGACTCCCGCGATGAGATGACCGGCGAGCGTCTGGACGACCTTGAAGACCCCTTCAAGCTGTATCGCTGCCACACCATCATGAACTGCACCAAGACTTGTCCCAAGGGCCTCAACCCGGCCAAGGCCATCGGTGCGATCAAGGAAAAGATCATGGAGCGCCGCGTCTGACGCGGCCTTTCATGGCATGAACGGAAAAGGGGCGGTTCCCGCGGGAACCGCCCCTTTTTCATGACTTGCCCTCTGCTGAATTCTATTCCTCGCCCTGCGGGCTGCGTATCCGCCGCTCGGTTTGCCACGCCTTGACCTGGGCATTGGAGAAGGGGTTCACCAAGTGGCCGTCGGCCATGCGCATCTCGGGGTCGAAGCAATAGTAGGAGGCCAGATGGGGGGCCGTCATACGGCACTGCCACCGCCTCTCGGTGACCAGAACCGCCTTCAGGCCGTAGACCTCGCAGGCCTCGGCCGCCAGGCGGTCGCGCTCCGCCCGGGGCGTGTCGCCCTCATAACAGACGGTGACCTGCCCATCGTAGCCGGGCAGCTTCTGCTTCTTGACCGAGCGGTCCATCTCATGCCGGTCGACGAAGGCATTCCCCGAGGAGCACCCCCCAAGCACGGCCAGGGCGACAATGAGAGCGGCACTGCGAAAGGCAAGCATCTGCGAGACCCGTAAAAACCGGTGGGGCGGCCCCAATGTTTAAACCAAAGTCCAGGTTTTGGAAACATTCCTGCGCCTGGGACGTTGCCCCTGGACCCGCTCGGGGCTATTCTCGGGGAAATGGCATCTCCCCCTGGGGCGGGAAAGAGGAGTAGGTCTATGTCCGACGGCAAGAAATTCCGGCTGGTTACCCGCAGCGACTTCGACGGTCTGGTCTGCGCGGTCCTGCTGAAGCAGCTCGATCTCATCGACGACATTAAGTTTGTCCACCCCAAGGACATGCAGGATGGCATCATCGAGATCGGGCCGAAGGACATCACCACCAACCTGCCCTATGTGGAGGGTGTCCATATCGCCTTCGACCATCACCTGTCCGAGACCATCCGGGTGGGCAAGAAGGAAAACCACATCATCGAGGCCGAGGCCCCCTCGGCGGCCCGTGTGGTCTATAACTATTACGGCGGCGCCAAGGTGTTCCCCGCCTCGTGGGACGAGATGATGGCGGCGGTGGACCAGGGCGATTCCGCCCAGTACTCGCTTGAGGAGATCCTCGACCCCACCGGCTGGACCCTGCTGAACTACATCATGGACGCCCGCACCGGCCTGGGCCGTTTCCGCGAGTTCCGGGTGTCCAACTACCAGCTGATGATGGACCTGATCGATTACTGCCGGAACCACAACATCGACGAGATCCTGGCCCTGCCCGACGTCAAGGAACGGACCGACATCTATTTCGAGCACGCCGACAAGTTCAAGGAACAGATCAAGCGCTGCTCCACCGTTCACAAGAACCTGGTGGTGCTGGACCTGCGCGGCGAGGAGACCATCTACGCCGGCAACCGCTTCATGATCTACGCGCTCTATCCGGAGACCAACATCTCCATCCACGAGCTGTGGGGCGTGAAGAAGCAGAACACCGTCTTCGCCATCGGCAAGTCCATCGTCAACCGCTCGTCCAAGACCAATGTGGGCGAGCTGTGCCTGAAATACGGCGGCGGCGGCCACATGAACGCCGGCACCTGCCAGGTGGACAATTCGGTCTGCGACAAAGCGCTCTCCGACATCATCGCCAAGATCAACGCCGACGGCTGAGCCTGCGGCCATCCATGACCGGGCGGGAGGAAACTCCCGCCCGCTTCATTTCAGGAGCTTAGGGGAACCATGGGCGAAGGCCCCCTGTTTGCCTACCGCGCCAAGGTCGCCAGCGGCGAGGTGCGACCCGACGTCGCCCAGGAACTGGCCATGGAGAAGCTGCAAAGCCTTCACCACGCCCTGGCGCGCTATCGCCCCGCCCTGGGCGAGACCGGCTGGCTGGCCCGCTTCGGCCTGAAGAAGGCGGCACCCGGCTCCTCCTGGACCTGGGGCGCCGGCGACCTCGCCACCCAGGCGGCGCCCAAGCATGGCCTGTACATCTTCGGCGAGGTGGGACGCGGCAAGTCCATGCTGATGGACCTGTTCTTCCACACCGCCTCCATCCCCGGCAAGAAGCGCGTGCACTTCCACGAATTCATGCGCGACATCCACCGCGACATCCACAAATGGCGCCAGACGCCGTCGCGCGGTGATGCCGACCCCATCCCCAAGCTGGCCCGCTCCATCGCGTCGGAGGCCTGGCTGCTCTGTCTCGACGAACTCCAGGTCACCGACATCGCCGACGCCATGATCGTCGGGCGACTGTTCAAATGCCTGATGGACGACGGCGTGGTGGTGGTGATCACCTCGAACCGCCATCCCAGGGACCTGTACAAGGACGGGCTGCAGCGCGACCGCTTCGTCCCCTTCATCAAGCTGATCGAAGACAAGCTCGACATCCTGGAGCTGAACTCCGAGCGCGACTACCGCCTGGGCCGCAAGCGCGGCCTGCAGGTCTACCACGCGCCGCTGAGCGAGGAGGCGGAGAACGCCCTGGAACTGGCCTTCGCCCGCCTGACCGAGGGCACCAGCACCAATCCCCACACCATTGAGGTCAATGGCCGCCAGTTGCGCGTGCCCCTGGCCGGCGCCGGCGTGGCCCGCTTCTCATTTTCTCAGCTCTGCGGCACGGCGCTGGGTCCCAGCGACTATCTCGCCCTGGCCGGGCGCTATCACACCCTGGTGCTGTCGGACATCCCCCTGCTGTCGCCCGCCAACAAGGACGAGGCGCGGCGCTTCGTCACCCTGGTGGACGCGCTGTACGAGCACAAGGTGACCCTGATCTGCTCGGCGGCCGCCCCGCCGGAAACGCTCTACCCCGAAGGCGTCGGCGCCTTCGAGTTCCAGCGCACCGTCTCGCGCCTGATGGAAATGCAGGCCGAGGATTACGTGATGCGGGAGCATCTGGGGTAGGACGGCGGTTGCGCCGCACCACGGCCAAGCCCACCCCCAAGGGTAGCCAACAACCCCCTCCGGGTAGGCTTTCCTATAACGAGTCCAAAGCATTACGGCATTGGTCGTACCGCTTTGAGGCCAGTGTACGGAAATCCCACGGTTTCCCGGCGGAGCCGCTTTGCATGGGCTGCATGCCAATCCGCTTGCCCTTGGGCGCGAATCGCGTTACCTAAGCCCCCCAGGCCAGTTTTGCGCGCAGCGGCGCGCCCCACCCGTTCGTCTAGAACCATCTCACGATTTCGAGGGAACTCCATCCATGGCACGCAAGAAGATCGCTCTCGTAGGGTCCGGCAACATCGGCGGCACGCTCGCCCACCTGATCGGCCTCAAGGAACTGGGTGATGTCGTCATGTTCGACATCGCCGAGGGCATCCCCCAGGGCAAGGGTCTCGACATCCTCGAGTCCACCCCGGTCGAGGGCGTGGACTGCCGCTATTCCGGTGCCAACGACTACTCCGCCATCGCTGGCGCCGACGTGGTCATCGTCACCGCCGGCGTGCCGCGCAAGCCCGGCATGAGCCGCGACGATCTGGTCGGCATCAACCTCAAGGTCATGGCCGCCGTCGGCGAAGGCATCAAGAAGAACTGCCCCGGCGCCTTCGTGATCTGCATCACCAATCCGCTGGACGTGATGGTCTGGGCGCTGCAGCACTATTCGGGCGTGCCCGCCAACATGATCGTCGGCATGGCCGGCGTGCTGGATTCGGCCCGCTTCCGCACCTTCCTGTGCGAAGAGTTCAACGTCTCGGTCGAGGACGTCACCGCCTTCGTGCTGGGCGGCCACGGCGACACCATGGTCCCGCTGGTCCGTTACTCCACCGTCGCCGGCATTCCGCTGCCCGACCTGGTGAAGATGGGCTGGACCACCCAGGAGAAGCTCGACCAGATCGTGCAGCGCACCCGTGACGGCGGCGCCGAGATCGTCAACCTGCTGAAGACCGGCTCGGCCTACTACGCCCCCGCCGCCTCCGGCGTGGCCATGGCCGAAGCCTTCCTGAAGGACAAGAAGCGCGTCCTGCCCGTCGCCACCCTGGTCAAGGGCGGCACCTACGGCCAGCCCGACGACGTGTTCGTCGGCGTGCCGGTGGTGATCGGCGAAGGCGGCGTGGAGCGCATCGTCGAGATCGAGCTGAACGCCGCCGAGCAGGCCGAGTTCAACAAGTCGGCCGACGCCGTTCGCGGCCTGGTCAAGGTCGCCAAGGGCCTGATGGGCTAATCGACAAGACACTCAAGGGGAGCAAGACCCGATGAATATTCATGAGTATCAGGGCAAGCAGGTGCTGGCCAAGTACGGCGTCGCCGTGCTCAAGGGCGGCGTCGCCTACACCCCCGACGAGGCGGTGCAGGTTGCCAAGGACCTGGGCGGCCCGGTGTGGGTCGTGAAGTCGCAGATCCACGCTGGTGGCCGCGGCGCCGGCCGCTTCAAGAACGACCCCAATGGCAAGGGCGGCGTCCGCGTCGCCAAGTCCGTGGAAGAGGTCAAGACCAACGTCGACCAGATGCTGGGTCAGGTTCTGATCACCAAGCAGACCGGCCCGGCCGGTAAGGAAGTCAAGCGCGTCTACATCGAGCAGGGCTGCGACATCAAGCGCGAGCTGTACCTGTCCATGCTGGTCGACCGCGCCACCTGCCGCGTCACCATCGTCGCCTCCACCGAGGGCGGCATGGAGATCGAGGAAGTGGCCCACAACCACCCGGAAAAGATCCTGAAGGTCGCCATCGATCCGGTCGAGGGCTTCCAGCAGTATCACGGCCGCCAGATCGCCTTCGGTCTCGGCCTCGAGGGCAAGCAGGTCAACACCTGCGTCAAGTTCGTCGGCGCGCTGTACAAGGCCTTCATGGACCTGGATTGCTCCATCGTCGAGATCAACCCGCTGGTGGTCACCGGCGCCGGCGAGCTGATCGCTCTCGACGCCAAGGTGAACTTCGACGACAACGCGCTGTTCCGTCACAAGGACATCGAAGAGCTGCGTGACGAGTCCGAGGAAGACCCGGCCGAGCTCGAAGCCGCCCGCCACAGCCTGAACTACATCAAGCTGGACGGCCAGATCGGCTGCATGGTCAACGGTGCCGGCCTCGCCATGGCCACCATGGACATCATCAAGCTGTACGGCGCCGAGCCGGCCAACTTCCTCGATGTCGGCGGCGGCGCCACCAAGGAGCGCGTGACCACCGCCTTCAAGCTGATCCTCTCGGATCCCAACGTCGAAGGCATCCTGGTCAACATCTTCGGCGGCATCATGCGTTGCGACGTCATCGCCGAGGGCGTTGTCGCCGCTGCCCGCGAAGTTTCGCTGAACGTCCCGCTGGTCGTTCGTCTGGAAGGCACCAACGTCGAGTTGGGCAAGAAGATCATGGCTCAGTCGGGCCTGCCGATCATTGCCGCCGACAATCTTGCCGATGCCGCCGAGAAGGTGGTGAAGGCCGTGAAGGAGGCTGCATAAAAATGGCCGTTCTCGTTAATTCCAACACGAAGGTGATCTGCCAGGGCTTCACTGGCGCCCAGGGCACCTTCCACTCCGAGCAGGCCATCGCCTATGGCACCAAGATGGTCGGTGGCGTCACCCCCGGTAAGGGCGGCACCACCCATCTCGACCTGCCGGTGTTCAACACCGTCGCCGAGGCCAAGGCCAAGACCGGCTGCAACGCGTCCGTGATCTACGTGCCGCCGCCCTTCGCCGCCGACGCCATCCTGGAAGCCATCGACGCCGAGATCGAGCTGGCCGTCTGCATCACCGAGGGTATCCCGGTGGCCGACATGCTGGCCGTCAAGCGCGCCCTGCAGGGCTCCAAGACCCGCCTGATCGGGCCGAACTGCCCCGGCGTCATCACTCCCGGCGAGTGCAAGATCGGCATCATGCCCGGCCACATCCACATGCGTGGCAAGATCGGCATCGTGTCGCGCTCCGGCACCCTGACCTACGAGGCGGTCGCTCAGACCACCGCCACCGGCCTGGGCCAGACCACCTGCATCGGCATCGGCGGTGACCCCATCAACGGCACCAACTTCGTCGACAGCCTGGAGCTCTTCCTGGCCGACCCCGAGACCCAGGCGATCATCATGATCGGCGAAATCGGCGGCGACGCCGAGGTCCAGGGCGCCGAGCTGCTGAAGCGCTCCAAGATCAAGAAGCCGACCGTCGGTTTCATCGCTGGCCGCACCGCTCCTCCCGGCCGCCGCATGGGCCATGCCGGCGCGGTGATCTCGGGCGGCAACGATACCGCCGACTTCAAGGTGGAAGCCCTGAAGTCCGCCGGCATCGCCGTTGCTGACTCGCCCGCTTCGCTGGGCTCGACCATGGTGAAGCTCCTCAAGGGCTGATCCAACTAGTACCGAATGGTCCGGCGCATCGCCGGAGCGCCGGACCGCCGGTGCGTCGGACCGTTTTAAATAATAATAAAAATATAGTTTGCGCCGTAGACAGAGCGGCACCCGGCGGCGCCGCCCGGCCCAAGCACGAAAGGGACGCGGGCTAGAACCTGCGTCGAATCCCGAACATGACAAAGCAGTTCGACGAATCGTCCTTTCTGAGCGGTGGCAACGCCGTCTTCATCGCCGAGCTTTATACCCGCTATCTGGAGGATCCGGCTTCGGTCGATTCCTCGTGGGTGTCCTTCTTCCAGGACCTGAAGGACGACGGCTCGCAGTTGGTGCAGGACTTCAAGGGCACCGCCAGCGCCAGACGCGACCTCAAGATCATCGGCGCCGTCGACCCCGAGGCCGCCGCCGCCGCCGCGGCCGCCGCCAAGAAGGGCGGCAAGGATGCCGGAAAGGGCGCCGCCGCCCCGGCCGCCGATCCCGCCGCCATCCGCCAGGGCCAGATCGACTCGATCCGCGCCCTGATGCTGATCCGCTCGTATCGCGTGCGCGGTCACCTGATGGCGCAGCTGGACCCGCTGGGCCTGTCCAAGCCCGAGCAGCATCCCGAGCTGGATTACCGCACCTACGGCTTCACCGATGCCGATCTCGACCGCGAGATCTTCATCGACCATGTGCTGGGGCTGGAAAGCGCCTCGCTGCGGACCATCGTGCGCATCGTGCAGGAGACCTATTGCGCCAGGATCGGCGTGGAGTTCATGCACATCCAGGACCCCGATCAGAAGGCCTGGATTCAGAAGCGCATCGAGTCCATCCACAACCGCACCGACTTTACCGCGCGCGGCAAGACCGCCATCCTGGAGCGCCTGACCGAGGCCGAGGGCTTCGAGCGCTTCCTGCAGATGAAGTACACCGGCACCAAGCGCTTCGGCCTTGAGGGCGGCGAAAGCGTCATTCCGGCGCTGGAGCAGATCCTCAAGCGCGGCTCGCAGCTGGGCGTCGACGAGGTGGTGATGGGCATGGCCCACCGCGGCCGTCTCAACGTCCTGGCCAATTTCATGAAGAAGCCCTACCAGGCCATCTTCTCCGAGTTCCAGGGCAACGCCGCCAACCCGGAAGACGTTCAGGGCTCGGGCGACGTGAAGTACCACCTGGGCACCTCGGCCGACCGGGATTTCGACGGCAAGACCGTCCACCTGTCGCTGATGCCCAACCCCTCGCACCTGGAAGTGGTCGGCCCCCTGGTGGTCGGCAAGGTGCGCGCCAAGCAGACCCAGTTCGGCGACACCGAGCGCAAGCGGGTGATGGGCATCATCCTGCACGGCGACGCCGCCTTCGCGGGTCAGGGCGTGGTGCCGGAGACCATGCTGCTGTCGCAGCTCAAGGGCTATGCCACCGGCGGCACCATGCACATCATCATCAACAACCAGATCGGCTTCACCACGGCGCCGCAGTATTCGCGCTCCGGTCCCCATTCGTCGGACGTGGCCAAGGGCTTCCAGGCTCCGGTGTTCCACGTCAACGGCGATGACCCCGAAGCCGTGGTGCACGTGGCCCGCATCGCCACCGAATACCGCCAGGAATTCGGCGCCGACGTGGTGATCGACATGGTCTGCTATCGCCGTCACGGCCACAACGAGTCGGACGAACCGGCCTTCACCCAGCCGCAGATGTACCGCAAGATCGCCTCCCACCCCACCACGCGGGCCATTTACATGGAGAAGCTGGTGGCCGAGGGGACGCTGTCGCGCTATGACGCCGACGCCATCTTCGCCAACTTCCAGGCCCGCCTCGAGCAGGACTACGAAGCGGCCAAGAGCTTCAAGGTCAACAAGGCCGACTGGCTGGAAGGCAAGTGGCAGGGCCTGGCCCAGCTGGCCGAGGAAGAAGAGTTCCGCGAGGAGAAGACCGGCGTGGCCGCCGATATCCTCAAGGAAGTCGGGCACGCGCTGGCACGCACCCCCGAGGGCTTCAACGTCAACAAGAAGATCGTCCGCCAGCTCCAGGCCAAGAAGGAGATGATGGACAAGGGCGAGGGCATCGACTGGGCCACCGCCGAGGCCCTGGCCTTCGGCACCCTGCTGATCGAGGGCAACGGTGTCCGCCTGTCGGGCCAGGATTGCGGACGCGGCACCTTCTCGCAGCGTCACTGCCGCCTGACCGACCAGGAGACCGAGGACCGCGTCGAGCCCCTCAACCACATCCGCCCCGGCAACCAGGCCTATTTCGAGGTCATGGACTCGCCGCTGTCGGAAGAGGCGGTGCTGGGCTTCGAATACGGCTATTCCCAGGCCGAGCCCAACACGCTGACCCTGTGGGAAGGCCAGTTCGGCGATTTCGCCAACGGCGCCCAGGTGATCATCGACCAGTTCATCAACTCGGGCGAGTCCAAGTGGCTGCGCATGTCGGGTCTGGTGATGCTGCTGCCCCACGGCTATGAGGGCCAGGGGCCGGAGCACTCCTCCGCCCGCTGGGAGCGCTATCTCCAGCTCTCGGGCGAGGACAACTGGCAGGTCTGCAACATCACCACGCCGGCCAACTACTTCCACGCGCTGCGGCGTCAGCTGCGCCGCAACTTCCGCAAGCCGCTGATCATCATGACGCCGAAGAGCCTTCTGCGTCACAAGCTGTGCGTCTCCAAGCTGGACGATCTGGTCACCGGCTCGCGCTTCCGCCGCGTGCTGCCCGAGACCGAGACCCTGGTGGCCGATGCCAAGATCCGCCGCGTGCTGCTGTGCTCGGGCAAGGTCTATTACGACCTGCTGGAAGAGCGCACCAAGCGCGGCCTCAAGGACGTGGCCATCATCCGCGTCGAGCAGCTTTATCCCTGGCCCAAGGACACCATCAAGGCCCAGCTGGCCCGCTATCCCAACGCCGAGTTGCTGTGGGTGCAGGAAGAGCCGGCCAATATGGGTCCGTGGACCTTCGTCGACCGCCGTATCGAGTTCATCTGCGAGGAACTGGATATCAAGGCGAAGAAGGCCCTGTATTGCGGTCGCCGCGCCGCCGCGTCGCCCGCCACCGGCCTGTACAAGACCCACGTGGCCGAACAGGAATGGATTACCGGCATGGCGCTGACCGGCGAGCTGGTCACCCTGCCCCAGCCGTTCCGCCGCGCTTCCAAGCTCTCCCGTCTGACCGCCTAGAAAGGGGAAACCACAAAAATGACCACCGAAATCAAGGTGCCCACCCTGGGCGAGTCCGTGACCGAAGCCACCATCGCCAAGTGGTTCAAGAATGTGGGCGATGCCGTCCGCGCCGATGAGCCCCTGGTCGAACTGGAAACCGACAAGGTCACCGTCGAGGTCAACGCGCCCGCCGCCGGCACGCTGACCGACATCGTCGCCGCCGCCGGCGCCACCGTGGAAGTGGGTGCCCTGCTGGGCGTCCTGGGCGCCGCCGGTGCCGCCGCCGCCCCGGCCCCCAAGGCCGCCGCTCCGGCTCCGGCCGCCGCCCCGGCCGCCGCGGGCGTCATGCCCTCGGCCAAAAAGATCGCCGCCGATGCCGGCATCGACACCGCCGCCATCAGCGGCACCGGCAAGGACGGGCGGGTGACCAAGGGTGACGTGCTGGCCGCCGCCGCCGCTCCGGCTCCGGCCGCCCCGGCCCCCAAGCCCGCCGCCCCCTCGGGCCCGCGTGCCAAGGCCGACCAGGAAGAGCGGGTCAAGATGACCCGCCTGCGCAAGACCATCGCCGGCCGCCTGAAGGAGGCCCAGAACACCGCCGCCATGCTGACCACCTTCAACGAGGTGGACATGACGGCGCTGTTCGACGTCAGGAACCAGTACAAGGACCAGTTCGAGAAGCGCCACGGCACCAAGCTGGGCTTCATGTCCTTCTTCGTGAAGGCCTGCGTCGCCGCGCTCAAGGATTGGCCGGCGGTCAATGCCGAGATCGACGGCGACGATCTGGTCTACAAGAAGTACTACGACATCGGCGTGGCCGTGGGCACCCCCCAGGGCCTGGTGGTACCGGTGCTGCGCGGGGCCGACCAGCTGTCCTTCGCCGGCGTCGAGCAGGGCATCGCCAACCTGGGCAAGAAGGCCCGCGATGGCAAGCTGTCCATGGAAGACCTGATGGGCGGCACCTTCACCATCTCCAACGGCGGCGTCTATGGCTCGCTGATGAGCACCCCCATCCTCAATACCCCCCAGTCGGGTATCCTGGGGATGCACAAGGTGCAGCAGCGCCCCATGGTCATGCCCGACGGCTCCATCAAGGCGCGCCCCATGATGTATCTGGCGCTCTCCTACGACCACCGCATCATCGACGGCCGCGAGGCGGTGTCGTTCCTGGTGCGCGTCAAGGAGTGCATCGAGGACCCGCAGCGCATCCTGCTGGAGATGTAATTCCTCCGTCTCCCCCCTCCCCCGCTCCGGCGGGGGAGGGCCGGGGTGGGGGCTGCCCCCGCCTTGAGACCAAGCCCCCTCCCCAACCCTCCCCCGCCTGCGGCAAGGGAGGGAGTCTGATCGAGGACGCAATCCATGTCCGATACTTCCTTCGACGTCGTCATCATCGGCGGTGGCCCCGGCGGCTATGTCGCCGCCATCCGCGCCGCCCAGCTGGGCCTGAAGACCGCCTGCATCGAAAAGCGCGGCAGCCTGGGCGGCACCTGCCTCAACGTCGGCTGCATCCCGTCCAAGGCGCTGCTGACCGCGTCCCACCACTACCACGCCGCCGCGCACGAGCTGGGCTCGTTCGGCATCAAGGTGGCCAAGGTCGAGATGGACGTGGCCGGCATGATGGGCCACAAGGACAAGGTGGTGTCCGATAACACCAAGGGCATCGAGTTCCTGTTCAAGAAGAACAAGGTGACCTACATCGTCGGCGCCGGCGCCATCACCGCGCCCGGCCAGATCGAAGTCACCGCCAAGGACGGCGCCAAGTCCAATGTCGCCGCCAAGCACATCGTCATCGCCACCGGCTCCGACGTCACGCCGCTGCCCGGCGTCGAGATCGACGAGGAGGTGATCATCTCCTCCACCGGCGCCCTCGCCCTGTCCAAGACCCCCAAGCACATGGTGGTCATCGGCGGCGGCGTCATCGGCCTGGAACTGGGCACCGTCTGGGGCCGCCTGGGCGCCAAGGTCACCGTGGTGGAATTCCTCGACCGCATCCTGCCGTTCAACGACGGCGAGGTCTCCAAGCAGATGCAGCGCCTTTTGGCGAAGCAGGGCATGGAGTTCAAGCTGGGCACCAAGGTCACCGGCATCGCCAAGAAGGGCAAGACCGCCACCGTCACCGTGGAGCCCGCCGCCGGTGGTGCCGCGGAGAAGATCGAGGCCGATTCCGTCCTGGTGGCCATCGGCCGCAAGCCCTACACCGAGGGCCTGGGCCTGGATAAGGTCGGCGTGGCGCTGGACAAGCGCGGCTTCGTCCAGATCGACGGCCACTTCCGCACCAACGTGCCGGGCATCTACGCCATCGGCGACGTGGTCGGCGGCGCCATGCTGGCCCACAAGGCCGAGGAAGAGGGCGTCGCCCTCGCCGAGATCCTCGCCGGTCAGCACGGCCATGTGAACTACGAGGCCATTCCGGCCGTGGTCTACACCTGGCCGGAAGTGGCCAGCGTCGGCAAGACCGAAGAGCAGCTCAAGGCCGAAGGCATCGCCTACAAGGCCGGCAAGTTCCCCTTCACCGCCAACGGCCGGGCCCGCTCCATGAACGAGGTCGATGGCTTCGTCAAGGTGCTGGCCTGCGCCACCACCGACAAGGTCCTGGGCGCCCACATCGTCGGCCCCAATGCCGGCGACCTCATCGCCGAAGTGGTCCTGGCCATGGAATTCGGCGCGGCGTCGGAAGACATCGCGCGCACCTGCCACGCCCATCCGGGCCTGGGCGAAGCGGTCAAGGAAGCCTGCCTCGCCGTGGACGGCCGCCCGCTGCACACGTAGTTTTTTCGTTCCCGTTGCGGAAAGGGCGTCCCTCGGGGCGCCCTTTTTGTTTTGGACGTGGAAGGAAGGAAAAGAATGCGAAGGGACTCGTCCCTTCGCGCATCCCCCCTTCTGTTTAGACCATCGCGCGCGAAATCAGAAACAGGCTGTCACCCTGAGCGCCGCGAAGGGTCTTTCACGCGAGGACGCCCGCCGCTTCAGGCTGAAAGATCCTTCGCGGCGCTCAGGATGACAACCTGTCTCACATTTGACACTCGGCACTTTAGCCTTGACCTGGAGTTGGCTCCAGGTTGTAGCAAGGAGGGGAAGGAGGCGTCCCATGAAGATCGGAGACCTGGCCGCCCGCAGCGGCCTCAGCCATGACACCTTGCGCTGGTATGAAAAGATCGGCCTGTTGCCCCGTCCGCCCCGGTCATCTTCGGGGCATCGGGACTACGACCCGGCCATTCTGGCGTGGATCGAATTCCTGGGGCGCCTGAAGGTCACCGGCATGCCCATCAGCCAGATGCTGGCCTATGCCCGCCTGCGCGAGCAGGGGGAGGCCACCCTGGGCGAACGGCGGCAAATGCTCGAGGCCCACCGGCAGGTGGTGCGACAGCGCATCGCCGACCTGCAATCCAGCCTCGCCCACCTGGATGCCAAGATTCATCACTACGCCACACTGGAGACCCGCCATGACCCAGGTCCATGACACCCGTTACCAGCGCGGCCTTGCCGCCCTGTCAGCCATCGACGGCGAGGCCGGCGAGAAGGTCGTGGCCCAACTGGCCGATATCGCGCCGGATTTCGCCCGCTATCTGATCGAGTTCCCTTTCGGCGATATCTACAGCCGTCCCGGCCTTGACCTCAGAAGCCGCGAAATCGCCACCATCGCGGCCCTGGCCGCCCTGGGCAACGCCCAACCCCAGCTCAAGGTCCACATCACGGCGGCCCTTAATGTCGGCGTCACGCGAGACGAGATCGTCGAAATCCTCATGCAGATCGCCGTCTATGCCGGCTTTCCCGCCGCGCTGAACGCCCTCTTCGCGGCCAAGGAAGTGTTCTCGTCCCATCCGCCGTCGGGCGCGGCGCAATGATCACGCCACCTCGCGCCCCCGTCCCCGCTCGCGCAGGAATTCGACGAAGGCCGAGTCGTAGGTCAGGATGTGGTCACACAGCCAGCGCTTGAGCAGGTCGACCAGTTCCTCCGCCACCAGCTCCGGCCCCGACAGCATCAGCCGGTCGATCAGCACGTCCAGTTGGAAGATCAGGTATTCGTGGTCATAGCGATGGGCTTCGCAGTCGGGATAGCCGGCGCTTTCCATGCTGTGCTGTTCGCGGGTGAAATGCTCGCGGGTGAACAGGCAAAGATCGGCGACCGCCGAGGTCACCACGTCCGCCCCCAGCCGGGCCGCCGAGAACACCCGGTTCATCAGGGCGAACATCTCGCGGTGATCCTCGTCGTCCTGCTCTGCCTGAAGCAGAAGGTCATCGGACCACTCGATCTTCTCGTTCCCCCATGAAACAATCTCGTTCGAGGCCATATGACAGGTATCCTCGTCACCTGGCAGCGCCCGCACGGCGTCCCCAACGCCTAACTGTACGGTATACACCCGATGCTTGAATTGATACGAACCGAAAGTCATGGATCATTGTGGTGAGTAGCGCCCCCTCCCTGGGCGCCAAGGCCGTCTTTTGCCTGTGCGCGGCGGAGGTGCTGACCATGGTCGGCGTCTTCGCCTTTCCTGCCCTGCTGCCCGCCTTCGTGACCGAATGGGGGCTATCCAATACCGAGGCGGGGTGGATTTCCGGGGTGCTGTTCGCCGGCTATACCCTGGCGGTGCCGGTGCTGACCACCCTGACCGACCGCATGGATGCCAAGCGGGTCTATCTCTGCGGCGCGCTGGTGGCCGGGATCTCCTGCCTGCTCTACGCCGTGGCGGCGGAGGGATTCTGGTCGGCCCTGGCCTTGCGCTTCCTGGCCGGAGTGGGACTGGCGGGGACCTATATGCCCGGACTGAAGGCCCTGGTCGACCGCACCCGGGGACCCAAGCAGGCCCGGTGGATCAGCTTCTACACCGCCTCGTTCTCCCTGGGCACCAGCGGCTCGTTCATGATCATCGGCGCCGTGGCGGAACTCTGGGGCTGGAAGTCCGCCTTCGCCCTGGCCGGCGTCGCCGCCCTGGCCGCCTTCGCCCTGGTGCTGGCGCAACTGGAGAAGGCCGAGCCCATTCCGCCGGCCCAGCCGGTCAATCCCTTCGATTTCGGCCCGGTCTTTCGCAACCGCGCCGCCATGGGCTATGTGCTGGGCTATGCCGCCCATGTGTGGGAGCTGTTCGGCGCCCGCTCGTGGATGGTGGCCTTCCTCGCCTGGGTGCTGGCCTCGCAGCCGGGGGCCGGCGGGCCGTCTCCCACCACCGCCGCCACCATCGGCGCCCTGCTGGCCATGGCGTCATCCGTGATCGGGGCCGATCTGGCCATCCGCTTCGACCGCCGCCGGGTCTGCGCCCTGGCCATGGTGTCCTCGGCCCTGCTGGCGGCGGTGATCGGCTTTCTGGGCGGCCTGCCCTATGGCATCGTCGTCGGGCTGATGCTGCTCTACAACGTGCTGATCCAGATCGATTCGGCGGCCTTAACCACCGGCGCGGTGATGGCGGCCGAGCCCGAGCGGCGCGGCGCCACCATCGCCATCCACTCCCTGCTGGGCTTTGGCGCCGGATTCGTCGGCCCCCTGGCCTTCGGCATGGTGCTGGATCTGGCGGGCGGAGGAAACTCGTCCCTGGCCTGGGGTCTGGCCTTCGCATCCCTGGCGGTGGTGGTCGGACTGGGGCCGCTGGCGCTGCGGATGAAATAGGCACCGTCCATTGGCGACAATGCAAGTGGGCTTCCGCCCACACCGGATCGGGGCGCCCCCGCCCCCCTCTATTTTATTCATAAAATCGAAGGGGGCTTGGGGCATCGCCCCAAATGGGTTCGGGCGATAGCCCGACGGCCGCTCACATCACCCGCAAAATCATCACCCCGCCCGCGCCCGCCCGATAGACCAGCCGCCAGGGCAGACCGGGCAGCGGCAGTTCGCGGGTGCCGGGCGCCGTTCCCTCACGTCCCCGTTCGGGGAACTCGGCCAGGCAATCGGCGGAATCGGCGATCAGGCGGCCGATGCGCTTGGCCGCCTCGCCGCCCAGGCCGCCGCGCAGCCGGAACAGATCGGTGAGGGCGGCATCGGACCAGCGGATCATCTCAGCAGCTTCCGGGCGGGCCGGATTCTCCGTCGCCCCCCCAGCCCAGCAGCCAGAGCCTGACCCGGGCATGGTCGGCGGACAGGCCGGGGCGAGCGCCGAATTCGCCCTCCCCCGCCGCCGCGATCACCGCCCGGTGGGCGGCGTCCCTGTCGTCCTCGACATCGAGGAAGTGGCGCAACGCCCGGTCCAGCAGCGCCGCCGCATCACCACCCTCGACCGCCAGGCGCTGGTCCAGCCGGCGGGCGAGATCGTCGTCGAGAACCAGTTGAAGCGTCCGGGGCATGTCTTTCTCCTGCAAGATGGGGAAGTCTACAGCCTCTTGTGACACCTGCCCAATAAGCATACGCTCATACTTCCGGTTGATCGCCATGGGGGGATGGGACATGTTCGAAGCGGCTGAACTGGGGCGCAAGATCTCGCGCGAGGAATTCGACGCCATGGCGCCGGGCCTGCGCACCGAGCTTCTGGCCCTGCAACAGCAACTGCGCGAGGCGGACTTTCCCGTGATCGTGCTGTTCGCCGGCGTCGACGGGGCCGGCAAGAACGAGACGGTCAACCTGCTGAACGAATGGATGGACCCGCGCTGGATCGTGACCCGCGCCTATGGCCCGCCGTCCGACGAGGAGCGCGAGCGCCCGGAATACTGGCGCTACTGGCGCGACCTGCCGCCCAAGGGCAAGGTCGGGCTGTTCATGTCGTCGTGGTACCACCACCCGCTGATCGACCGCGTCAGCGACAAGATCACCACGCCCGAACTGGACGAGCGGCTGGAGCGCATCGTTCACTTCGAGAAGACCCTGGCGGACGAGGGCGCCCTAATCCTCAAATTCTGGATGCACCTGTCCCAGAAGGCCCAGAAGAAGCGCCTGAAGAGCCTGGAAAAGGACCCGCTCACCGCTTGGCAAGTCACCAAGCAGGATTGGGACCACTGGGAGATGTACGACAAGTTCGTCGCCACAGCCGAACACCTGATCATGCGGACCAGCAAGGGCCATGCCCCCTGGCAGATCGTCGAGGGCGCCGATCCCCGCTACCGCTCGGCGGTGGTGCTGCAGACCTTGAAGGACGCCATCACCAAGCATTTCGCGGCGCGGGATGCGGTCAAGAAGGTCAATGCCGAGATCAAGGACAAGGCCAAAGCCAAGGCCAAGAATAGCACCGAGCCCAGCATTCTGGCGTCGCAGCCGTCCATCCTGTCCTCCCTCGACATGACCTTGTCCATCGAGGGCGCCGAATACAATCAGGCCCTGCAGGAACAGCGCGCCCGCCTCGCCCACCTCTACCACGTGGCCCGGGAAAAGGGTGTCTCCACCGCCCTGGTGTTCGAGGGCTGGGACGCCGCCGGCAAGGGCGGCACCATCCGCCGCCTGACCAATGCGCTCAACGCCCGGGACTATCAGGTCATTCCCATCGCCGCCCCCACCGAGGAGGAGCGGGCCCAGCATTACCTGTGGCGGTTCTGGCGCCATGTCGCCCGCGCCGGCCGCGTCACCGTGTTCGACCGCTCGTGGTATGGCCGCGTCCTGGTGGAACGGGTCGAGGGCTTCTGCACCGAGGAAGCCTGGCGCCGCGCCTATGGCGAGATCGTCGATTTCGAACAGCAGCTCACCGATCACGGTATCGTCATGTGCAAGTTCTGGCTGCACATCACCGCCGAGGAGCAGTTGGCCCGCTTCAACGCCCGCGGCGAGATCGAATACAAGAAGTGGAAGCTGACCGACGAGGACTGGCGCAACCGCGAACAGTGGGGCGTCTACGAACAGGCGGTCAACGACATGGTCGAGCGGACCTCCACCACCAACGCGCCCTGGACCCTGGTCGAGGCCAATTCCAAGTCCTATGCCCGGGTCAAAGTCATGCGCACCGTCGCCGATGCCCTGGAGGCCGCCCTGGGCAAAGCTGGAAAAAAGAAGAAGGATTAGAATGGCAAACCTGAGTCTTTCGGATAGGCTGCCCTATCTGACTGATGTAATAATTCCGAAATAGGTACTTGACTGCCGGTTTCTTCCTACATAAAAACCCTTACGAATGGGAGGGAGAGTGCGCAAAGCACCACCTCGCCTTCTGGTAGGGGGGTTACATGAAGATCGCAATCCGGCTGTGGCTGATCGTCGCCACCGCGCTGTGTGGCATTGCCGCCGTGGTGGCCGCCAGCTTGGCCCAGATGAACCACGACCTGATGGACGACCGCGAGGTGAAGACCCGCCACATCGTCGAGGTCGGCCAATCCCTGCTCTCCCATTACGAGGAGATGGAGCGCGCCGGACGCCTCAGCCGTGACGAGGCCCAGGCCGCCGCCATCGCCGCCGTGTCCAAGCTGCGCTACGAGGGAACCGAGTATCTCTGGATTCATCGTCTCGACGAATCCGTGATGCTGTCGCATCCCAACGCCAAGCTGATCGGCCAGCCCATCCTGGACATGAAGGACCCCAACGGTCTGTTCCTGTTCCGCGAGATGAACCGGATGGTCAAGGAGAAGTCCGTCGGCTTCGTCTACTACATGTGGCCCAAGCCCGGCGCCACCGAGCCCGTCGCGAAGCTTTCCTACGTCCAGGGCTTCGCCCCCTGGGGCTGGGTGATCGGCAGCGGCATCTACATCGACGACGTCTCCGCCGCCTTCCGCACCCGCGCCGTGGAATTCGGCGCCGCAGCGCTCGGCATCCTCGCCCTTGTCTGGCTGATCGCCGCCTGGGTGGGACGCGGCATCACCCGTCCCCTGGGCGACGTCACCGGCGCCCTGGACCGCCTGACCAGCGACGACCACAGCGTGGAAATCCGCCACACCGGGCGCACCGACGAGATCGGCGCCCTGGCCCGTGGCCTGAAGGTCTTCCAGACCCATATCGAAGCCGCCGCCCGTGCCGCCGAGGAAAAGCTGCGCCAGCAGGAGGCCGATCTGGCCCGCCAGAGCCGCATCGCGGCCCTGACCTCGGAATTCGACGCCAAGGTGGCCGGCGTGATCAAGTCGGTGGGCGCCGCCGCCGCCCAGATGCAGTCCACCAGCCAGTCCATGTCGGCCATCGCCGACCAGACCGCCCGGCAGTCCACCGCCGTGGCCGCCGCCGCCAACCATGCCGCCATGAGCGTCCAGACCGTGGCCGCCGCCACCGAGGAACTGCACGCCTCGGAAGCGGAAATCGCCCGTCAGGTGGAAGTCTCCACCTCGCGCTCACGCACCGCCGTCCAGGAGGCCGAACGCTCCAGCGAGATCGTCAGCGGCCTCAATTCCGCCGCCGGCCGCATCGGCGAAGTAGTGGCGCTGATCAACGACATCGCGTCGCAGACCAACCTGCTGGCGCTCAATGCCACCATCGAGGCCGCCCGGGCGGGCGAGGCCGGAAAGGGCTTCGCCGTGGTCGCCAACGAGGTCAAGAACCTCGCCAACCAGACGGCACGCGCCACCGACGAGATCTCCTCGCAGATCGGCGAGGTACAGTCGGCCGCCACCCTGGCCGCCGAGGCCATCGCCGCCATCGTCAACACCATCGCCGAGATCGACGAGACCTCGTCCGTGGTGGCCATCGCCGTGGACCAGCAATCGGCGGCCACCACCGAGATCGCCCGCTCCATCGAGCAGGCCGCCACCGGCACCGCCGAGGTCTCCAATAATATCGGCGAGGTCAGCGACGCCGCCCGCCACGCCGGCTCCACCGCCTCCGAGGTCCTCGCGGCGGCGGCCGAACTCACCGGCCAGGCCGACGCGCTGCGCACCGAGGTGGAGCAGTTCCTGAATGCCATTCATCAGGGGCAAAGGCCGACGCAGGCACCCCATCTGCATCTGGTGGCGGCGGAGTAGCACTCCGCCCCTGCCGGGGGACCCCGCTTCGCGGCAGGGCGACCGCCCAGACCCGTTCGGAGGCACAGCCTCCGAACCACCGGTTGCTTCTTATTTCAATCGATTAATAAGCTGAAGGGTTCGGGAAGCTGTGCTTCCCGATTGGGGGATCGGGGGCAAAAGCCCCCGAAGCGGCGCATCTCCGCACCCCGCCCCTTACCCTTCGCGCGACAGCACGAACAATCCCTGGTCGGCGAACAGATTGGCGATGCCCTCGCAGGAGGGGATCGCCATGGTCTTGCCGCCGCGGTCCAGGGGGATGGAGCGCTCGACCTTGATCTGCAAATCGCGGCACAGGTCCAGGAAGTCCCTGATGGTGCAAAAGTGGATGTTGGGCGTGTCGTACCACTCATAGGCCAGGGTGTCTGTCACCGGCATGCGGCCATGGGTCAGCAGGTGCAGGCGCACCCGCCAATGGCCGAAATTGGGAAACGACACGATGGCGCGGCGGCCGATGCGCAGCATGTGCGACAGCACGGTGCGCGGCGCGTAGGTCGCCTGCAGCGTCTGGCTGAGGATCACGTAATCGAAGGCCCCCGAGGGATAATCCTTGAGGTCAGTATCGGCATCGCCCTGGATCACCGACAGGCCGTGGGAGACCGCCGCCGACACCCCGGCCATGGACAGTTCGATGCCGCGCCCGTCCACATTCTTGGTGCGGCCCAGCCAATCCAGCAGTGCCCCCTCGCCACAGCCTACGTCCAAAACCCGCGAGCCGGGCTCGACCATGTCGGCGATCAGCCGGAGGTCGACGCGAAGATTGCCGTTGGCCACGGTCATCATCGGCCGGCTCCCTCGGTGCGCGGCAGGCCGCGATGGGTGGCGGCGCCCTCCAGGAAACCGGTGAGGGTGGCGTGGAACTCGGGCTCGTCCAGCAAGAAGGCGTCGTGGCCCTTGTCCGACTTGATCTCGACGAAGCTGACATTGGCGGCGACGGCGTTCAGCGCATGCACCACCGCCCGGCTTTCCGGGGTGGGGAACAGCCAGTCGCTGGTGAAGCTGACCACGCAAAAGCGGGTCCGCGTGCCTCGGAAGGCATTGGCCAGCACGCCGCCGCTTTCCGCCGCCAGATCGAAATAATCCATGGCCCGCGTGATGTAGAGGTAGGAATTGGCGTCGAAACGGTCGACGAAGGTGTTGCCCTGGTGGCGCAGGTAGCTCTCCACCTGGAAATCGGCGTCGAAGCCGTAGGTGACGGTATCGCGGTTCTGCAGGTTGCGGCCGAACTTCTGATGCAACGCCGGCTCGGACAGATAGGTGATGTGCGCCGCCATGCGCGCCACCGCTAACCCGCGATGGGGGCGCTTGCCCTCTTGCAGGTAATTACCTTCGCACCAGTCGGGATCGGCCATGATCGCCTGGCGCCCCACCTCGTGGAAGGCGATGTTCTGGGCCGAATGCCGCGCCGCCGAGGCGATGGGAATGGCCGAGAACACCCGCTCGGGATAGACCTGCGCCCATTTCAGCACCTGCATGCCGCCCATGGAGCCGCCGACCACGCAAAACAGCTGGTCGATGCCCAGATGGTCGACCAGCCGCGCCTGGACCTTGACCATGTCGCCGATGGTGATCACCGGGAAATCCAGACCCCAGGCCTGTCCGGTGGCCGGGTTCTCGTCCACGGGACCGGTGGTGCCCATGCAGCCGCCCAGCACGTTGGAGCAGATCAGGAAGTAGCGGTCGGTGTCGAACACCCGCCCCGGCCCTACCAGCTCGTGCCACCAACCGGGCTTGGCAGTGATGGGGTGGGGGTCGGCGACGTAATGGTCGCCGGTCAGCGCGTGACAGATGAGAATGGCGTTGGACTTGTCGGCATTGAGGCGGCCATAGGTCTGGTAGGCCACCTGGATCGGTCCCAGCTCGACGCCGCAATCCAGCCGAATCGGCCGGTCGCGCCCCAGTTCGACCTTGAGGCCGGCGGGGTTGGCGGAGGCAGTGGGAACGGGCTCGCTCTGGGTCATCGGATCACGCGCCGTGACGGGGAATGGATTAGCTATGGTCGCGGGAGGGGACTGTCAACGTTTTCTTTGATTTCCGCGCCAAGCCGCACTAAACCTATCCCCCTTGGACCCACCAATTCCGGCCCCAAATTCCGCCATGACCCAGGACAGCGCAGCCCTCGAGCAGCTCCGTCGTGAAATTGATCGCATCGACGATCAGTTGCACGACCTGCTGATGCGCCGCACCAGCCTGGTGGGCAGCATCGCCGCCGCCAAGAGCGACCGGCGGGTGACGCTGCGCCCCGGCCGCGAGGCGCAGATCCTGCGCCGCCTGCTGGCCCGGCATGAAGGCGCTTTTCCCAAGCTGGCCGTGGTGCGCATCTGGCGCGAGATCGTCGGCGCGCTGACCGGACTTCAGGCCCCTCTCAACGTGGCGGTCCACGCCGCCGGGCGCTCCACCGCCGCCATCGAGCTGGCGCGGAACCATTTCGGCGTGGTGGCGCCGCTGCACGCCTTCCGCAGCCCCGGCCAGGTGGTGCGCGCCATCGCCGACGGCGTGGCCACGGTGGGGGTGATCCCGCTGATCCCCGGCACCGAGGCGGCCGACGACGCCGAGCCCTGGTGGACCAGCCTGATGCTGGAAAGCGGCGACGCGCCCCGGGTGGTGGCCCGCCTGCCCTTCGCCCCGACGCTGCCGGTCAAGGGATCGGGCGAGCCCCTCCAGGCCCTGGTCATCGCCTGCCGCGACCACGATGAATCCGGCGACGACCGCACCCTGGCGGTACTGGAGACCGGCCCCGACGTCAGCCGCGACCGCCTGCGCGCCATCTTGGGCGCCGGCGGGCTGGAACCGGCCGAACTGCTGGCCATCCACCGTCATGGCGGCCAATGGCTGCATCTGGTGGAGATCCTGGGCCACGTCACCGCCGCCGATCCGCGGCTGATGGCCCTGGTCGCCCCCAAGGACCCCGTCGGCCGCATTGCCGTGGTCGGCGGTTACGCCACCCCCTTCGCGCCCGAGGCGCTCGTCTGACCCTTTCGCTGGAGATTACATCGTGACCGCACCCGCGCCCCGCCCCGGCATCATGGACATCCGCCCCTATGTGGGTGGCGAATCGGCGATCGAGGGCGTCGACCGCATCTTGAAGCTGTCTTCCAACGAAGGCGCGCTGGGCCCCAGCCCCAAGGCCATGGAGGCGCTGCGCGCCATGGCGCCCGAGATGCACCGCTATCCCGACGGCGGCGCCGAGGATCTGCGCAAGGCCATTGGCGCGCGCTTCGGCCTGGACGCGTCGCGCATCGTGTGCGGCGCCGGCTCGGACGAGCTGCTGGGCATCCTCTGCCGCGCCTATGCCGGCCCCGGCGACGAGGTCCTGTATTCGGCCCACGGCTTCCTGATGTACGCCATCGCCGCCAAGGCCTGCGGCGCCACCCCGGTCACCGCCCCCGAGGTGGACCTGACCGCCAATGTGGACAACCTCCTGGCCGCGGTGACGCCGCGCACCAAGATCCTGTTCCTGGCCAACCCGAACAACCCCACCGGCACCTATCTGCCGGCCACCGAGGTCGCCCGCCTGCGCGCCGGCCTGCGTGCCGACATCCTGCTGGTCATCGACGCCGCCTATACCGAGTTCGTCAGCCGCAACGATTATTCCGGCGGCATCGAGCTGGTGGAAGCCGGCGACAACGTGGTGGTCTGCCGCACCTTCTCCAAGATGTACGCCCTGGGCGGCCTGCGTCTGGGCTGGGCCTATTGCCCGGAGAACGTGGCGGGCGTGCTGAACCGGGTGCGCAACCCCTTCAACGTGGGCGCCCCCGCCCTGGCCGCCGGCCTGGCCGCCTTCAACGACACCGCCTATGCCGAGCTGTGCAAGAGCCACAACGACTACTGGCTGCCCTGGCTGTCGGGCCAGTTGGCCGAGCTGGGCCTCACCGTGGTGCCCAGCGTCTGCAACTTCATCCTGGTGCGCTTCCCCAAGGACGCGGGCAAGGACGCCGGCGCCGCCGACAAGTTCCTGCGCTCCAAGGGCATCATCGTGCGCGCCATGGGCGGCTATGGCCTGGGCGATTGCCTGCGTATCACCATCGGCACCGGCGAGGAAAACCAGCTGGTGGTCGCGGCCCTGAAAGAGTTCGTGGGAGCATGACACAACCCTTGTTCGATACCGTCTGTTTCGTCGGCATCGGCCTGATCGGCTCGTCCCTGGCGCGGGCCATGCGCAAGCATGGCCTGGCCCGGCGCATCCTGACCCTGGACCCCAGCGAGAAGGCCCGCCAGACGGCGCTGGAACTGGGCGTGGTCGACGCCGCCAGCGACAATCCGGCCGCCTTGATCCCCGAATCCGATCTGGTGGTGATCGGTGCCCCGGTCGGCGCCACCCAGGCGGTGGGCGCCGCCATCGGCCCGCATCTGGTGCCCGGCACCATCGTCACCGACGTCGGCTCGGTGAAGCTGTCGGTGATCCGCGACCTCGGTCCCCACATCCCCGACGGGGTCGAACTGGTCCCCGGCCACCCCATCGCCGGCACCGAGCATTCGGGGCCGGAAAACGGCTTCGCCGAACTGTTCGAGGGCCGTTGGCACATCCTGACCCCCGTCACCGGCGGCGACCCCAAGGCTGTGGACAAGGTGGCCGAGCTGTGGCGCAAGGTCGGCTCCCAGGTGGAGATCATGGACCCCCACCACCACGACAAGGTGCTGGCCATCACCTCGCATCTGCCGCATCTGATCGCCTACACCATCGTCGGCACCGCCAACGACCTGGAAGGCCATATGCAGCAGGAGGTGATCAAGTTCTCCGCCTCCGGTTTCCGCGACTTCACCCGTATCGCCGCCTCGGACCCGGTGATGTGGCGCGATGTGTTCCTCAACAATCGCGAAGCGGTGCTGGAAGTGATCCAGCGTTTCACCGAGGACCTCACCGCCTTGCAGCGGGCCATCCGTTGGGGCGAGGGCGAGGTGCTGCACAAACGCTTCTCCGAGACCCGTGCCATCCGCCGCGCCATCATCGACGCCAAGCAGGCGTAACGTGCCCGTATTGGACAATGCCCCAAGCCGCCTTTGATTTATAAATAAAGGGTGGTTTGGAGGCATCGCCTCCAAGCGGGGCCGGGGCGGCAGCCCCGACAGGAGGAGCAGCCATGACCAGCCGCATCACCGGTCTCGACCACGTTATCATCGCCGTGCGCGACCTGGACAAGGCCGCCGCCACCTTCCGCGCCCTGGGCTTCACACTGGCGACCAAGGGCGAGCACGCCGAGTGGGGCACCGCCAATTACTGCATCATGTTCGGGGATGATTACCTGGAACTGCTGGCGGCGGTGGGCGAGGGCGGACCGGCCGACCGGGTGCGCACTTTTCTCGACGACAAGGGCGAGGGGCTGATGGGCCTGGTGTGGGGCACCGAGGACGCGGCCGCCGACAGCGCCCGCCTGGGCGTCGAGCCGCCGGGCGATCTGTCGCGCAGCATTGAAGGCGACGTGGCCCGCTTCAAGGCCGGCATTTTGCCCCCCGAGACCACCCCTGGCATCGCCTCGTTCCTGTGCCAGCATCTCACCCCGGAAAAGCTGCGCCGCCCGGGGTGGACCGAGCACGCCAACAGCGCCACCGGCATGCTGTCGGTCACCGCGCTGATGGCCGAGCCGCTGGAGCTGATGCCCGCCTGGGACCGATTGATCGGCCCCGCCGCCGCCACCGCCACCGACGAGCTGGTGACCGTGCACACCCGCCACGGCATGATCTTCCTCTGCATGCCCGACGACATCGGGCAATTGCATCCCGAGGCGGACGAAGAGGATCTGCCCCCGGCCCCGGCCATGGTGGCCCTGACCCTGCGCATCACCGACCGGGCCGCCGCCGTGCGGGCGCTGCAGGCGGCCGGAATCGCTTATGAGCGCGACCGCCAGGGCAAGGTGGTCATCGCCCCCGAGGATGCCTGCGGCGTGCTGATCGAGCTGCTGGAATAACTATTGGGCACTCACCCAAGCCCATCCGGGGCGATGCCCCGGCCCCCCTCTTGATTCAAAGGGAGGCTTGGAGGCATCGCCTCCAACCGGGGCTCATCTCTCCGAGATTGGGGGGCGGGAGCCCCGCGCATGGGGCTCCCTAAGTCTTACAGCCCGTAGGCCTGGGCCATCGCCGGGTCCTTGGCGGCCACCGCCTTGGCCAGGTCGACCATGACCTTGGCCTGCTTCCAGGTGGCGTCGTCCTGCATCTTGCCGTCGATCATCACGGCGCCGGTGCCGTCGGGCATGGCTTCGAGGATCTTCTTGGCGAACAGCACTTCGGCCACGTCGGGGCTGAACACCTTCTTGGCGATGTCGATCTGCTTGGGGTGCAGCGACCAGCCGCCGGCGCAGCCCAGCAGGAAGGCGTTGCGGAACTGAGCCTCGCAGGCCGCGTCGTCGGAGAAATCGCCGAACGGGCCGTAGAAGGCCTTGATCCCCGCCGACTGGCAGGCATCGACCATCTTGGCCACGGTGTAGTGCCACAGATCCTGCTGGAACAGGGTGCGGCCCGCCTTGCCCTCGGCTGCGTCTTCCAGCACGCCATAGAAGGGATGGCCGCCGCCCACGCGGGTGGTCTTCATGCCGCGCGACGCCGCCAGATCGGCCGGGCCGAGGCTGATGCCGTGCATGCGCGGGCTGGCCTGACAGATGGCGGCCACGTTCTCCACGCCCAGCGCCGTCTCGAGGATAGCGTGGATCATGATCGGGCGCTTGACGCCGTGCTTGGCCTCCAGCTGGGCCAGCAGCTGGTCCAGGTAATGGATGTCCCAGGGGCCTTCCACCTTGGGCAGCATCACCACGTCCACCTTGTTGCCGGCCTCGCCGACGATGGCGTTCATGTCGTCGAGGAACCAGGGCGAGTTCAGGCAGTTGACGCGGGTCCACAGGCCGGTATTGGGATTGTCCCAGGCCTTGGCCACCTCGACGAAGCCGGCGCGGGCCGCGTCCTTGGCATCGGCGGGAATGGCGTCTTCCAGATTGCCCAGCAGAACGTCGACGTTCTTGCCCATCTCGGCGGCCTTGGCCCGCATCTTCTCGTTGTGCGGCGGGAAGAAGTGAATCATGCGCTCGAGGCGCACCGGCAGTTCGCGATAGGGCGCGGGCGCGCCGATGGCGAGCGGCTCGAAGAACTTGCGGGGCGGCTTGACGGACATGAGGCGCAATCTCCTTGCGGCGAAAGACGATGGGCCGCAATAATGCTTCGTCGCGCTGCGGTGCACAAGGGGAAAGCTCCACGGGCACACCGTCATAATTGGTCGCCCACGGCCACATTTCGGGTATTCCCCCCCGGGCTTCGGGCTTATACCATGGGATGGGGTGAGAGCTGATGACAGGGGCCGCCATGAATCAGGACCTGCGCCACTGCCTGCCGGATCGCATCAAAGCCATCATGGGCATGATGAGCGCCCAGGCCGGCGACGAGTCCATCGCCCCGCTGATCGCCGACGGCTGCCGCTGCGCCGAGCAGCGTCCCTGCATCCTCTGGCGCGCATGCCAAAGTATACATCAGGCCTTTGGGCCGACGTTCGCGGGTCACGCCTGAGCCACGCCAAATCATCAATTTATGTATAAAGTCGTGCCTTCCCCCGGCGAATTCCGCGGGCGTAGCATGACGTTATGAACGCCAATACGCACCTCTCCGGCCGTCATTCCGCCCCGCCGCCCAACCCGGCCAGGGCTGGCGCGTCCATGGACAGCATTGTGGTTTGGCTGCAGGACCCCGCCCGGCGGCTGCACGGCATGATCCGCGAGATTCCCGGGTTCGCCCCGCTGCGGCACATATCCCTGTCGGTCTACGATTCCGAAACCGACATGCTGTGGGCGTTTCCCTGCCATTGCGATGACACTGCAAAGCCCGAGATCACCGAAATCGATATGAGCGACGTCCCGTCCCTGGTCCTGCTGGCCGACGGCGAAGAGCCTCGCATCGTCGCTGACATGGCAGCTTTTGGCGACCAAGGGCGCTATCACACCCACGGGGCGCGCAACTCGGACAGCCGGTCCTGCATGACCGCGCCCATCACCCTGGACGGCCGGTTCCTCGGCTTCGTCATCTTCGGGGCGGCAATCCCCAATTTCTTTACTCCGGCGGCGCAGGACACGCTGCTCACCTTCACCGAAGCCTTCGGCATTCTTATCGAACGGGCGGCACAGCTTTCCGACTGAGCCGGGCGGCGCTATCCTGAAGGGCCATGGCCATTCCGGAGCGCGCCTTGCCGATCCTTCCCCCGCCCAGCCCCCCCATGTTCTTCTTCGGCACCCTGATGGACGAGGACGTGCTGACCACCGTCCTGGGCCACCCGGTCACGCCGCAGGCCCTGGAGCCCGCCCGGCTGTCCGGCTGGCGCCGCCTGACCATCGCCGGGCGAACCTACCCCATGCTGGTCCCCCACGCCACCGGGACGGTAGACGGTCTTCTGGCCCATGGCCTGGACGAGCGCGACCGCAGCCGGCTCGATTTCTACGAAGGACCGGAATACCGGGTTGGGCTGCTGCCGGTGCGGGCGGCGGATGGTGAGGACGTGACCGCCGAGGTCTATCTCTGCCTAAACGACGTGATTGCCAACCGGAACGAATGGCGCCTGGGAACCTGGCGCCTGCGCCACAAGCGGGCCGCGCTGGCCCGCATCCGCGCCCTAATGGCGGGATGGCGGGATTAGGGCGACCGGCGTTCAATCCGATCCCGGCCTCCCGGCGACCATTGAGGGGCTGGCATGAACCTTAGACCATTGTACGTCATCTTTGACACTCGATGGTCTAAACCAAAACCTTGTCCCGCAGCAGCTCGGCCTGGGCCAGGTCCACCGAGACCAGTTGCGACACGCCGCGTTCGGCCATGGTGACGCCGTACAGGCGGTCCATGCGGGCCATGGTCATGCGGTGGTGGGTGACGATGAGGAAGCGGGTCTTGGTGACGCCGGCGATGCCTTCCACCAGCGAGCAGAAGCGGTCGACATTGGCGTCGTCGAGCGGAGCGTCCACCTCGTCCAGCACGCAGATGGGGGCGGGGTTGGTCATGAACACCGCGAACAGCAGGGCGAGAGCGGTCAGGGCCTGCTCGCCGCCCGACAGCAGCGAAAGCTGCTGCAGCCTTTTCCCCGGGGGGCTGGCCATGATCTCCAGCCCGGCTTCCAGGGGGTCGGCGGATTCGGTCAGCGCCAGATGGGCGCGGCCGCCGCCGAACAGCTTGACGAACAGATCGCGGAAATGCTGGTCCACCGCCTGGAAGCTGGCCAGCAGGCGTTCGCGCCCCTCGCGGTTGAGGTCGCCGATGGCGTGGCGCAGCTTGGCGATGGCCGAGACCAGATCATCCTTTTCCGCCACCATGCCGCCGATTCGGGCCTCCAGTTCCTCCACCTCCTGCTCGGCGCGCAGGTTGACCGGACCCATGTTGTCGCGTTCGCGCGACAGGCGGTCGAACTTGCGCTGCAGTTCCTCGGGATCGGGACGCTCCTCCTCCACCAGACCGGCCACCTCGCGCAATTGCTCGGGCGTCATGTCCAGGCGCTCGCCGATGCGCACCGCCACGGCGCGACAGGCCTGATCGGCGGCCGAGACGGCGGCCTCGCGGCGGATGCGCTCCTCGCGGGCATTGGCCAGCAGGGCCTCGGCTTCCCGCATGCGGCGGTCGGCCTCGCCCAGAAGCTGCTCGGCGCCGATCAGGGCGTCGGCGGCGGCCTTGCGCGCCGCTTCCGCCGCTTCCAGCCGCTCCAGCAGATCGCTGCGTCGCCGGGCGAAGGTGTCGGGCAGACTGGCCAGACGCTCCATCTCCAGGGCGATCTCCTCGCGCCGCTCGGCCAGTTCCTCCACATGGGCCTTGGCCGCCTCGGCGCGGGTCCGCCAGGATTTGGCGTCGCCGTCCAGCGCATCCAGGCGGCGGCGGCGTTCGGCGCCTTCGCGGGCCACGCCGTCCAGGGCCGAGCGGGCCTCCACCAGGACGGAGCGGCGCTCGGCCAGACTGGCGCGCAGCAGATTGACCTTGTCGCGGCCATCGCTGGACTCGGGGAAGGCGGCGACGGCACCCCGCGCCTCGGCCAGATCGGCCTCGGCCTGGGCGTGGTCGGCGCTGGCATCGGTCCAGGCCTGGGTGGCGGCCGCCATGCGGGTCTCGAAGGCGGCGAAGCGCTGCGACAGCCGGGCATGGGAGTCGCGGGCCTTGGCGGCTTCGGCCTCGGCCTGCTTCACCGCCTCCTTGGCGCGGCGCTCGGCCTCGGCGGCGAATTCCACCTCGCGGGTGGCGGTCTCGACCTTTTCCTCGGCCTCCTCCACGCCCATGGAGGCATCATCGAGGGAGGCTTCAAGCTCGCGCAGCCGGTTGCGCTGGGCCAGACGCAGGGCCATGGGCGACGGCGCGCCCGCGCGGGCCACATAGCCGTCCCAGCGCCACAGATCGCCTTCGGGGGTCACCAGACGCTGGCCCACGGCCAGCAGCGACCGCAGAGCTTCCCCGGCGGCGGCATCCTTGACCACGCCGACCTGGGCGAGGCGCCGCGCCAGCGGGGCGGGCGCCGCCACGAAGCGGGCCAGCGGCTCGGCGCCGTCGGGCAGCGCCGGCGGATGGTCCAGCGGCCCCAGATCCTCCCAATGCAGCGGCGCGGACGGGTCCAGCGGGGCGGAGAGGTCCTCGCCCAGGGCGGCGGCCAAGGCGGGTTCGAAGCCGGTGCGCGCCGAGACGTCGTCCAGCACCGGGCGGTGATCGCCGCCCTTGCCCTGGGCCAGCACCTGACGCAGCCCATCGGCCTCGGCCTGCAGCCGCGACCGGGCGGCGCTGGCCACCTGGAAGGCGTCGCGGGCGGATTCGCGGGCCGCCAGGGCTTCCACCCGGCGACGGTCGGCGCTTTCGGCCTGTTCGCGGGATTCCTCCAGGAATTCCAGCGTTTCCTCCAGCTCCATTTCCAGGGCGGTGAGGTCCGAGCGGTCGATGCTCTCGCCCTCGATCTCGGCCTTCTGGCGCTCGGCCACGCCCAGGCGCTCGGCCATCCGGCCGAGCCGCGTCTCGCATTCGCCCAGCCGGCGCAGCGCCGCCGCCCGCTCGGCATCGGCGGCGGCCACCTCTTCCATCAGGGCGGACAGTTCCTGTTCCACCTGGACCACCGCCTCGGCGGCCAGATCCACGGCCTGTTCGGCCAGCAGCTTGGCCTCGGCCTCGCCCTCACCCGCCTCGGCCAGCAGGGCGCGCTCCTCCTCCAGCCGGGCCAGGGCTCCGACGGCATCGGCGGCGCGGGCGTGTTCGCGCTGGAGATCGGCCCCGGCCTGCTCCAGCCGGCGCTCCAGGTCGCGGCGCAGTTCGGCCAACCGGCCTTCCTCGGCCTCGAGCTGCTCGCGCTCGGCCATGGCCTTTTGCAGCAGGGCGGCGGCTTCGGCGTCGGCGCGGCGCAGATCCGGCAGTCCGGCGGCGGTTTCCGCCTGCAGCGCCGAGGCATTGGCGGCGTGGGAGGTGGCCTCCTCCACCCTCATCTCGGATTCGCGGAAGGCGGCGCGGGCGGCGTCGACGGTGACCAGGGCCTCCAGCCAGCCGAGATACAGCACCTGGGCCTCGACCCGGCGGATCTGCTCGGAAAGGGTCCGGTAGCGGTTGGCCTGGCGCGCCTGCTTTTGCAGCGACTTCAACTGCTCGTCCAGGGTGGCGAGCACGTCGTCCAGACGGGACAGGTTGAGTTCGGCGTTCTTGAGGCGCAGTTCAGCTTCATGCCGGCGGGAGTACAGGCCGGAGATGCCCGCCGCCTCTTCCAGCAGCGAGCGGCGGTCGGCGGGCTTGGCGTTGATCAGCTGGCCGACCTTGCCCTGGCTGACCAGCCCCGACGAGCGCGCGCCCGTCGCCGCGTCAGCGAACAGCAACTGGACATCGCGGGCACGGGTATCGAGGCCGTTGATGCGGTAGTTCGAGCCATTGCCCCGCTCAATGCGGCGCATGACCTCGATCTCGTCGCGGTCGAACTGGGGCGGCGCGGTGCGCGCCGTGTTGTCGAGGCCCAGCATCACCTCGGCCACGTTGCGGGCCGGGCGGCCCGAGGTGCCGCCGAAGATGACGTCGTCCATCTCGCCGCCGCGCATCTGCCGGGCCGAGGTCTCGCCCATGACCCAGCGCAGCGCTTCGATGAGATTGGACTTGCCGCAGCCGTTGGGGCCGACCACGCCGGTCATGCCGGGCTCGATCACGAGCTCCGCCGGATCGACGAAGGACTTGAAGCCCGACAGACGCAGCTTGGTGAACTGGATCACCCGGGACGGCCCCTGGAATGAGACTACTTGGACGCGGCCTTCAGCAGCTTGTCCAACTCGTCATAGGGAATGGCGCCGGGGATGACCTTGCCGGCGATGATCAGCGAGGGGGTGCTTTCCACGCCCAGCTTCTCGTTGCCCTCCTTGGCGCGCTCGTTGATGGCGTTGGCCAGATCCTGGCGCTTCAGGCAATCATCCACCTTGTCCTCGCCCAGACCGGCCAGCTTGGCCAGCTTCTTCAGCTCGACCAGCGGGTTCTGCGAGTTCATCCACTTCTCCTGCTGCTCCATGATCAGGGCCAGCAGGCCGAAATAACGGTCCGGCCCGGCGCAATGGGCGATCATCGAGGCGCCTACCGACAGGCCGCGCGGCCCGGTGGGGAAGTCGCGGTAGATCAGCTTGGCCTTGCCGGTCTCGACCCACTCGGATTTGAACTTGGGCAGCGTGGTCTTGTGGAAGGTGGCGCAGTGCGGGCAGGTGGTCGAGGCGTACTCGATCACCGTGATGGGCGCGTCGGGCTTGCCCAGGACCTGGTCGATGGAATAGCTGAGGTCGGCGGCGGCGGCGGCGGTCTGGGTCACCAGAAACAGCGCGGCGACGGCAGCAAGCAGACGATAGAACGGCTTCACCTTGAGGTCCCTCCGGAAATCGGAAATCCGGGCGGGATATTAGGGGCTCGGCCGCCCCGGCACAAGGCGTAGGGACTCAATAAGACGACGGAGCCGCCGATTGCGGCGCGGTCACCGCCGGCGACGCGGCCGGGGTCTCCGGCGGATCGGGAACGTGGCCCCACAGGAACAGCACCACCACCAGGACGGTGGCCACCAGGACGGTGATCACGAAATAGCGGACCAGCCCGTAATCACGGGTCATGTCGGCGAAATCGTGAAATGCGTTCATGGGCCACTCCAGGCCGGCTCGCGGCAAGCCATTACAGTATATGGGAAGCCCTTAGGATTTGGTTAGGGCAATCATTTGGCCAGCCGCCGCGCCAATCGTTCGAGCGCGGCGCGTAGTTCCGGGTCCTCGACCCGGGCTAGCTGCTCGCCGGCCGGGATCGCTCCCGCCGGGGCGGCGGGCGGGGCCGGCGCCTGTGTCCTGGGCCTGACCGAAGCCTCGGGCAGGGGACCCTGGCGCAGCTTCAGGCGGGCCACCGCCTTCCAGCCGAAATAGCCGTTGATCCGCTCCAGAACCAGCGGTTCCAGGTGCTGCATCTCCAGGGCGAAGGCGCCGGAATCCACCTTGACCGTCAAGGTGCCCTCGACCCGCTCCTTGGGCGGGAACCGGATGCCGAGCGGCAGGGTATGGCTGGCCACCGCCGAGCCGACGATGGCCGGCCAGTCCACCACCAGGGCGCCGCCGACAAAGCCGTGGCGGCCGAAAACCGGACGCGTCACCCGGTCGCTGGGCACGGCGATGGAGACCAGTCCGTGGGTACGGCGCTCGTCGGAAGGCTTGGTCGCTGGCTTGATTTGGGGCTTGGTCTTGCTGTCGGCCATGTGGCGAGCATACCCGACGCCCGCGTTTTGCACTATGGTTCGGGCATGCCTGCCTTCGACCCCGCCTCCCTGCTGCTTGCCTGGTACGACCGCGACCGCCGGGTCCTGCCCTGGCGCTACGCCCCGGGCGAGGCCGCCGACCCCTATCACGTCTGGCTGTCCGAGGTGATGCTGCAGCAGACGACGGTGGCGGCGGTGATTCCCTATTTCCAGGCCTTCATCCGCCGCTGGCCCCGGGTGGGCGACCTGGCCGCCGCCGCCACCGAGGAGGTGATGGCCGCCTGGGCCGGTCTCGGCTATTACGCCCGGGCGCGCAACCTGCACGCCTGCGCCAAGCTGGTGGCCGAGTGGCGGGGCGGACGCTTTCCCGAGGACGAGGCGGGCTTGCGGCAATTGCCCGGCATCGGCGACTACACCGCCGCCGCCATCGCCGCCATCGCCTTCGGCCACCGGGCGGTGGTGGTGGACGGCAATGTGGAGCGGGTGATGGCCCGCATGTTCGCGGTGACCGACCCGCTGCCCGCCGCCAAGCCGCGCCTCAAGGAATTGGCCGCCACCCTGACTCCCGATGACCGGGCCGGCGATTACGCCCAGGCGGTGATGGATCTGGGCGCCACCATCTGCACGCCGCGCAGCCCGGCCTGCGGCCTGTGCCCCTGGCGGCCCGGCTGCCGCGCCCAGGCCCTGGGGCTGGCCGAATCCCTGCCGGCCAAGGTGGAAAAGGCCGAACGCCCGACCCGGCGGGGCGTGGTCTTCTGGCTCACCGCCCCCGACGGCTCGGTACTGCTGCGCCGCCGCCCACCCAAGGGGTTGCTGGGCGGCATGATGGAGTTTCCCTCCACCGACTGGCGGGATGCGGCCTGGAGCCTGGACGAAGCCGCGCCATCCGCGCCGCTGGCGCCCAAATCCTGGCGATTGCTGCCCGGTCTGGTCACCCACACCTTCACCCATTTTCACCTGGAACTGACGGTGGCGGCGGGACGCACCCCTGCCCAGCCGGCGGTTCGTGGTGTATGGTGCCCCCTGGACCGGCTGGAGGAACAGGCGCTGCCCACCCTGATGCGCAAGGTGGCGCGTCACGCCCTGGCCAAGGCTTATTGAGGGAATGACATCATGATGCGCCCGCTCGCCCTGCTTGCCGCCCTGACGCTGGCCGCCGCCGCGCTTCCCGCCTCGGCCCAGATGCGCCAGCCGGGCCGCCCGGCCCAGGAGCCGAGCGCCGGCAACGGGGAACTGAGCGAGCGCCTGCTGCTGCTGCCTCCCGCCGGCTGGCAGGAAGGCGGCACCAGCCGCGGCGGCAACGCGCTGACCACCCAGCTGTTCCCGCCGGGCCAGAATTCCGAAAAGTGGGACCAGATGCTGTCCATCCAGGTGATGGGCGATTCCAAGGCCGACGCCCGCGACCACATCCAGCGGATCGTCGAGGCCAGCCGCGCCAATTGCGAAGCCTCCGGCCCCAGCCCGGTCACCGAGGGCAACAGCAACGGCTATCCCGTCTCGACGCTGACCGTGACCTGCACCAAGGGCCGCCAGAGCGGCCTGGGCGGTCTGGTGGCGGTCAAGGCCATCCGGGGCAACCAGGCGCTTTACGTGGTCCAGCGCATCTGGCGCGGCCAGCCCTTCGAGCGCAATTCCACCGCGCCCGTCCCGCCCGATATGCTGAAGGAATGGTCCCAGTTTCTGCGCGGCGTGGCGGTCTGCGACGAAGCCGACCCCCAGCGCCACCCCTGCCCGAAGTAAGTGGTTCAGGCCTCGGCGGTCAGGAACAGGGTGCGCTCGGCGGCGCGGCGCTTGGTCAGGCCGGGCAGGGCCTTCTTCACGCCGTCCACGGTGGCCTTGTCCCACTTGGGGAATTCATCCGAGGCTCCGGCATAGTCGCCGGCGTTCAGCTTCTTCAGCAGCGTCGAGCCCTGGAAGGCTCCCGCCCCCAGATTGAAGACGAAATCGCACAGCGCCGCATATTGATTGTCGTTCAGATCCACCGTCACCGCCTTGGTGACGGCATCGCCGGCATGGGCCAGATCGGCGGCCAGCAACTCGTCGGCCCTGGCTTCGTCGATGGTCATGCCGTCCATGACGTCGGGGCCGGTATGGCCATAGCCGACGGTCAGCTTGTGCGCCGGGCAGAGATAGCTCTTGAGGCGCAGCCCCTCCGAAGCCTTGGTGAGGGCCAGTCCGGCTTCATTGACGGCTCGTGTCATGGCGCATCCTTTCCTTCCCGATTGCAGCGTGGACGCTACCTTACGGAAATATGATCAGCCAAGTCCATGTCGCTTTAGATGTGGATGCCATTACTTGCAGAGGGTTATGCCCGGCCCCGCCTCGGCGCAGATCAGCTTGCGGTTGCCGAACCGGGCCACCGTCACGCCGTCCATCTTCTGAATGATCAGCTTCTGCTCGCCGATCAGGCCCATCATGTTGCCCTGGCCGTCGCGGGCGATGGTCATGGAGCGCCCGGCCAGCTTGGAATAGGCCACCCCTTCGCCGCCCCGCAGGATCACCGTCTCGCCGGCATCGGTGCAGGACAGGGTCTCGCCCTGGGTGATGCACATGCCCGCCTGGGCCGGAGCGGCCGCCAGAAGGACAAGGGCGGCCACCACAATTATAGTAGCGGCACGAGCGCCGCATTGCCCCTCGCCGGGCGCGCCCCTCCGGGCGCTTGGCCGCCGCCTCCCTGCGGACCGTGGTCCGCCCGGGCCTAAGGGCAATGGCGGCAGGATGCCGCTGGACCCATGGTTCATCTGCATCAATGCAGCTCTGCCCGGATCTTCTGGCGCAGCACGTCGATGGGCAGGAAGTCCTCGGACGAAGCCTGGAAGTGCCAGTAGGTCCAGCCGTTGCAGGCCGGCGCGCCCTGGACCAGGGCGCCCACCTTGTGAATCGAGCCGCGATGGTCATCGGTGATCAGGGTGCCGTCGGCCCGCACCTTGGCGACCTTGTCGTGCCGGGTGCCGCCGAACAGCAGGTCGCCGGCGGTGAGCAGCCCGCGCTCCAGCACGGTGCCGAACGGAACCCGCGGCTCGGCCCGCTTGGACGGCGTCAGCAGCAAGGAGGGATCGGCCACCGGAATCACCTTGGCGATGCGATCCTTGGCGGCGGCGATGTATTCGGGATCACGCTCGCAGCCGATGAAGTTGCGGCCCAGCTTCTTGGCCACCGCCCCGGTGGTGCCGGTGCCGAAGAAGGGGTCCAGCACCACGTCGCCCGGCTTGGTCGAGGCCATGATGACGCGGTACAGCAGGGATTCCGGCTTCTGGGTGGGATGGGTCTTGCGCCCGGCATTCCTCAGGCGCTCGCCCCCGGTGCACAGCGGCAAGGTCCAGTCGCTGCGCATCTGCAGATCGTCGTTCAGCGCCTTCATGGTGTCGTAGTTGAAGGTGTAGCGGGAGTCCGACGACTTGGCGCACCAGATCATGGTCTCGTGGGCGTTGGTGAAGCGGGTGCCCTTGAAATTGGGCATGGGATTGCTCTTGCGCCAGACGATGTCGTTCAGCATCCAGAACCCCAGATCCTGGAGGATCGAGCCGACGCGGAAGATGTTGTGGTAGCTGCCGATCACCCACAGCCCGCCATCGTCCTTCAGCACCCGGCGCGCCGCCTTCAGCCAGTCGCGGGTGAAGCTGTCATAGGCCGCGAAATCCGAGAAGCGGTCCCACTCCTCGTCCACACCCTCCACCTTGGAGTTGTTGGGACGCAGAAGCTCGCCGCCCAGCTGCAGGTTATAGGGCGGATCCGCGAAGATCAGATCCACCGAACCGGCGGGCAGGGAGTTCATCATGGCGATGCAGTCGCCGGAGAGAATGGTGTTGAGAGGCAGGGTCATGGCGGACCGATTCAAATGAGTTGGAGCACTCAATTTGAGTCAAACATGAGAGTCCGTCAAGAACCTGTTGGAATCTAATGATTCATTGCCACAGGTAGTGGCTTATCCACAGGTTAGAACAGCATATATTGGGCCACGGGGGCGAAGGAGCGTCGGTGATGGGGGGTGGGACCGAGGCGTTTCAGGGCGTCCAGATGCTCGGCCGTACCGTATCCGGCGTTCCTCTCCCAGCCGAATTCGGGGTGGGCGCGGGCCAGATCGGCCATCATGGCGTCGCGCCGCACCTTGGCCACCACCGAGGCGGCGGCGATGGACAATGAGATGCCGTCGCCCCCCACCACGCAGCGGACCGGGCAGGGCAGCCCCGGCGGCCGGTTGCCGTCGACCAGCGCATGGGCGCATTCCCGCCCCAGGGCGTCATAGGCGCGGCGCATGGCGAGAAACGTCGCCTGCAGGATGTTGATCCGGTCGATCTCCTCCACCGAAGCCTCGCCGAAGCCAAGGATGGCGGTGGCGGGCACCAGTTCGGCCAGTTCTTCGCGGTTACGCTTGGATAGCTTCTTGGAATCGTCCAGCCGCTCCAGCAGCGTCTTGGGCAGGCGGGCGGGGTCGAGGATCACCGCGGCGGCCACCACCGGCCCGGCCAGGGGGCCGCGGCCCACCTCGTCGATGCCGCAGACGATGCCGCCGATCTCAAATTCCAGAGCCAGGTCCGGCATTGGGGTCATCCCTCCAGGAACCACGCCGCACCAGCACACGGGCCCGCCGCGCGGTGCGGGCGAAAGCGCGGGCCTCGTCGCCATACAGCCGCGTGACCAGATCGCGGAACGAATGGACATGCACCGCCGCCACCCGGTGCATGCGCCGCATGGTGAACAGCCAGAACGGCGACAGCACCAGGGACAGCACGGTGACCGCCACCACCAGCTTGGTCTCCTGGGCGCTGATCAGCTTGACCGCCTTGCCGGTCTCGGCCAGCAGGAACGAGAACTCGCCGATCTGGGCCAGGGCCACGCCGGCCAGGAAGGCGCTGGGCCAGTCCTGCCGCGCCAGGCGCAGCGCCGTGACGTTCAGCGCCGTCTTGAACAGGGTCACCATGGCCAGCAGGGTGAGAACGGTGCCCAGATTCTTCCAGATGAACTTGAAGTCGAGCAGCAGCCCGATGGACAGGAAGAACACCATCAGCAGCACGCTGCCGATGGGCTGGGCACGCTTCAACAGCATGTCGCGCTGGGCGGAATTGCCCAGCACCACGCCGCCCAGGAAGGCGCCATAGGCCGGCGACAAGTCCAGCACGCCGGAGATGGCGGCGGTGCCGAAACACCAGGCCAGGGTCGACAGGGTGGCAAGGTCAGAATCGCGGGAAAGCCGGGCGGTGATCGGCAGGTCGATGCGGCGCTTGGACAGCCACCAGAACAGCAGCACCAGGAACAGCACCGACAGCACCACCCGGGCCATGTCGGCGGGCAGCAGCGCCTTGGTCTCGAAGGATTCCAGCACCAGCATCATGGGCACCACCGCCATGTCCTGGGCGATCAGGATGCCAAGGGTGGTGCGGCCGACCGGCGTGTCCAGCTCGTCCGAGGATTCCAGCACCTTGATCACTACGGCGGTGGACGACACCGCCACGGCACAGCCCAGCACCACCGCCAGCCCCAGGCTCCAGCCCAGGCCGTGACGCAGCAGCAGGGCCGTGCCCACGCTGCCGGCGATCTGCAGAACCGTGGTGAAGATGGCCGTCTTCCACACTTCGAGAAAGCGGATGATGTCCAGCTTCATGCCGATGACGAACAGCAGCATCAGCACGCCGAACTCGGCCAGGGTGGCCACGGCGTCGCGGTTGCTCACCAGCCCGAAGCCGCTGGGTCCCAGCACCACCCCCGCCAGGATGTAGCCGACGACGGCCGGCTGCTTCAGGCGCGTCATCATCCCGCCGCACAGCACGGCGGCCAGGGCGACGATGGCGGCATAGGTCAGTTCGGGATGATGCAGTTCCATGGACGCGTTCTTATCACGAAGGCAGCCCCCGGTCTAAAGCCCCGATGTGGCGGAAATGTGACGACGGCTGCATAAAAATTATGCCGAAAGCAGGTATTGCTCATATTCTGTGCACAAGTAGAATCGCGTAGGCGCTTATTCGAGACTGGCGCGTTCAATTGGGGGTTTCCATGCACAGCGGCCTGACCATCGCACGACTGACCAATCTGTTTGCCGTCTCCCTGGTGGCCGGGTTCCTGGCGATCATGGCCGCCGGGTACCTGGCCATCGGCGAATTGAAGGTGGGCGGACCGGTCTACCAGCGGATCGTCCAGGGCAAGGATCTGGTGGCCGACATCCTGCCGCCGCCGGAATACGTCATCGAGGCCTATCTGGAGACCAATCTGGCCCTGGCCAACCCCGACAGCCTGCCCGAGCGCAAGGCGGCCCTGGCCAAGCTGCGCAAGGAGTATGACGAGCGCCACGCCTATTGGCTGGCCCAGGACATGGAGGCCGGCTTGCGCGACCGCCTGGTGGTGGGGGCCCATGCCCCGGCCATGCGCTTGTGGGCGGTGATCGATCAGGGCTTCCTGCCCGCCCTGGAAAGGGGCGAGATGGATGCCGCCCGCGCCGCCTTCGCCGAGATCTCGGCCGCCTATGCCGCGCACCGGGCCGAAATCGATGAGGTGGTCAAGGGCGCCGACAAGCTGACCACCGATACCGAGGCCTATGCCGCCCAGCGCGAGCAGACCTTCATGCTGATCCTGTGGTCGGTATCGGGGGTGGTGCTGGCCGTCACCCTGGCCGGGGTCGCCGGCGTCATCTTCGGCATGGTCGCCCCGGTCAAGGCCATGACCGGCGCCATGACCGCCCTGGCCGACGGCGAGCTTTCCACCCGAATTCCCTCGGTCCGGCGGGGCGACGAGATCGGGGCCATGGCCCGCGCCGTCGAGGTGTTCAAGGAGAACGCCCTCAAGATCCTGCAATTGCGCCAGGACCAGGCCGAGGCCGAGGCGCGGGCCAAGGTGGAGCAGCGGCAGTCGCTGCACCGCATGGCCGACGACCTGGAGAACAAGGTCGGCGAGGTGATCGGCGTCGTGGCCTCCGCCGCCACGCAATTGCAGGCCAGCGCCCAGGGCATGTCCTCGGTGTCCGAGCAGACGGTGCGCCAGTCCAGCGCCGTGGCGGCGGCCAGCGAACAGGCGGCGGCCAACGTCTCCACCGTGGCGGCGGCGTCGGAGGAACTGTCGGCCTCTTCGCGGGAAATCGGCTCCCAGGTCAGCCTGGCCAGCGCCATCGCCCAGGACGCCGCCAGCGAGGCGGCCACCACCACCGATCTGGTGCGCGGCCTGGCCGAGGCGGCGGGCCGCATCGGCGACGTGGTCAGCCTGATCAACGACATCGCCTCGCAAACCAATCTGCTGGCGCTCAACGCCACCATCGAGGCGGCGCGGGCGGGCGAGGCCGGAAAAGGCTTTGCCGTGGTGGCCAACGAGGTCAAGACCCTGGCCAACCAGACCGCCCGGGCCACCGAGGAGATCACCGCCCAGATCAATCAGGTGCAGGACCGCACCGATCAGGCGGTGGAGGCCATCGCCAACATCGCCCGGACCATCGAACGCATGAACGAGATCTCGGGCGCCATCGCCGTGGCGGTGGAGGAGCAAGGCGCGGCCACCCAGGAGATTTCCCGCAACATCCAGCAGGCCCATGTGGGGACCAGCGAGGTGGCGGGCAACATCGCCGGGGTCAGCGACGGCGCCCAGGAGAGCAACGCCGCCGCCCTGCACGTGCTCGACGCCGCCGGCGCCCTGCACCGCCAGACCGATACCCTGCGCGGTGCCCTCGGGGAGTTCCTGTCCGGCGTCCGGGCCGCCTCCGCCTCGTCGTGTTGACATCGGATCGCAATAGACGGACCGCCCCGTCCGGCGGGAGAAAGGAGAATCCCGCCGGACGCCACCCCCTCGGGTGGGAAAAATCTTGCCGCATTGCAGCAACCGAGGCGGCGCGATGCGGCAAATCCCCTGATTTCCCAATGCAAATCAGCATGCTGGCCGAGCCGGTTTGAGTCCTTGACACGGGTGGGGCCAGACCTTATGGTGCCCGCGCTTTTGGCACCAAAGGGCCAGAAGGGGGAATTCGAGGACCGACCCTATGGCTGACCACGAGACTCCCCCGTCTTTCGATGACCTCGACGCCCGTCTGCGCGCTGCGCGCGCTCGGGAGGAAGAGGACTCGGGTCGCGGACCGGAACGGCGTGGAACGCCCTCCGGGATGGGCCTGGGGATGCGCATCGGCGCCGAGTTGGTGGTAAGCGTGCTGGTGGGGACCGGCATCGGCTGGGCGTTGGACGCCTGGCTGAAGACGGCCCCCTGGCTGATGGTGGTTTTCCTGCTCCTTGGCGGAGCGTCCGGCGTCATGAATGTGTACCGCCTTATGCGGGGCATGGACGAGACGGTGGGCCTGGGCCAAGCGCAGCGGAGAGCCGAGGGTGCCGGAGAGGATCCGGCGAAGGACCATTGAGAGAGGCAAAGCGGTGGCTAATCCGATCGAGCAATTCAAGATCCAGCCGTTGGTTCCGCTCAAGGTAGGGAGCGTGGACATTTCGTTCACCAATTCCTCTGCCATGATGGTGCTGTCCATCTGCCTGATCACCCTGTTCCTGACCCTGTCGGTCCGGTCGCGCGCCCTGGTGCCCGGCCGCTGGCAGTCCATGGCCGAGGTGTTCTACGAATTCATCGCCGGAATGCTGCGCGACAACGTGGGCCAGGAAGGGCGGAAGTATTTCCCCTTCATCTTCTCGCTGTTCATGTTCGTGCTGTTCGGCAACCTGCTGGGCATGATGCCGATCCCGGTGATCGGCTTCACCTATACCAGCCACGTGATCGTCACCTTCGCCATGGCGCTGGTGGTGTTCGTCGGCGTCACGGTGATCGGCTTCGCCCGCCACGGCACCCATTACCTGCGGATGTTCTTCCCGCACGGCGCGCCCATCGCGACGGCGGTCATCCTGATCCCCATCGAGCTGATCTCGTACTTCTCGCGCCCCTTCAGCCTCGCCGTCCGTCTCTTCGCCAACATGACCGTGGGTCACATCATCCTCAAGGTCATGGGCGGGTTCGTGGTGTCGCTGGGCGCGTTCTACCTGATCCCTGGCGCGGTTCCCTTCGCCTTCCTGTCAGCCATCACGGTGCTGGAATTCGGTATCGCGCTGCTGCAGGCCTATGTGTTCACCATCCTCTCCTGCATCTATCTGCACGACGCCATCCACATGCACTAAGTGGCTGGCCGGGCGGTTTGCCGGCGGGAACGTTTCAAGTTTCATCTGTTCCGTTTTGTCTTGAAGGAGTTGAGTAAATGGAAGCGAGCGCTGCTAAGTTCATCGGTGCCGGTCTGGCTGCTATCGGCATGATCGGTTCGGGTATCGGCGTGGGCAACATCTGGGCGAACCTGATCGCCACCGTTGGCCGCAACCCCTCCGCCAAGGCCAATGTCGAGCTGTACGGCTGGATCGGCTTCGCGGTGACCGAGGCGATCGCGCTGTTCGCCCTGGTCGTCGCTCTGATGGTCCTCTTCGCCTAATCGCGAAGACGTATCCGACGGAACGGTAGGGTCCGCGGCAGGACGCAGAGATTGCGCCTTGCCGCGGTTCACCGGCCGCTCCGCTTAGTTTTTTCGGGCCTTCCCCGTTTGGGAGCTTTGGGATGCCTCAATTCGATCCCACCTTCTTCGCGCCGCAGCTGTTCTGGCTGGCGCTCACCTTCGTCACCCTGTACTTCGTGATGTCGACGGTGGCCCTGCCCAAGATCGGCGCCGTTCTCGACGAGCGTCAGCGCAAGATCGACGACAACCTCGACAAGGCCGCCCAGTTGAAGGCCGAGGCCGAGGCCGCCGTGGCCGCCTATGAAAAGGCCCTGGCCGAATCCCGCGCCCACGCCCAGTCGGTGATCAAGGAAGCCTCGGACCGCCTGGCGGCCGACGCCGAGACCCGCAATCGGGAGCTGGCTGCCCGTCTGGCCGATCAGGTCAAGTCCGGCGAGGCCCGCATCGCCGAAGCCAAGGACAAGGCTCTGGCCAATGTCCGTGACGTCGCCCTCGACGTTGCCGGCGCGACCATCGCCCGCCTGGTGGGCAGCCCGGCCGACAACACCCGGCTCGAGGCCGCCGTCGCCGCCGCCCTCAAGGAGCACGGCAAATGATTTCCGTCGCTTACGCCGCCGACGCCGCCCACGCCGCCGCTCATGGTGCGTTCTACACCGAGCCCCATTTCTGGGTGGACGTCGCCTTCATCCTGGTGGTGGCTCTGGCCTTCAAGCCGGTGTCGCGCGCCATCGCCGCCGCCCTGGACGCCCGCTCGGCCAAGATCAAGTCCCGTCTGGACGAGGCTCACAAGCTGCGTGAGGAGGCCCAGGAAATGCTGGCCACCTATCAGCGCAAGCAGCGTGACGCCATGAAGGAAGCCGAAGAGATCATCGCCCACGCCAAGGCCGAGGCCGAGCGCCTCGCCAAGCAGGCGGCCAAGGATCTCGAGGTTTCCATGAAGCGCCGCGAGCAGATGGCCATGGACCGTATCGCCCAGGCCGAAGCCCAGGCGGTTCGGGAAGTCCAGAACCTGGCCGTGGACGTCGCCATCGGCGCCGCCCAGAAGGTCATCGGCGAGAGCCTGTCGGCAGCTCAGACCGGCTCGCTGGTCGATAATGCCATCAAGGACCTGCCGGGCAAGCTGCACTAAGCGGCCCGTATCCGGACCAAACGAGCCCCCGCCGGGCCACCGGCGGGGGTTTTGTTTTGGAGGTCCCTTGGGGCTCCCGCCCCGATCCCCGGTTGGAGGCAACGCTTCCAAGCCTCCCTTTCATTCATGAATCAAAAGGGGGACCGGGGCATCGCCCCGGATGGGCTTGGGCGATAGCCCAATAGGGCGCTCACGCCAGATCGAACAGCAGGAACTCGGCGCCGCTTTCACTGGTCAGGGTCAGCATCGCCTCGTCCTCCATGGCGGCGCCGTCACCGGCGGCCAGCACCTGGCCGTTGAGCACCAAAGTGCCGGCGACAACCTGGACCCAGGCGCCGCGCCCCGCCACCAATTGGTGGGAGAGGGTATGCCCGGGGCTCAGGATGCTGGCGTGGATGGCCACGTCCTGATGTAGGACCAACGAGCCGTCCCGGCCGTCCCGCGACGCAATCAGCCGCAGCCGGTCGCGCTTGGACTCGTCGTCGAACACCGTCTGGCTGTAGCCGGGAGTCAGGCGCTGCGCCTCGGGCAGAATCCATATCTGCAGCAGATGCAGAATCTGGTCGGCCAGGGGGTTCATCTCGGAATGGCGGATACCGGTGCCGGCGGTCATGGCCTGAATCTCACCCCGGCGGGTGATGCCGTGGGCTCCGGTGCTGTCCTTATGCTCCACCGCCCCGGCGATCACATAGGTGAGGATCTCCATGTCGCGGTGGGGATGGGTGTCGAAGCCCGTTTGCGGCGCCACCCAATCCTCGTTGATCACCCGAAGCGCCCGAAAGCCCATCTGGGCCGGGTCGAAATAGTCGGCGAACGAGAAGGTATGGCGGCTGTCCAGCCAGCCGTGATTGGCATGCCCGCGCTGGGCGGAGGGACGAAGGCGGAGGGTCATGGTCGTTCTCCAGGTGAAGGGCGTCACTGGATCAACACATAGGCCCTGGAGGTAAATTCAACAATCACCGCCATTGGAACAATACTGTTGCAGCAACAGAAACCTCGTGCCCATTGACTCCGCCGGCCTTGCCCGGCTATAAACTGAACTGAACGGTTTAGTTTTGGAACTCCCATGAAAAAACCCATCGCCATCGCCGCCGCCCTCGTCCTGGTCTCCTTCGGAAGCTGGAGCGCCTATCGCTGGTCCCAGGAATGGCGCTGGATGGAATCCACCGACGACGCCTATGTGGACGGCGACATCACCACCATCTCGCCCAAGGTGGCGGGACACGTGGTGGAACTGCTGGCCCGCGACAACCGCGCCGTGGCCAAGGGCGACGTGCTGGTGCGCATCGACGAGCGCGATTACCGCGCCCGCCTCGACGAGGCCGCCGGCCAGGTCAAGGCCCGCCTCGCCCAACTGATTCAGATCGACGACCGGGTGGCGGTGCAGGAAGCCGTCATCACCCAGTCCGGCGCGTCCATCTCCGCCGCGCGGGCCGAAATGGTGCGGGCCAAGGCCGATTACGAGCGCTCCCGCGCCCTGGTGCGCGAGGATTACGTCAGCCGCCAGCGCTTCGACATCACCCAGGCCGACGCCGCCCGCGCCGAGGCCGGGCTGACCGGATCGGGGGCGGGCTTGCAGGCGGCGCGGCGCCAGCTTTCGGTGCTGGCCTCCGAGCGCAACGTAGCCCTGGCCCAGTTGGAGCAGGCCAAGGCCACCCTGGTGGTCGCCGAGACCGAGCTGGAAGCCACCACCATCCGCTCCCCCGTCGACGGGGTGATCGGCAACCGGGCGGTGCGCGACGGCCAGTATGTGCGCCCCGGTCAGACGCTGCTGGCGGTGGTGCCCCTGGGCAATGTCTGGATCGACGCCAATTTCAAGGAAACCCAGATCGGCCGCATGACGCCCGGCAACCGGGTGGAGATCAAGGTCGACGCCTTTCCCGGCGCGGTGATCGGCGGCAGCGTCGACAGCTTCGCCCCGGCGTCGGGCGCCAAGTTCAGCCTGCTGCCTCCCGAAAACGCCACCGGCAACTTCACCAAGGTGGTGCAGCGCATCCCCGTCCGCATCCGGGTCGACCAGGACAGCCCGCTGGCGGGACAGTTGCGGCCCGGCCTGTCGGTGGTGGTCAAGGTGGACACCCGGGACCAGGGGAAATGACCACGCCGCCCCTCAACCCCCATGACCGGGTGGTGACGCCCCGTGACTGGGTCGGCTTCATGGCCATGGTGGTGGGGATGTTCATGGCCATCCTCGACATCCAGATCGTGGCCAGCTCCATCGCCCAGATTCAGGCGGGCATCTCGGCCTCGGCCGAGGAGATCAGCTGGGTGCAGACTTCCTACCTCATTGCCGAGGTGGTGATGATCCCGCTGTCGGGCTGGCTGGCCCGGGTGGTGTCGACCCGCTATCTGTTCTTCGCCTCCTGCGTTACCTTCACGGTGGCCAGCGCGGCCTGCGCCGTGTCGTGGAGCATCGAATCCATGATCGCCTTCCGCGCCATCCAGGGATTCCTGGGCGGCGCCATGATTCCCACGGTGTTCGCCACCTCCTACATGATCTTCCCGCCCCGCCAGCAGGCCACCATGTCGGTGGTCATCGGCCTGACCGCCACCATGGCCCCCACCATCGGCCCCACCCTGGGCGGCTGGCTGACCGAGACCTGGAGCTGGCATTGGCTGTTCCTGGTCAATGTGGTACCGGGCGTGCTGGTGGCCACCCTGGTCTACCTGTTCGGCCGCAAGGAAGAACCGCGGCTTCACATGCTGAAGGGCTTCGACATGGCGGGCATCGCCCTGGTGGCGGTGTTCCTGGGCGCCCTGCAATACGTGCTGGAAGAAGGCCCCGGCGACGATTGGTTCGAAGACCGCCGCATCGTGCTGGTGTCGCTGATCTCGCTCCTGGCCGGGCTGGGCTTCGTCTGGCGCGAGTTGACGTCCGAGCATCCGGTGGTCGACCTGCGCGCCTTCTCCGACAGCAATTTCGCCGTGGGCTGCCTGTACTCCTTCATCATCGGCATTGGCCTATACGGCTCGGTCTATGTCATCCCCCTCTATCTCGGGCGGGTGCGCGGCTATTCCGCCCTGGAAATCGGCCTGACCATGATGGTCACCGGCGCCTTCCAGGCGCTGTCGGCGCCCCTGGCCGGCAATCTGGCCCGCCATGTGGACCTGCGCTACATGCTGGGCATGGGCCTCGCCCTGTTCGGCGGCGGGCTGTGGCTGAACAGCGCCCTGACCTCGGAATGGGGCTATTGGGAGATGTTCCTGCCCCAGGCGGTGCGCGGATTGTCGCTGATGTTCTGCTTCGTGCCCATCAACGCCGTGGCGCTGGGGCACCTGCCCCAGGACAAGGTCCAGAACGCCTCGGGCCTTTACAATCTCATGCGCAACCTGGGCGGCGCCATCGGTCTGGCGGCCATCAATACCGCCCTGACCCACCGGCTTGACCTGCATCTCCTGCGGCTCTCGGAGACCCTGACCGCCGCCCGGGGCGCCGCCACCGGCATGCTGGAGGGCCTGTCGGCCCGGCTTCAGCCCCTGCTGGACGGCGGCGCCGACCGGGCCGCCCTCAAGCTCCTGTCGCAACTGGCGCGGCGCGAGGCCATGACCATGGCCTTCGGCGACGTCCTGATGCTGATGGCGGCGGTCTTCGCCCTGGGGCTGCTGCTGCTGCCGCTGCTGCAGCCGGTCCGCCATCCCAGCGCGGGAGGTGACGGGCATTAGAACCATTGGCAATCGTAGCGGTGGAATCAGATGCCACTTCCATGCATGATTGGAATCAAGGGAGCTGCCAGGACCGCCACAGAAGCGGCCGGCCATGAACGTCATACGGGGGGAGCAGTGCCCACCTCACGCAATACCGAATCCGCGCACGTCTTTGCCGTGCGGCTGATGCAGCATCTTGTCGTGCCCACTTTCGTGCTCAATGCCGAACGGCGGGTGATCATCTGGAACAAGGCCTGCGAGCGCCTGACCGGCGTGCCCGCCCACGAAGTGATCGGCACATCCGAGCACTGGCGGGCCTTCTACGACCAGGAGCGCCACTGTCTGGCCGATCTGGTCCTGCTGGACCGGCCGGACTCCATGGATGAGCTTTACGTCACCCATGCCGAGCCCGGCGACAGCACCCAGGGGCTGAGGGCCGAAAACTGGTGCGTGATGCCCCAGGTCAAGAAGCGGCTGTATCTGGCCGTGGATGCCGGCCCCATCTTCGACGAGGACGGCACCCTGCTGGCGGTGGTGGAGACCCTGCGCGACCAGACCGAGCAGAAGCTGGCGCAGATGGCGCTGCAAAGCCTGGCGGTCAAGGACGGGCTGACCGGGCTGGCCAACCGCCGTTCCTTCGACGAGAAGCTGGAGGCCGAGTGGCTGCACAACCAGCGCGAAGGCACCAGCATGGCCGTCCTGCTGGTCGATGTGGACCATTTCAAGCTCTACAACGACACCTACGGCCACCAGAAGGGCGACGCCTGCCTGAAATCGGTGGCGGCAGTCCTGGACCAGCAGGTCTTCCGGCCGTCCGATCTGGCCGCCCGCTATGGCGGCGAGGAATTCGCGGTGATCATGCCCAACACCGCCCTGGAGGGCGCGCTGCACGTGGCCGACCGCATCATGGAGGCCATCCGCGAGTTGAACCTGCCCCACGGCGCCAGCCTGACCGCCGAGCGCGTCACCCTGTCCATCGGCGCCGCCGCCTTCACGCCGTCGGACGAACGCCGGGCCGAAGACCTGGTGGCCGCCGCCGACGCCGCCCTGTACCGCGCCAAGCACCAAGGCCGCAACCGGGTGGTCTGCACCGACCGGCTGGCGGAACTGGTGGAGGCTTAGGAGGGATCAGATCCTGGGGCTATCGCCCCAGCCCCCATTTGGAGGCTTCCGCCTCCAAACCTCCCCTGAATTTATAAGAAAAAAGGGGGCCGGGGTTCTCCCCGGTGGGTTTGGGCAAAGCCCAATTGCGAAGCAATAAATCCTAAGGCAGCCCCTACGGGCGGCCGCCCCGGGCCGCCTTGATGAAGGCGCGGATCTTGTCGGAATCCTTGATGCCGGGGGCGCTTTCCACCCCCGACGAGACGTCGACGGCGGCGGCACCGCTGATGCGGACCGCCTCGGCCACGTTGGCGGGGGTCAGGCCGCCGGCCAGCATCCAGGGCAGGCCCCATTTGCGCCCCGTCAGGATGGACCAGTCGAAGCTGACCGCGTTGCCGCCGGGCAGGACCGCGCCCTTAGGCGGCTTGGCGTCGAACAGCAGGCGGTCGGCCACCGCCAGATAGGGCTCGGCGGCGTCAAGATCGGCGGCGTCCGACACCGACAGCACCTTCATGACGGGCAGGCCGTATTCCAGGCGGATGGCCTCGACCCGCTCGGGGGTCTCGTGCCCATGCAGTTGCAGCAGGTCGAGCCGCACCCGGGTCAGCACCGTGTCCAGGGTGGCATCGTCGGGATCGACGAACAGGCCGACCTTGGTCACGTCACCGGGCGCGAACTCCACCAGTTCGGCGGCACGGTCCGGGGTGACGTTGCGGGGGCTGGGGGGAAAGAACACCAGACCGACGTAATCGGCGCCCTCCTCGATGGCCACGTCCATAGCGTCTTCATCGGTGATGCCGCAGATCTTGACCTCGACCGGCATGGTGCTACAGCCCCAGTTCAGCCTTGATCCGCCCGGCTGCCTCGGCCGGATCGGCGGCGGCGGTGATGGGGCGCCCGATCACCAGCACGTCGGCGCCCTTGGCGCGGGCCTCGGCGGGGGTAAGGAAGCGCTTCTGGTCGCCGGCCTCGCTCCAGGCGGGGCGGATGCCGGGAATGACCAGCTTGAAATCGGGACCACACAGGGCGCGCACCGCCTCCACCTCGAGGGGCGAGCAGACGATGCCGGCGGCGCCGCTGTCCTGGGCCAGGGTGGCCAGACGCTTGACCTGATCCAGCACCGGACGCTCAAAGCCCACCTGCTCGGCCCCGGCCTGGTCCAGGCTGGTCAGCACGGTCACCGCCACCACGGCGGGCGGAGCGATGCCGAGTTTGGCCGCCTCGTCATTGGCCGCGTCCACGGCGGCGCGGATCATGGCGGCGCCGCCCGAGGCGTGAATGGTGGTGATGGCGGCGCCCAGGCGCACCACGCCCTTCATGGCGGCGGCCACGGTATTGGGAATATCGTGCAGCTTGAGATCGACGAACAGCGGCATGCCCAGGCCGGACACCGCCTCCATGCCGGCGGGGCCGTTGGCGGTGAAGTATTCCAGGCCCAGCTTGAAGCCGCCGACCTGCCCCTTCAGGCGTTCGGCAAGGGCGATGGCGCGGGCGGCTTCGGTGGTGTCGATGGCGACATAGACGGGATTGATCACGGGGTATCTACCTCAGACTTGAGACTGGGTCTTTTCGGCGGCGGCCAGCTTGCGCTGCAGCGACCCGGCGCGCAGGCGGGCCTTCAGCCCCGAGGTCCAGCCCAGCAGGAACCCGGCGGTCAGGCCCAGGCCCAGCGGCACCAGCACCGCCAGATAGGCGGGCAGGTCGACACCGAACGGCAGGGGCCACAGGTCGAAACGAATCTCCGCCCGGTTGGCGACGGCGAACACCGTCACCAGAACGGCCAAGGGAAGGCCGATGATCCAGGCGAACAGCCTCACGATCCGCCGCCGACGTTAAGCTTCTCGCGCAGCTGCTTGCCGGTCTTGAAGAAGGGAACCGCCTTGCCGTCCACCGACACCGTTTCGCCGGTGCGGGGATTGCGACCGACGCGCGGATCGCGCTTCTTCACCGAAAAGGCGCCGAAGCCCCGCAGCTCGACCCGGTCGCCCCGGGCCAGCGCCGAGGCGATCTCGTCGAAGATGGTGGTGACGATGCGCTCCACATCCCGCTGATAGAGATGGGGATTGGCCTCGGCCAGGCGGGCGATCAGCTCCGACTTGGTCATGGATTTCACGTCCTTGCTTGTGTTCCAGCTTGGGGGCCAGCATGCCGAAGCCCCCCGCCCCCGTCAAGCTCGACTCTGGGGGACAAGTCTCTGAGTGAGAACGATTTTTAGCTCTTGGGCTCGTCCTCGGGGGGCAGCACCACTTCCCAGGTGCCGTCCACCAGCCGGCAGGCCACCACCTGGCGGGAATAGGCGCTATCGGCCTCGCCGGTCTTCTGGGCCGACTGGATCAACCGGCGGCAGGCCCGCCCGCCGCCATCGGCCCAGCCCTCGCCCAGAGGCAGCACCGCGCCCTCCAGGCCGCGGGCCGCCCAACGGGCTTCCTTGCCGCTCTCCGCCGCCTCGACGGTCGCCGCCGACCACAGCCGGTTGGGGTGCGGATCGAAATAGCCGCCGATCATGGTGCCCGCCGCCGCGCCAGCCACGGCGCCCACGGGGGTGAAGGTGCTGGCCAGATGGGGCGCGCCAATGGCCGCCGCCCGCCCGATGCCGCCGCCGACCACCGCACCGGCCCCGGCGCCCCACAACGCCCCCTCGGTGGGATTCTCGGCGCAGCCGCCAAGAGCCAGCAGGCACAGCAAAGCGGGGGCAAGTGAGCGCATGGCTATAATCCTTCGTTGCGGAACGGCCGCGACAGCAGGGCGCGGATGGCGTCGTCCAAGCTTTGGCCACCATTGATCACCGCATCACCGCCGCCGAGATGGGCATCTCGACCCCGGTGCGCCCGGCCATGTCGACCACGGCGCCGGCGCTGTAGACGCCTTCGGTCACCGAATGGCGCTCGCCCAGGATGTCGGCCAGGGCGCGGCCCTCGCCCAGGGCGAAGCCCAGGAATAGTTGCGCGACTGGGTGGACGAGGCGGTGAGGATCAGGTCGCCCAGACCCGACAGGCCCATCAGGGTCTCGGGCCGCCCGCCCTTGGCCATGGCCAGGCGGGTCATCTCGGCCAGCCCGCGGGTGATCAGGGCTGCGCGGGCATTGTCGCCCAGGCCGCGCCCCTCGACGATGCCGCAGGCGATGGCCAGCACGTTCTTGACGGCGCCCCCGATCTGAGCCCCCACCAGATCGTCGGACAGATAGGGGCGGAAGCTGGCGGTGCCCAGTGCCTCCACCAGCTTGCGGCCCAGTTCGGGCGCGGCGCAGGCCAGGGTGATGGCGGTGGGCAGGCCCCGCGCCACCTCGATGGCGAAGGTGGGGCCGGACAACACGGCGATGGGCGCCTGGGGCAGTTCGGCCGCGATTGCATCCTGCATCAGGGCGCAGGTGGACAGCTCGATGCCCTTGGAACAGATGACGGCGGGAACACCGGCCCGCCAGTGCGGCGCCAGGGCGCGGGCGGCGGCGCGCAGGTGCTGGGCGGGCGACACCAGCAGCACCGCGTCGGCATCGGCCGCATCGGCCAGATCGACGGTGGCGCGCAAGGCGGGATCGAGATCGATTCCGGGCAGGAAGTCGGAGTTGACGTGGCGGACATTGATGTCGTCCACCACCTGGGGCTCGCGGGCCCACAGCACCACGTCGCGCCCCGCCCGCCGGGCGGTCAGCGCCAATGCCGTTCCCCATGCCCCTCCGCCGATCACACCGACTTTTTTCATGAAGCCCCCGCCATTGCCGTCCCCCGGTTTACCCCGATGGCGGAGCGCGGGCAAGCGATCACAGCGTCTTGTGGGTTCCGTCGCAGAGCGGCGGCGCCTTGCTGGCCTTGCAGCCGCAGAAATAAGCGGTGCCCGCCTTGTCCGGCGTATAGGCCACCGGGGCGAGGCCGGTTCCCTTGTGGCTGCCGTCGCAGAAGGGCTGAGCCTTGGAGCGGCCGCAGGCGCACCAGTGGTAAGTCTTGCCCGCCTCGACGGTAACGGGATAGGGCGCCTTCTGGGCGATGACGGGATCGGTCATGGGCGCATCTCCTCTCTGCCGCAGCCCCATACATGGGCATGCGGCAGAGGGGAAACAATCAGGCGGCCTGCCCCTTGATCTTGGCGATGAAGCCGCCGATCTGGGCTTCCAGGTCGTCGGCCCGCGCCGCCAGGCTGGCGGCGGCGGCGGAGATCTCGCGGGCCTCCTGGTCGGTGGTCTCGGCGGTATCCTTCACATAGGCCACCGCCTCGGACACCGACGCGGTGCCGGTAGCGGCCTCCTGGACATTGCGCGAGATTTCCATGGTCACCGCGTTCTGCTCCTCCACGGCGCCGGCCACGGCGGTGGAGGTCTCCTGGATGGTGCCGACGATCTGGGCGATCTCGCGGATGGCGGCGGCGGCGCCTTCCGAGGCCAGTTGGATCTGGCTGACATGGGCCGAGATTTCCTCGGTGGCCCGGGCGGTCTGGTTGGCGAGGGTCTTGACCTCGTTGGCCACCACGGCAAAACCTTTCCCCGCCTCGCCCGCCCGCGCCGCCTCGATGGTGGCGTTGAGCGCCAGCAGATTGGTCTGCGACGCGATGTCCTGAATGAGGGACAGCACCGAGCCGATCTGGGCGGCGGCATGACCCAGGTCCTGCACCGTCTGGTCGGTGCGCTGGGCGGTGACCATGGCCTCGGACGAAATGGCCGTGGCGCGGGTGGTCTGCATGTTGATCTCGCCGAAAGACGCGGCAAGCTCCTCGGCGGCGCCGGCCACCGACTGGACGTTGACCGAGGCCTCCTCGGCGGCGGCGGCCGAGGTCATGGCCTGCTCGACGGTCTGGGTGGCGTTGTTCATCAGCCGGTCCGAGCTTTGGCGCAGCTGGGTCGAGGCGGACGACACCTCCTGCACCAGGACACGGACATTCTGCTCGGCGAAGTTCAACGCGTCGGCGTCCCGCCCCTTCATCAGATCCAGGGAGGTGTTGATGATCCCGGCATAGCGGGCAAAGTCGCCGCGCAAGCCGGTCGGAATGATCTTGCGGAAGTACTGCCGCTGGTTGGCGTGCTCCATGGCCGCCTGGGATTCGCGGCAATAGGCCTCGGTCAGGTCCAGCAGCCGGTTGATGGAGCGCAGCATCTGGCCGATATTGCCCTGGCCCTTGATGTCCATGATGCGGACGCCGAGATTGCCCTGGGCGGCGGCGGCGCAGACCTGGGCGGCCTTTTCGATGCTGGCGTTGCTGCGGTTGAGCAGGCCGACGGGGATCCAGGCCGGGATGGCCAGGACCACGGCAAAGCCCGCCGCCACCCAGTTCTGCAGCAGCAGGGCGACGAGAACCAGGGCAAGGGCCAGCCCGAAGGTGATCTGGCAGGCCCGCCGGGCCTTAGAGACCGAGGACAAATTCTGCATAGGGCTTTCCTTCGCGCTTCAACTGGTCGACCAGGGCGGCGAACGCCGCCTCCATGCCCTGCTTGCGGTCGGCGGCGGCCTCCTCGATCTTCAGCAGGCTCTGGTACAGGGGCTGAACTTTGGCAAGCGCGTCGCGACGCGGCACGCGGCGATTGGAATGGTAGCCGACGATCTGGCCGTCGGGACCGAAATCCGGGGTGACGTGGGCCAGGACCCAGTAATGCTCGCCGGTCTTGGCCAGATTGACCACATAGGCGAACAGTTCCTTGCCCGAGGCGATGGTGTCCCACAGCAGCTTGAACACGCAGCGCGGCATCTCGGGATGCCGGATCATGCTGTGCGGCTGGCCGATCAGTTCGGCCTCGGTGAAGCCCGAAACGCTGAGGAACACGTCGTTCACATAGGTGAGACGCCCTTTGGTATCGGTCTTGCTGACGATGATTTCGTCCTCGGCGAAAGTCCGCTCTTTTCCCGATGGCTGAATGGTCCTGCTACTCACTCGCCTACCCCCCCCTTACGACGTAGTTCCCGCACACCCTGTCATGAGAATAGATATCAACAGGATAATAACAAATCAACACGCTCCGTGTATCTTCGTATTTCTTTCGTTTAAAATTTCTTTCCACTCGCTTGGCGAGAACGCGCCTTCAACTCAGCGGATAACCCCATGTCGCGGCATGCAGCCCGAGGTTCCCCGCCGGTCCGGCGGCGCGGCGACCGCCGGACCGGCCAAGAAAACCGTCCTCACCACAAAATCTCTCCTCAGGGGCGGCGCTTTCTGCTTTATTGGCGCCTTTCCGCCGCCCAAGGTCCAGAAACAACGCCATGCAAAGCCTGAACACCTACCGCGCGGGTCCCGACGAACGCGGCCATTTCGGCATCTTCGGCGGCCGTTACGTGGCCGAAACCCTGATGCCCCTCATTCTCGAGGTGGAGAAGGCCTACGCCGCGGCCAAGGCCGATCCAGCCTTCCAGGCCGAGTTCCGCCGGCTGCTGTCCCAATACGTGGGACGCCCCAATCCGCTGTACTTCGCGCCGCGCCTGACCCAGGCCTTCGGCGGCGCCAAGGTGTTCCTGAAGCGCGAGGACCTCAACCACACCGGCGCCCACAAGATCAACAACTGCATCGGCCAGATCCTGCTGGCCCGGCGCATGGGCAAGCAGCGCATCATCGCCGAGACCGGGGCCGGCCAGCACGGCGTGGCCACCGCCACCGTCTGCGCCCTGTTCGGCATGCAATGCGTCATCTACATGGGCTCCACCGACATCGAGCGGCAGATGCCCAACGTCTACCGCATGAAGCTGCTGGGCGCCGAGGTCCGTCCGGTCACCAGCGGCGCCGCGACCCTCAAGGACGCCATGAACGACGCGTTGCGCGACTGGGTCTCCAACGTCGCCGACACCTATTACCTGATCGGCACGGTGGCCGGGCCGCACCCCTACCCCGCCATGGTCCGCGACTTCCAGTCGGTGATCGGCGAGGAAGCGCGCGAGCAGATGCAGGCCCAGGAAGGCCGCCTGCCCGATTCGCTGGTGGCCTGCATCGGCGGCGGCTCCAACGCCATGGGCCTGTTCCATCCCTTCCTCGACGACAGCAGCGTGCGCATCATCGGCGTCGAAGCGGCCGGTCACGGCCTGGACAAGCTGCACGCCGCCAGCCTGACCGGCGGCAAGCCGGGGGTGCTGCACGGCAACCGCACCTATCTGCTGCAGGATGCCGACGGCCAGATCGCCGAGGCCCATTCCATCTCGGCAGGCCTCGACTATCCCGGTATCGGGCCCGAACATTCCTGGCTGCACGAAAGCGGCCGGGTGGAATACGTCTCGGTCACCGATGACGAGGCCGTGGCCGCCTTCCAGCAATGCACCCGCCTGGAGGGCATCATTCCGGCGCTGGAATCCAGCCACGCCATCGCCTACGCCTCGAAGATCGCCCCCGCCCTGCCCAAGGACCACCTGATGGTGGTCAACCTGTCCGGACGCGGCGACAAGGACGTCAGCACCATCGCCAAGGCGCTGGGCGACGAGCACCTGGGAGGACTCGTCTGATGTCGCGCATTGCCAAGCGTTTCGCCAAGCTCAAGGCCGAGAACCGCGCCGCCCTGGTGACCTTCATCACCGCCGGCGACCCCGACCACGCCACCAGCCAGGCCCTGCTCGACGGCATGCCGGCGGCGGGCGCCGACATCATCGAGCTGGGCATGCCCTTCACCGATCCCATGGCCGACGGCCCCGCTATCCAGCTGGCGGCGGGCCGCGCCCTGGCGGCGGGCGGATCGCTCCGCCAGACGCTGGAGATGGTCGAAGCCTTCCGCAAGACCGATGCCGAGACGCCGATCATCCTGATGGGCTACTACAATCCCGTCTATGCCTGGGGTGCGGAGAAATTCGCCGCCGACGCCGCCAAGGCCGGAGTGGACGGGCTGATCATCGTCGACCTGCCGCCCGAGGAGGCCGACGAACTGGTGCCGTTCCTGCGCCAGGCCGGCATCGACTTCATCGTGCTGACCACCCCCACCAGCGATGACGCCCGCCTGCCCGTGGTGCTGGCCAATGCATCGGGCTTCGTCTACTACGTGTCCATCGCCGGCATCACCGGCACCGCCTCGGCGGCCCAATCGGCCATCGACGAGGCGGTCGCCCGCATCCGCCGCCATACCGGCCTGCCGGTCTGCGTCGGCTTCGGCATCAAGGACCCCGCCCAGGCGGCCGAAGTGGCACGCGTCGCCGACGGCGCGGTGGTGGGCTCGGCCATCGTTTCGGTGCTGGCCGACAATATCGGAAAGCCCGGCGCCGTTTCCGCCCCGCTGGCCCTGGTCAAAGACCTGGCCGCCGGTGTGCGCGGCGCCCGGAACTAGGAGCATTTTCCATGAATTGGCTGACCAATCTCGACAACACCCGGCGTTCGCTGAAAGAGCGCCTGATCGGTCTGGTGGCGCCCAAGGAGGTGCCCGACAACCTGTGGCTCAAATGCCCGGGCTGCGGCCACATGATTTTTCACCGCGACCTGGAGAAGTCCCTGAACGTCTGCCAGCATTGCGGCCATCACCTGCGGCTTTCGGTCAAGAAGCGCCTCGGCATGCTGTTCGATGACGGCCAGTTCCAGCGCATCGAACTGCCCAAGGTCGCCGACGACCCGCTGAAGTTCAAGGACCAGAAGCGCTATTCCGACCGGCTCAAGGACACCCGTTCCAAGACCGGTGAGACCGACGCCATCGTGGTGGCCCACGGCCGCATGGGCGGCATGAACGTGGTGGCGGCCTGCTTCAACTTTGACTTCCAGGGCGGCTCCATGGGCGTCGCGGTGGGCGAGGGCATCGTGGCGGCGGCCGAGCTGGCGGTGCTGCAGGATGCGCCGCTGATCGTCATTCCCGCCTCGGGCGGCGCCCGCATGCAGGAAGGCATCCTGTCGCTGATGCAGATGGCCAGGACCACCGTGGCGGTGGACAAGGTCAAGGAGAAGCGGCTGCCCTATATCGTGCTGCTGACCGATCCCACCACCGGCGGCGTCTCGGCCAGCTTCGCCATGCTGGGCGACATCGCCATCGCCGAGCCCGGGGCGGTGATCGGCTTCGCCGGTGCCCGCGTCATCGAAAGTACCATCCGCGAGAAGCTGCCCGAAGGCTTCCAGAAGGCGGAATACCTGCTGGAGCACGGCATGGTCGACATGGTGGTGCCGCGCCGCGACCTGCGCGCCACCATGATCCGCATCCTGTCGCTGTTGAAGAACCGCGGGGCGGCCGGCGACCTGCTGTCCCTGCCCATCGATACCCCCGACGCCGTCGATCAGGACTGAGCGGAGCGTCACGGGACTGGAATTCCCGGGTGCGGCCCCTTATACTAGCGCGAAGGTAATACCGAGGCCCTGGGCCTCGGTATTGTCGTTTGTGGGCGTGTCTGCGAGGTCCCCGCCTTGAACCGGGTTGAAAAGGACGTGCTTTCCCTGGCCCTGCCGCTGCTTCTTCTGGTCGCGGCGGCGGCGCTTTGCGGCTTGGCGGTGCGCATCGTCCCGCCGGGACGAATCTTCGACGACCCGGCATCCTACCTGGCCATCCACTCCGCTCTGGAACTGATCAGCATCACCGTGTCGCTGATGGTGTTCTCGCTCGGCTGGGCGGTGCGCCGCACCGACCCCAACCAGCGGAACCTGATCCTGGGTCTGGCCGCCCTGGCGGCTTCGGCCATCGATGTCTTCCATACCCTCTCCTACGCCGGCATGCCGGATCTGGTCACCCCGAGCAGCCCGGAAAAGGCCATCAATCTGTGGCTTCTCGGCCGCCTGGCCATGGCGGTGGGGCTGGTCCTGGCCGTTATCGTCACCACCGACCACCAGTGGCGTGATGCCACGCGGCGGTTCTGGCTTGGCGGCGTCGCGCTGGTCACCACGACGCTGGTCGCCATCGGGCTGGTTCACCCCGAATGGTTCCCCCGGACCTTCATTCCCGGCAGCGGCCTGACCCCGTTCAAGATCAGCGCGGAATACGTCCTGTCCGTCGCCTATGTGGGGGCCGCCAGTGCCATGTATCTGCGGTTTCGCCGCACGGGGGACCCCAACGAGCTGAAGCTGGCCGCTGCCGCCTGGATTATGGCCCTATCGGGCGTGCTGCTGACCCTTTACGGCGATGTGGGCGACCTCTTCAACCTGGCGGGCCACCTGGGCAAGGCGCTGGCCTATCTGCTGATCTACGGCGCGCTGTTCGTCTCGGGCGTCCAGACTCCCTACACCGCCCTGGCCAAGGAGCAGGCCCTGCTGCGGACCCTGATGGATTCGGTCCCCGACCTGATCTTCTTCAAGGACCCGCAATCACGCTATCTCGGCTACAACCGGGCCTTTGCGTCCTATTGTGGCCGCCCGGAAGCCGAAATGATCGGCAAGACCGACGACGAGTTCGCGCCGCCCGAAGTCGCCGAGTTCTACCGCTCCAAGGATCGCGCGGCCATGGCGGCGGGACGGCCCACCACCAACGAGGAATGGATCGACTATCCCGATGGGCGGCATGTGCTGCTGGAAACCATCAAGGCGCCCATTCACGAGAACGGCGGCACCCTGATGGGCATGGTGGGCATCAGCCGCGACATCACCCGGCGCAGTTCCGCCGAGGAAAAGCTGCGCCGGGCCCTGTCCGACCTGGAGATGGTCACCACCGTCGCCGCCCACGACCTGCAGGAACCGGCCCGGACCATCGCCAGCTTCCTGCAATTGCTGGAGCTGCGCTACCGCGGCAAGCTGGGCGAGGATGCGGACCAGTACATCGCCTATGCCGTGGCGGGGGCCCATCGCATGCGGGACCAGTTGGCGGGGCTGCAGGAATACACCCTGGTCGACCAGGGTCCCGCGTTCTTTCCGCCGGTGGATGCCGCCGAGATCGTCGCCGCCATTCTGGAGGCCTGGAAGCCCAAGCTGGACGAGGCGGGCGCCGTGGTCAGCCTGGGCAGCCTGCCGGTGGTTCAGGCCAATCCGGACCAGTTGAAGGCCCTGTTCCAGCACCTGATCGGCAATGCCCTCAAATTCCGCCATCCCGATCGGCCGCCGGAAATCCGGCTCAGCGCGGCACACCAGGGGGGCACCTGGGAATTTTCCGTCACCGACAACGGAATCGGTGTCGAGGAAGCCTATTGGGACAAGATCTTCATGGTGTTCCAGCGCCTGCACCCGCTCAGCCTCTATGAGGGAACCGGGATAGGCCTTGCCATCTGCCGCAAGATCGTGGAACGTCACGGCGGCCGCATTCGGGTGGTGTCCGTCCCCAACCAGGGCAGCACCTTCAGCTTCACCATTCCCGACCGCGCCTGACCCTGCCGCCACGCCAATCCAGCGACCATGATCGACCGCATTCTCGACCGCCTGACCCGGCTGCACCCCAAAGTCATCGACCTGTCCCTGGAGCGCGTCCTCGGGCTGCTCGACGCCCTGGGCAATCCCCAGGACAGGCTGCCGCCGGTCATCCACGTGGCGGGAACCAACGGCAAGGGATCGACGGTGGCGACGCTTCGCGCCCTGTTCGAGGCGGCGGGGCTGCGAGCCCACGTCTATACCTCGCCCCATCTGGTGCGCTTCGCCGAGCGCATCCGCATCGCCGGCGCATTGCCCTCGGACCCGCAATTGCTGGCCTTGCTGGAAGAGGTGGAAGCCGCCAACGGGGGCAACCCCATCACCTTCTTCGAGATCACCACGGCGGCCGCCTTCCTGGCCTTTGCCCGGAGCCCGGCCGAGATCTGCATCCTGGAGACCGGGCTGGGCGGGCGGCTGGATGCCACCAACGTGGTCGAGCGCCCGGCGCTGACCGTGCTGACTCCCATCGCCATGGATCATGAGAGCTTCCTGGGCGGCCGCATCGAGGCCATCGCCGCCGAGAAGGCCGGCATCATGAAGCGCGGCGTCGCCTGCGTCGTGGCCAAGCAAGGCCGCAAAGCCGCCAAGGTGCTCGACGCCCGCTCGACCGAACTGGGCGTGCCGCTGATCAAGGAGGGCGAGCACTTCTTCGCCCGCACCGCCTCCGATGGCGGGCTGATCTATCGCGGCCCGTCGGTGGAATGGAGCCTGCCCGCCCCCGCCTTGGCCGGAGCGTTCCAGTACCGCAACACCGCCCTGGCCCTGGCCTGCATCGAGCGCCTGTCGCGCACCGCGCCGGTTCCCGCCTTCCCCGACTTCCCCCCGGGCGCCCTGGGCCTCGGCGTCCGCTCGGTGGAATGGCCGGCGCGGCTGCAGCGCCTGACCCAGGGGCCGCTGGTCGACCTGCTGCCCGAGGGCTGGGAGCTGTGGCTGGACGGCGGCCACAATCCCCACGCCGCCGAGGCCATCGCCCAGCATGCCCGCTCGTGGCGGGACAAGCCGCTGATGGGCGTGTTCGGCATTCTGTCCACCAAGGACGTGGACGGCTATCTCGAACCCCTGGCGGCGCGCTTTCACACCCTGCGCACCGTGGCCATCCCGGGAGAGGCGGCATCCCTGTCGGCCGAGGACGGCGCCACGGCGGCGACCCGGCATTTCTGCCTGGACGCCAAGCCCGCGCCGTCGGTGGAGGCGGCCATCGCCGAGCTGGTGGCGGCCGGTTCGGCCCCCGCCCGCATCCTGATCTGCGGCTCGCTCTATCTGGCCGGAACGGTGCTGTCGGCCAATTCCTGAGCCCGCCCGAAACGCTGTTCCAGCGTTGCGCGGGTCGCCGACCAGACCTCGCCCAGCGGCTGGATATGCCGGCGTACCTCGTCGGCACGGCCATCGCGGGCGGCGACCTCGATGGCGGCGGCGAGATCGGCGAGAGACGCGCAACCCGCCGTCCCGGCCATGCTCTTGAGATCGTGGGCCGCCATGTGCAGGCGCAGCAGATCGCCGGTTTCCTCGGCCAGGATGCGACAGGCCGCCTCGGCATGGGTGAGAAAGGCGCTGACCAGGCTGGTCATGCCCTCCGGCCCCAGATAGGCGCTCAGTTCGGCGAAGGGCGCTGTCTGTCCGGCCGCGGGCGTCGCCCCGACCGGACCACCCGCCAGCACATCGCCGATGACCCGGAACAGGATGGCCGGATCCACCGGCTTGGCCACATGGGCGTTCATGCCCGCCTCCCGGCACCGTTCGGCGTCGCCGCGCATGGCGTTGGCGGTCAGGGCGATCACCGGCACGTCCCCCGCCGGAGCGGGCAGCGCCCGGATGCGCGAGACCGCCTCCAGGCCGTCCATCACCGGCATCTGCATGTCCATCAGCACCACGTCGAAGCCGCCGTCCCGCGCCAGGGCCAGGGCCTCGGCGCCGTTGGCGGCGACGGTGACGCGATGGCCGGCCTGGGTGAGAAAGCCCAGGGCCACCTTCTGATTGATGGGATTATCCTCGGCCACCAGCACCGAGAGAGGGGGAAGAACCACCTCGCCCCGAGCATCCACCGCGCCCAGGGCCGGCGCCCGGCCAGCCGGCAGGGCGAGGCGGAACCAGAAGCGGCTGCCCACGCCGGGGCGGCTTTCCACCCCGATCTCGCCGCCCTGGGCCTCCACCAGCCGGCGGCAGATGGCCAGGCCCAGCCCCGTGCCGCCGAAGCGCCGGGTGATGGAGGAATCCGCCTGGGCGAAGGCATGGAACAGCCGCCCGATCTCGGCCTCGCCAAGACCGATCCCGGTGTCGGTCACCGAGAATTCCAGCCGGCCAGACCCATCGCCGGCCAGTCCCACCCGGATCAGCACATGGCCTGAATCCGTGAATTTCAACGCATTGCCCGCCAGATTCAGCAGGATCTGCCGCAGGCGTCCGCCATCGCCCTCCACCCATTCGGGGACCTCCGGGCCAATGGCATGGGACAGCTCCAGGCCCTTTTCGCGGGCGCGGGCCGAGAGCAGGGTCTGGATGCCGGCCAGGGTGCGGGCTGGACTGAAGGGCGAGCGTTCGAATTCCATGCGCCCGGCCTCCACCTTGGACAGGTCCAGAATGTTGTCCAGGATGCCCAGCAGCAGTTCGGCGGAATGGTGGACCATTTCCAGACGCTCGCGGTCCTCTGCCTCCAGCGGCCGGTCGAGCAGCAGCCGCACCATGCCCAGAATGCCGTTCATGGGGGTACGGATCTCGTGGCTCATCACCGCCAGGAACTCGCTCTTGGCCCGCGTGCCGGCCTCGGCCGCCTCCTTGGCGTCCAGCAGGGTGATGCGCGCCTGACGCTCGCCCTCCACCAGCAGAAACTGGCGGCGGCCCATGCGCTCGAACTGGATGCGGGCGGTGGCGCCGACCAGATAGGCCACCCCGGTCATCAGGGTGATGATGGCCATGTCGGCCGGGCTTTCCGGCACCTCGCGCAGTTCGGCCCAGGCCAGCAGGCTGACCAGCGGCCCGACGGCGCATAGCAGCGCCACCCGCCGCAGCGGTCCCGGCGCGAACATGAACATGGACATGGCGATCAGCGGAAAGAACATGCCGCCGTGGCGATCCAGCAGGGGATGGGCGAAGACCAGGGCGTTGAGGAAAAAGAAGGTGTAGAGGTGCAGATGGGTGACGGCAATGATCATGCGCGACGTCCTGGCCCGCGCCAGGGCGGCCAGCCCGACGGCCAGCACGATGGCAATGGCCAGGCGCACCGTCAGGAAGAACACCAACCGGCGTCCTTCAAGCGCCAGCAGGTCGAGGGGCGCAAAGGCAAGGCTGGTCAGGCTGGTGGCCAGGACGCAGAGATAGGCCCCGTCCCGCAGACGTTGCCGGGACGAATCGACGAAGGTGCCCTCGAGTTCCCGCGAACGGAACTCGCCCCACCACGTGATGGCGGTGTCCCTGATCCCCATGGGCGGCAAGGTAAGTAGCTTACCTGACCCCCGTCAATACATTGAAACCCTGAGAAGCGGAGTCGGGGCGGCCGCTTCGGCCACCCATTTGACGTCATCCCGAACGGGGGCGAGGGATCTCATCCTGGACCGGCAGATCCGGTTCGGCATCGATGCTCCAGGCGGAGATCCCTCCCTTCGTTCGGGATGACAAATCAATCCATTACTTGGTCCAGCGCGCGGCTGCCTCGGCCACCCGCTTGCCCAGATGGGCGGCGGTCTTCTTGTCGGCTTCGGTGACGCCTTCCGGCCCCTGGTCGGCATTGGCCTGGGCCATGACGCCGAGGAAGCTGCCCAGACGGTTGAGATCCTCGACGCTGCCCTTGGAATTGTTGTTGCCGGGCAGCAGGTCCAAACCCACCCAGATCATGCCGTGCTGGGCAGCGAACACCGACAGTTGCTGCAGGACGGCCAGCTTGTCGCCGCTCTGGCTGGCCGAGACGGTGAAGCCCGCCGCGACCTTGTCGGCCCAGCCCCGGCCGTACCAGGTCTTGGAGCTCCACTCCATGAACTCTTTGAACTTGGCCGAGGCCGAACCCATGTAGGTGGGCGAGCCGAAGATGATGGCGTCGGCGCCGTTCAGGACGTCGGCCTTGGCCTCGGCCTGATCGGCCGGAACCAGATGGACCTGGGCGCCCGGAACCTGGGCGGCGCCGGCGGCGACCGCCTCGGCCACCACCTGGGTATGGCCGTAGCCGGAATGAAAGACGATGGCGATGGAAGTCATGCTGCTCTCCTAAGATGTAATGGTATCTGTTACTGTTACGTTAATTCGCAAAAAAGGGGCTTATCCCTCGACCTTCAAGGCCCCCACCACTTCCGACAGCTTGGTGGTGGACAGAACCGCGTCGCGGGCGGCATCGGCCCGTTCCATGACCCGGACCAGCACCGACTGGATGTTGCGCCCCACCGGACAGGCCGGATTGGGCGGCTGGTTGTGCAGGGCCGGCTCCTCCTCCTCGTCCACCGCCCGATGGATATCGAGCAGGGAGATGCGGTCAGCGGGCCGGGCCAGCACCGATCCGCCGGCGCTGCCCCGCGTCGAGCTGACCAGCCCCGCCTTGGCCAGGGCCGACAGCAGGCGGCGCACCACCACGGGGTTGGTGTTGACCGAGCCGGCGATCCACTCCGACGTGCAAGCCTGCCCGTCCATGGTGGCGAGCAGAGAGGTGATGTGGACGGCGACGGCGAAACGACAGTTCTTGGCCATGGGCAATATGTAACAGACATCGTTGCCATTCGCAAGCCGAAACGCCGCCCCCGCTTTCCCGCGTTGCTCGCTTTGCGCCGAGCGGCCTATTCTGTAACGAAAGAGGGGAAACCATGAGTGCCAACAGCAAGCCGCTGAATATCGGAGAGGCGTTCGGCCGCGCCATGGCGGCCTGGGACGACGGCAATGCCGCCGAGGCCCGGCGTCTGGCGCGCAGCATCGTCGAGTCCAAGCCGGATTTCGGCGGCGCCCATTATCTTCTGGGCCTGATCGCCCTGGCCCAGGGACAGGCCCGGCGGGCGGCCGAGCATCTGACCCAGGCGGTGGCCGCCGATCCCAACCAGTCGGTTCCCCGCCTGGCCCTGGGCCGCGCCCTGGAAGCCCTGGACAATTACAACAGTGCCATCTTGCACTATCGCGCCATCCTGTCGCGTGAGCCCGATCATGCCGAGGCCAATGCCCGGCTGGCCGAGCTTCTGGGACGGCTGGGGCGCAACAAGGCCGAGGCGCTGGAGCATGCGCGGCGAGCGGTCAAGGTCGCCCCCCGCCATCCCGAGGCCCTGTGCACGCTGGGCACCCTGCTGCACCAGACTGGTGATCATGCCGAGGCCGCCCGCATGCTGGAACGCTCCCTGGAGATTCGTCCCGACTGGGCGGTGGCGCTGAACAATTACGGGCTGGTGCTGGGCTCGCTGGGCCAGTACGAGCGGGCGGTGGCGGTGCTGTCGGGGGCGGCGGAGCTGCGCCGTGACCATGCGGGCACGCGGGCGAATCTGGCGGCGGCGCTGCGCGGCATGGGGCGCCTCGACGAGGCCCGGCTGCATGCCGAGCGCGCCACCAAGATCAATTCCCGCGATATGGCGGGCTGGCTGGAACTGGGCTTGGTCCGCAAGGCGCTGGGCATGCCCGAAGCCGCCGCCGCCGCCTTCGAGCGGGCGGTGACCGCCGCCCCGGATTCGGTGCACGCTCATTACTGTCTCGCCGAGGCCCGGCTGGTGCTGGGCGAGAAGAACCGCGCCGCCAAGTCCTTCCGCCGTTGCCTGGAACTGGACCCCGAGGACCGCCACGGCGCCGCCCTCGGGCTGGCCCAGGCCGGCGCCGGCGAAGCCCCCGCCCGCGCGCCGGACGCCTATGTGCGCCAGCTGTTCGACGATTACGCCGATAAGTTCGACGCCGCCCTGGTGGACAAGCTGGCCTACCGCGCTCCGGCGCTGCTGGCCCAGGCCATGGACAAGGCCCTGGACCGCCGCCAGGACCTGGACGTGCTCGACGCGGGTTGCGGCACCGGCCTGGCCGCCCCGGTCCTGCGCCCCCTGGCCGCCCGCCTGGACGGCATCGACCTGTCCGGCGCCATGGTGGACAAGGCCCGGGCCCGCGGCCTCTATGACGGGCTGGAGGTGGGCGAACTGGTCGCCGGCTTGAGGCACCACCCTCACGCCTATGATCTGGTGGTCGCCGCCGACGTCCTGGTCTATTTCGGCGGCCTTGAGGACATCATGGCCGCCACCGCCCTGGCCCTGAAGCCCGGCGGCGTGTTCGCCTTCACGGTGGAGCGTGCCGACGACTGCGCCTCCTATGTACTGGGCGCCAAGAACCGCTATGCCCACGCCCCCGAATATGTGGACGCGGTGGCCGCCGCCAACGGCTTTTCCGTGGTTTCGGCCGAGCGCGCCTCCACCCGCCAGGAAGCGGGGGAGGATGTTCCCGGTCTTGTGGTGGTGCTGCGCAAGGGCTAAGGTCCCTGCGATTTCATAGCGGAACGTTCCAGCGATCATGTGCGGCTTCGCCGGCTTTCTCGACCTGACCCGGGCCACGCCCGACCGTGAAACGGTGGTGCGCGCCATGGCCGCCACCCTTGTCCATCGCGGCCCCGACGACGACGGCGCCTGGGTGGACGACGATGCCGGCGTCGCCCTGGGCTTTCGCCGCCTGGCCATCATCGACCTGACGCCCCAGGGCCACCAGCCCATGACGTCCCATGACGGGCGCTGGGTGATCAGCTTCAACGGCGAGATCTACAATCACGCCGACCTGCGGGCTCGGCTGGGCGAAAGCATGGCCTGGCGCGGCCATTCCGACACCGAGGTGCTGCTGGAGGCGGTCTCCGCCTGGGGGATCGAGGCGGCCCTGGCCGCCTTCGACGGCATGTTCGCCTTCGCCCTGTGGGACCGCCGGGAGCGGGTCCTGACCCTGGCCCGCGACCGCTTCGGCGAGAAACCCCTGTACTGGGCCAAGGCCGGCGGAAGCCTGCTGTTCGGTTCGGAGCTGAAGGCGCTGCGCGCCCATCCCGCCTGGACCGGCGGCATCGACCGCGACGCCCTGGCCCTTTACATGCGGCTGGGCTGGATTCCCGCCCCCCACACCATCCATCCCGGCGTGTTCAAGCTGGAACCCGGCCACCTGATGCGGGTGAACGGCGGCGACATCTCCGCCAAGGCCTATTGGTCGGCGGCGGACTGCGCCGCCGGGCTGGAGGACAGCTTCGCCGGCAGCGCCGAGGACGCCGCCGACCGGCTGGAGGAACTGCTGCGGGAGTCCGTGCGGCTGCGCATGCAGGCCGACGTGCCGGTGGGCGTCTTCCTGTCGGGCGGCATCGATTCCTCGGCGACCGCCGCCCTGATGAGGCAATTATCGGCCGAGCCGGTTCATTCCTTCACCATCGGCTTCGATCAGGCCGGGCTGGACGAAAGCGCCCATGCCCGCGCCGTCGCCGACCATCTGGGCACCCTCCACACCGAGGTGAGGATCAGCGATGCCGAGGCCCTGGCCCAAGTGGCGCGCCTGCCCGTCCTCTACGACGAGCCCTTCGCCGATGCCGCCGCCCTGCCCACCGCCCTGCTGGCCCAGGTGACCCGCAAAAGCGTCACGGTGGCGCTGTCGGGCGATGGCGCCGACGAGTTGTTCGGCGGCTACGGCATCTACCGTTCCATTCCCAGGGACTGGCGGCGGCTGCAGGGATTGCCCGACGGCCTCCGGGCGCTGGGGGCCATGGGCGCCCGCGGGCTGGCCGGACCGGCCGAGGGGCTGGCCGCCCTGGCGGGAACGGTCCGCAAGCGCCGCAGCCATCCCGGCCACCGCCTGGGCCGCGAGGCCGAGAGGCTGGAGGCCGGCTCCCTGGCCGAGCTGCTGGGCCTGCATTATTCCCGCTGGCGCGGCATGTCCGATCTGGTGCCGGGGGCCGGGCGGGCCGAGAGCCTGTTTTCCGCCCCCACGCCCCGCCTGCACGATGACGCCCTGGCCACCATGGTGCTGGATGCCATGGGCTACCTACCCGACGATCTGTGCGTCAAGACCGACCGCGCCACCATGGGCGCCTCGCTGGAGGCCCGCCTGCCCTTCCTGGCCCTGGACATCGCCCGCTTCGCCTGGAGCCTGCCCACGAGCCTGAAGATCGAAGGGGAGACGGGCAAGGCGGTGTTGCGCCGGGTGCTGTACCGCCTGGTGCCGCGCGCCCTGGTCGACCGCCCCAAGATGGGCTTCGAGGTGCCGCTGCGCCGCTGGCTGAACGGTCCGTTGCGCGACTGGGCCGACGACCTGCTGTCCGAGGAGAGGCTGCGCCGCCAGGGTCACCTGAACGCCGCCCTGGTCGCCCAGTGCTGGCGCGAGCACCGCTCGGGGGCCAAGAACTGGCAGAACGAGATGTGGCACGCCCTGATGTTCCAGGCCTGGCTGGAACACTGATCCGGATCAGGAGGCGTATTCGGCCGGATCGGCCAGACCGGCCTCGGCGAAGCCCTTGAGCCGCAGGCGGCAGGAATCGCAATGGCCGCAAGCCTTGCCGTCCGGAGTGGGGTCGTAGCAGGTCGACGTGATGGAATAATCCACGCCCAGGTCCAGCCCGCGCCGGATGATCTGTCCCTTGGTCAGGTCGATCAGCGGGGTGTGGATGGTCAGCCGCGTCCCCTCCACCGCCGCCTTGGTGGCCAGATTGGCCATGGCCTCGAAGGCCTTGATATAGTCGGGGCGGCAATCGGGATAGCCGGAATAATCCACGGCGTTGACGCCGACGAAGATGTCGGCGGCGCCCAGAACCTCGGCGAAGGCCAGGGCGAAGGACAGCATGATGGTGTTGCGGGCCGGCACATAGGTGACGGGGATGCCGGCGGGGATGGCCTCGTCCAGCTCACCCTTGGGCACGGCGATATCCGAGGTCAGCGCCGAGCCGCCGAAGACCCGCAGGTCGATGTCGGCGATGCGGTGATCGCGGATGCCCAGAGCCGCCGCCACCCGCTCGGCCGCCCGGATCTCCACCGCGTGGCGCTGGCCGTAGCGGAAGGTCAGCGCCGCCGGGGCAAAGCCCTCGGCCTTGGCGATGGCCAGCACCGTGGCGGAATCAAGGCCGCCGCTGAGCAGGACGATGGCGGGCTTCATGACTACAGCGAGAAATGCGACGCGATGAAGGAATCGATCTCGGCCTCGGACCAGCCCTTGGCGGCCAGATCGGACCGCAGCTTGGTGATATCCACGTTGGGCCAGGTGTGGCAGCTCTCGATGGTGTGCTTGTCGGCGTCGACGATGCGGAAGTCGTAGGGCCGCTTCTCGCTCTGGAACACGTCGTAGTACAGCACCTGATCCACGTGATTGTCGGGCAGGAAGGTCAGGATGCGTGGCTTGATGTCGTACAGCTTCTCCGGCCCGGAAATGTCGGCCGAGGCGGCAATGATCAGCTCGTCGCCCTTCTGGCAGGTGCGGGCGGCGGCGCCGTTCAGGACGCAGCAGCGCGAGCCCGGCTCGCCGAAGATGACATAGGTCGAAATGCGGGCCGCCGAGTTCTTGTTCCAGATGTCGACGAATTCCATGGGATAGATGCCGGCCATCTCGCACTGCTCGGGATCGAGGGTGATCGAGCCGTGATAATTGAGGTCGGCATTGGTAACGCGAATGCCATGCAGCTTCGCGCGAATGATCTTCATCATGGGACACCGGAACAAACTTGCAGCATTGGGCAGTGACGTAAACGCACTGGGGCCTGTTCCGCAACACCTTATTCGCGTCAAGGGGTGTGGACCGCGAGGGGTGGGGGGCTGATTCGGCGCTTGACGCCCTCATGCGCGCTGTCGTTTGCTGGAGCTTCCGCACTTGCTCAGTAGGATCATCCCGCCCATGTCCGCACCCGCCAAGCCCAGCGGCGAACCCATCGCCGGCAAGCACCAGCTGGTCGAGTACCTGGAATCCGGGTGCAAGCCGAAGGATGCCTGGCGCATCGGCACCGAGCACGAGAAGTTCGGCTTCTCGCTCGACGACCTGAAGCCGGTGCCCTATGGCGGCGACAAGGGCATCAAGGCCATGCTCGACGGGCTGGTGGGCCTGGGCTGGGAGCCGGTGTTCGAGGGCGACAACGTCATCGCCCTGCACGATTACTGCGGCGCCGCCATCAGCCTGGAGCCGGGCGGGCAGTTGGAACTGTCGGGCGGCCTTCTGGACAACATCCACCAGACCGCCGCCGAGGTCACCCATCACCTGGCCCAGGTCAAGCACGTGGCCCAGCATCTGGGCATCGGCTTCCTGGGGGTCGGCTTCCAGCCCAAGTGGAGCAAGGATGACACGCCCTGGATGCCCAAGGGCCGCTACGTGATCATGCGGCGCTACATGCCCGAGGTGGGCACCAAGGGCCTGGACATGATGCTGCGCACCTGCACGGTGCAGGTGAACCTGGACTTCGCCTCGGAAGCCGACATGGTGAAGAAGCTGCGCGTCTCGCTGGCGCTGCAGCCCATCGCCACCGCCCTATTCGCCGCCTCGCCCTTCGTGGACGGCAAGCCTTCGGGCTTCATCTCGGCGCGGGGCGACGTGTGGACCGACACTGACCGCTACCGCACCGGCGGCCTGCCCTTCGCCTTCGACGAGGGCATGGGGTTCGAGCGCTATGTGGACTGGATGCTGGACGTCCCCATGTACTTCGTCTATCGCGACGGCAAGTACATCGACGCGGCGGGCCAGAGCTTCCGGGACTTCATGGCGGGCAAGCTGCCCGCCTTTCCCGGCCAGCTGCCCACCATGGGCGACTGGGCCGACCACCTGACCACCGCCTTTCCCGATGTGCGGCTCAAGAAGTTCCTGGAGATGCGCGGTGCCGATGCCGGCCCCTGGCGGCGCCTCTGTGCCCTGCCCGCCCTATGGACCGGCCTGCTTTACGACGATACCGCCCTCGACGGCGCCTGGGAGCTGGTCAAGGACTGGACCGCCGAGCAGCGCGAGGCCCTGCGCGCCACCGTCCCCGCCCGGGGACTGGCCGCCACTATCCATGGCCGCAGCGTGCGCGAGGTGGCCGCCGACATGCTGAGCCTGGCCTCGGCCGGATTGAAGGCCCGCGGCCGCCTCAACGATTCGGGCCGCGACGAGACCATCTACCTCGACCCCATCGAATCCGTGGTCAAGACCGGCAAGACCGCATCGGAAGAGATGCTGGACGCCTTCCACACCCGTTGGCGGGGCTCGATCGATCCTATCTTCAGGGAATACGCCTACTAGAGCATTTTCCGCTCAATCGCGGTCACAACCGGCAGCGGCGAAGTAGTTCAGGCATTCGGCCGGTGTGAAGAGATCGATACCCCTGGCGATGGCAGTCCAGAGGTCGTCCTTGGTCCTGGCCGCGACCTTCTTGAGGAAGCTCTTGAACTTCGAGAAGACCATCTCGATGGGGTTGAAGTCAGGGCTGTATGGCGGCAAGAAGTACAACTTTGCCCCCGTTGCCTCGATGGCAGCACGCACGGCGGTGAGTTTGTGGGCGGGCAGGTTATCCATGACCACGACGTCGTCCTGCGACAGCGTCGGCGCCAGGACCTGCTCGACATAGGCCAGAAAGGCGGGACCATTCATGGCGCCATCCAGGACCATGGGCGCCGTCATGCCACTCAGCCTGAGGGCGCCGACGAAGGTCGTTGTCTTCCAATGTCCGTGCGGCACCGGCGCCCGGCACCGCTCGCCACGTAGCGCCCGGCCCCGCAGCCGGGCCATCTTGGTCGAGGCGCCAGTCTCATCGATGAAGACCAGGCGCTCAGGGGCGAGATCGGGCTGAATCTCGAACCACGCCTGCCGTCGCCGCAGAACATCAGGCCGCTGCGGCTCGCTTGCGTGCGCCGTTTTTTTTGAACGTCATGTCGTGGCGGTCCAGCAGGCGCCATACGGAGCTGTGGGCGACCCGCAGCCCGTGCGTCACCTCCAGGTGGGCCACGATCTCCATCAGGGTGATGTCCGGCGTCTTGTCGATCAGGCCCAGGATTTCCTCGACATGGGCTTCCATCCGGTGCGAGTGCCGGTCACCGCCAATAGGCTTGGGGTCGGCAAGCCCCTCCTGGCGCCAGCGGCTCATCCATTTGATCGCCGTCGAGGCAGCCACCCCAAAGCGCTTTGCCGCTAAACGGCAGGATTGCCCATTCTCCACGGCGGCTATCAGGCGTTGGCGCAGAAGCGCCACAAGATCGGGCGCTCCGACGTGCTGTCATATGATGCAGCCCGGCAGGAGGCCATGCCCATCACCGATAGCGGCGAAGTCTGGTGGAGTGACGTCGCGCCATCGCAACGCGCCCTGTATGGCAGTTACGTCGTTCTGGGCGAGGCGTTCTTCCGCGCCATTACCTCCAATCCCGTGCCGGTGGATCGGCGCGCCTTGAAGGCGCTTCGGCGCAGCCCCCTTGCACTCGATCTCTACGCATGGGCAACCCATCGGGTCTATGAACTCGGCAGCGAGGGCGCTTTCATTCCCTGGTCGGGCCTTCGTCGCCAGATCGGTGCGGCCTATTCCGATCCCAAGAATTTCCAGAAAGCAGCGAAACAGGCACTCCGGAAAGTGGCTTCGGTCTATCTCGGCTTTCGCTACTCCTGCGAACTTGGAGGCATCCGCATTCTGCTCGGCAGCACAACAGCGGTGCCGTCGAATAAGTCGGGGAAAAGTTCGCATATCCACGGTGAAACGGTACCCCGGCCCACAGCAGCCCCACCAAAGGCCAGGGGAGTTACCCCCAGATCGAGACGGTGAAACGGTACCCGTGAAGGACGGTGAAGTGGTACTCCGCCCTATATACACCCCTATAGAATCTCTTCCTGTTGTTGGCGCCCGGCTTTGTGGACAAGCCGGGTTGCTCGGCAGGACGCGGATGCAGGCATCGGGAGGACGGGCCTTCCGCGCGCCCCAGGCATCCCGATGCGGCACCGATGGGGGGTGTGCAGCGCCCCGGCAAAGTGCCGGACGGAACCTCCGTCTGGCCGCCCTTCGGGCAGGAACAAGCCCGCTCTCTCTGCGAGCCGAAATACCTCGGGGGTTTGGGGGCTGGCCCCCATCTGCCGGAAGCGGATTTCGACGCCCCCGGTTTGGACGCGACAGAATCGGCCTTGGGCGTGGCCTTTTCTCCCGTGGACGCGCCGTCACCCCCCCTTGGACGCGCTCGGGCGCGGCATGCGCGCAGGCTCCCTCCAATCTCCAAGGCTTCTGCGGCTCTCGCCACAGCCATACACAAGGCAGGATACGCACTTTGTCGCACACCTGGGGCACAAACCCGGGCTTGCGACAAAGCGCAGGGCTTGGAGCGCCCGCCTCCGGCGGCTTGAAGGAGGCAGGACATGACACGTTTCACAAGGGCCAGTCGGATCAATGTCCGAGTTGAGACCGGCCTCCGCCAAGCGGTTGAGGCCGTAGCAGCCGACATGAAGTGTTCGCCATCCGTGGCCGCCCGCCACCTCTTGGCCGAGGCCCTCGCTTATCGCCGCGCCGAGGCCATGGATGAAAAGCCGGGATCGGCGGCAAAGGCGCTGGGCCGCATTGCCGCGTGCGAGATACGACGGCGAAACGACTACACCATCTGGGGAATGTCCGAGGACGTACGGCGCATTCTCGAATCCATGGGGATTCGAAAGCCGAAGGTGTGACCTCACCCCTGTCATCCGTCTTCAAAGACATTCCAGCCGTGCTGCTGAAATGGATGCGCTGTTCTCAGGAGGCGCCCCAGACACCCCGCCGGTTCTCCCGCGCCAACGCTTCGGCATTGCGGATGAAATCTGGGGCGTTGGCGGCGGCCTTGGCGAAACCGGAAAGGGCGAAGACCTCGGCGATATCGAGGCCTTTGGCGAGCGAGATGCAGCGCCAGCCGCCGACCGGCGCCATATAGCACTTCACATTTCCCGCCTGAGCCAAATACGTACGGGCAAAGGCTTTGGCTTCCGGCAAATCGACGGGGCGCAGGCCTGTCAGGGGTAGACGCTGACCATTCACGCTGAGGGTGGCGGTATCCAGAATGTCCGGCACGCCCGTGATGGTTTGCGGCGTCTTTGGCGGAGCCGAAGCTGGCGGCTTTACGGCGGCGGCTGGCTGCGTTGCGGGTGGGCTTGCCGGAATAAGCCGAGGGACAAGAACAGCCGCCAAAGCGACAACCAAACTGGTGGCGATGGTCAGCCCGGCGATCTTCACGATGGCGGGGCGCTTATTGGGCGGCGGCTGGAATGATGTGGGCGCCGTTTCTTCCTCCGGCTCCACAAGGGCCGGCTCCACCACAACATGCTGACGCCCATACAACTCGATGATGGAGGTAACCCCGGCGGATTCGAGCGGCTTATAGCCCTCGCCCGAAGCCATGGCCTTTTCCATCATCTCGGCAATACGAGTGCCGATCACCGCCATGTCGTTCTCGAACAGGAAATGCTCGGTCTTCGGTTCCAGAACAGCCTCGGCGTTGGACGGGCGCGGGGTGTGAGGCAGGATCACCAGCGGCGTTATGGCAAAAAAGCCGCCAACCGATGAATGGGCCTTCCAGTCGGAGACAAAGGACATCCCCGCCCCAACCGCTTGGTGATAGGGATTCTTGATGGAGGCAGGCTGGCCGGCGGAACGGGTGGTGCTTGTCCACTTGCGCCGGCTGTCCATGGGATTGCCGAGCGTAACGGCCCCGCCCTTGACCTCGATTACCACCACTCCGAAGCGAGGGTGGAGGACCAGAAAGTCGATCTCACGGGGCTGGCTGCCCAGAGTGCCAATGGACCACAGGACAGTAAAGTCGCCGCTCAATTGCCGTTCCAGCGCGTGGAAGACGGCGCGCTCGGCCCCGGCCTCCCGCCCTACTTCGGAAAACGACGCAGGAATCATCTTCGCCATCGGACGCACTCCGCCGCTTTGCTTACGAAGCGCCCCAGACGCCCCGCCGGTTTTCCCGCGCCATACCCTCGGCGTTGCGGATGAAGTCGGGTGCATTGGCGGCGGCCTTGGCGAAGCCGGACAGGGCGAAGACCTCGGCGATATCCAGTCCCTTGGACTGCGACACACAGCGCCAGCCGCCGACCGGGGCCTGTTCGCACGTCACCCCTCCCGCCTGTTCCAGGTAGGAGCGGGCGGCGGCGGCGGCTTGGGGCATTTCCACCGGGCGCAGGCCCGCCAGGGGCAGGCGCTGTCCGTTCACGCTGAGAGTGGCTGTATCGAGAATCTCGGGGATGCCGGAATGGCTGGCGGGAATTTGCTTGGCCGGCGCGATCACGGCGGCGGGAACGACCGGGGCCAGCTTCTGAATCTGGGGCTGTAAAGTTGTGGCGGGAATGGTCGCCGAGGGGGAGGACGAGTTGAACAGTTTCGGCCCCAGGAACGCCACAGCCAGGACCAGAGGAATGCCGACGGCAAGGCCAATCTTCAACCCGCTGCTCAGTTGCGGGCCATGGCTGACCGGGGCGGGGCGATCATCCGAGCGGACATTCAGGATCGTGTCGGAGCCGCTGGGCGCGGCGGGCTGGCCCAAGGTGGGCTCGGATCGCGCCGGCCGGCAGGCGAGGCCGTCGAGTTCACGCAAAGCCGCCCGGTGCTGCAATTCCTGCGCGGCGGCCACCGAAACACACCGCTTGCCAACGGGATTGAAGACCGTGCCCGTGGCCTTGGCCACCACGATGGCCAGCGGTATGCCGATGATGGTGCAGCACAGGAGGAACGCCTGAACCACCATAGCGGCGGCCAGGAGCAGCCCGAAGGGGAACCACAGGATCATGATGATCCAGGAATAGGCCTTCCACAGCCCGATCTCGGCGCCGGGCTCCAGGTCGCTGTCGCGCACCATGGCCCGCCCGAACGGCCCCAGATAGAACTTGCCCAACTCCATCAGGCCGAGCCCCAGAGGGGCGCCCACCACAGTAACCGTGAACAGCAGGCCGATCAGATAGGTGATGGCGGCATTGATGAACCCGAGGAACGGGAAGTGCCACAGAATGTTGCCGAGCGTCCTCATTTCCGCCTCCTCGCGGGCTAGGTCCTAGACGGGAAGCCTCAGCGCGAGGCCACCACCCACTGCTTCTGTTCGTTCAGGCACGAGGTCACGGTTTCCTCGTGCTGCTTGCCCGAGCTATCGACCACCACCTGCTTCAGCTGGCGGCAGGTGCGGCCATCGGCCAGGGTGGTGGGGGCGGAAACCGGTTCGACCCAGCCCCAATTACCCGACTGGCCGCCGGAGCGGATCGGCTCGACCGCGCCCCACTGGCCTGCGGAAGCCTGCTTGCCGGGTTCGACGGCGGCCCATTGTCCATTTCCCTGCGATGGCGGGGTGGACGGGGCGGGGGGCGGCAGGGGGGCCGTCTTGACCTGGCGCTGAGGGGCAGCCTTCGGCTTGGGCGGCTGGGATGCGGCAGCGGTCGTCGAGGCCGTCTGGGGTGTGGCGGCCGGAGCTGACGCCGTTGCCGGCGTGCTGGCCGTCGCGGGAACCTGGGCGGTATCCGACGCCCACACCACCTTCTGCCCCACCGGCGCCTCGCCTGCCGTCTGCGAGGCGGTAGCCAGCGCCTGCTTGTCCTGGCAATCCAGCAGCGAGCCGATCTGCTGGCCGATCAGACCACCCACCGCCGCGCCGAGGAGGGCTGTGCCGATCTTGCCGCTGGCTTTGCCCAGCAGCAGGCCGGCGGCAACGCCGCCAATCACTGCGCCGATAGCTGCGCCACCCACCTTGCAATCGTTGTCGAAGGCAGTCTCCATGGTCTTGCAACCGGTCAAGACCACCGGGACGCAAATCGCCGAAGCCAGGAGGGACATCCGTCCCAGCCTGGACACACCAAAGCTCATCATGATTTCCCCCAAGCAAAAAGCATCTTGCGGCAACTATCCCTTGCCAAACAGGGGGCGTCAAGCCAGCCAGGATGATCACTCTCGACACCCATTCGGCTAACCCTCGCGATAGATGTTCCGCATTTGTTCTTGCCTGACTATCGGCCCTTGGGCATCATACCCCTGGAAAGTCCGCCGGTTCGGCTCTCTGAGATGACGAGCGAGCCCTGTGCGCCAGGCTTCCACGGACCAATCCCCCCGTTCTGCCGCATGCGCAGCCCTTGGCGCGCGTCGTCGGCCTTGCTTCAAGGATTCCCCCAATGTCCATCGATCTGAATGACACCATCGGTAGCTCCTACCCCGCAGATCCCGGGGACGTCTTGAACGTCAAGACTTCCATGAACAATCTTGGCTATTACGATCCACCCGCCGCCTATGGGCTGACCCCTTGGCCCGACACCCCCATGTTCGACGGCATCAAGAACTTCCAGAAGGACCATGACCTTGAGGTGGATGGCATCATGCATCCCGATGGTCCCACCGTCACCACCATGAACAAGGGGCTGGCCCAAGGCGAAGATTCGCCCTCCGACGGCAACGAACAATTGGCCTATAATCCGGCAGCAGCCAATCTGCTCGATATGATGTTGCAGCGCGGGACGAAGGGGGGCGGCGGCGGCAATTCCTGCCCTGGTGATCGAGCCCCGAGGTCCGGGGATGAATGCGATGAGCTATACAATGCGGACAGCAGCATTTGCCGCTCCCTGCCGCCGGTCCCCCGGATTCGGAGGAACTGCTGGTCATCGGCATCAGAGCGCAACGCGGCCTGCCGCTCCGGCCGGCCGCTGCCGCCCCTGGACAGCAGCGACAGGCCTTGACGATTGGAGGCTCCAATCCGATGGATGAATTCGCCGTTAAGGTAACGGCCAAGGGAGCCGATGGCTCCCTTGCACCGTTTCATATCTACGTGGGCACGCCCGAGGCCGTCGATGACATCGTCTCGGGGTGCCTGACTTGGTGCAGCCTGCTCGAGAAGCCTCATTTGGTGAAGGGTGAGACATTGGCTCAGGCCTACAGCCTCGCCTACCGCTTTATTGCCCAGATGGTGGAGTATGCCGGCCTGACCCTATTTGACCGGGACGGCGCCCCCTTTCAACTGCCCCGCCCGCCGGATGGGTTCGAGGACGAGATATGAGGACGTCCAGCCTTGCCGCCCCCTTCCTCAAGCGCGTCACCCTGTTGCCCGAAAAGGCGGAGGAAGGCTGCTTTCCCTTCGGCCATCTTCCTTTCCTGAAAGGCGGGGATTTCACGCTGGACCTGCGGGCCGCCATAACCATCCTGGTGGGCGAGAACGGCAGCGGCAAGTCCACCCTGATCGAAGGCATTGCCGCCTGCGCCGGCTTTCCCGCCTTGGGTGGCAGTCAGGACCACCGGCCAGGAGACGAGCCGGGCGCTGGCGCCCTCGGGCGGGCCTTGCGCCTGTCCTGGCTGCCCAAGGTGTCCAACGGCTTCTTCTTTCGCGCCGAAAGCTTCTTTGGTCTCGCCGGCTATCTGGACCAGGAAGGCTCTCTCGACCGTCAAGGTGGCCGCCTGCTGCACCGGCAAAGTCATGGCGAGGCCTTCATGGCCATGTTCCGTCATCGCCTCGACACCGAAGGCCGCGCCATCTACCTGCTGGACGAGCCGGAAGTGGCGCTGTCGCCCACCCGCCAATTGGCCTTTCTCCGCATCTTGCGCGATTGGCAAGTCTCGGGGCAGGTCCAGGCGATCATCGCCACCCACTCGCCGATGCTGATGGCCTTGCCTGGGGCAGATCTGCTGTCCCTGGACGGCGGAGCCATCCATCCGATGCGCCTGGAGGAGACCGAGCATTACCGGGTGACGCGCCGGTTCCTGAGTGATCCGGACACCGCTTTGCGGGAATTGTTTGATGAGGACTGAAGCCGCCATCAACGATCCTGCGGAGCGAACTTCCCGACGACACTTCCAAGTCGGAAGAGGCCTTTCTGGCCGAGGTCGCCTCGGTGGCGGAAACCGTCGGCCAATCGGGTGATCCGGGGGCATCGCGGAAGATCATTTCCGCATCCAAGGTGCACTCCATCGTCAACGTCACGGGAACGACCATGGCCCATGACGGCGACGGCGCCGAACTCTAGTCGTCCATGTGGTATCACATCGGCGCGCAACGGCCATACTGCGTCATGGTGCATCTGAAGCTCATCGCCCCATCCCGGCGCCGTGGTGACAATGACTATGCGGCTTTGGTTCGCACCCTTGACCACAGCCTGATGAATGCGGCCATCGACTGGATGCGCCTTTGTCCCTCCGGCCCGTGACCTCCTCGCGGCGCAGGTGACGGACGGCCCGGCTGCGCGCTATAGTCGGTGGGCAAAACACCGACGAGGCTGCCATGCGCACCCTTGACGACATCATGACCCAGCTTCGCACCTTGCAGCCCGAGTTGCGCCGCCGCTACCTCATCCGCTCCATGGGGGTGTTCGGCTCGTATGTGCACGGCGAGCAGCGCGAAGACTGAGCTACTCCCCGGAAATTGGACACTGACGGAAGCTACGATCTGATGTTTGCTGATCCCCAACTACGAGGAGATCAGAGATGTCGAAGCGCAGGAACCATGACGCGGCCTTCAAGGCGCGTGTCGCCCTTGAGGCGCTGAAGGGCGAGCGGACGGTATCGGAATTGGCGTCGGCCTATGGCGTCCATCCGACCATGATCCATCAATGGAAGAAGTCCCTGCTGGACGGGGCGGCGGAGATCTTCGAACGCGGGGCCAAGAAGAAGGCCGAGGTGGACGAGGATACGGTGCGATCCCTGCACGCCAAGATCGGGGAGCTGGCCGTGGCCAACGATTTTTTGTCTCGAAAGCTCAAGCCGTGGACCGGCAAGTGAGGCGGACCATGATCGAGCCCAAACACCCGGCGCTGTCGATCGGCGCCCAGTGCCACCTGCTGTCCATTGCGCGATCATCGTTCTATTACGAGCCCTTGGGCGAGACGGAGGCAAACCTGGAGCTGATGCGGTTGATCGACCGCCAATTCCTGGAAACGCCGTTCTATGGTGTCCGTCAGATGGCTTGGCATCTCCAGAACGAGGGCCACCCGGTCAACGTCAAGCGCGTCCGGCGGCTGATGCGGCTCATGGGCCTGATGCCGATCTACCAGAAGCCCAACACCAGCAAGCCCGCCAAGGGCCACAAGACCTATCCCTACCTGCTGCGGGGCCTGCGGATCGACCGGCCCAATCAGGTCTGGTGCGCCGACATCACCTATCTGCCCATGCGCCGGGGATTCCTTTATCTGATCGCCATCATGGACTGGGCCACCCGGAAAGTGCTGGCCTGGCGCATCTCCAACACGCTCGAGGCCGACTTCTGCGTCGAGGTGCTCAACGAGGCCATCCTGCGCTTCGGCCCGCCGGAGATCATGAACACCGACCAGGGCAGCCAGTTTACATCCTTCGCCTGGATCGACCGGCTGAAGCGGGCCGGAACCCGCATCTCCATGGACGGCAAGGGCCGTTGCATCGACAACGTCTTTATCGAGCGCCTGTGGCGGTCCCTAAAATACGAATGCGTCTATCTCCATGCCTGGGAAACCGGCTCGCAAGCAAGGGCCGGGATCGGACCCTGGATCACCTTCTACAACCACAAACGGCCCCACGCCGCCCATGGCGGAAGGACCCCCGCCGTGGTCTACTGGAACACCATCAACCAAACCGATCAGCAGGCCCGGAGAGTAGCTTAAACTTCCCCGAATTCTGTCCAACCAATGGGGAGTAGCTCATTCTTGTCCCCCTCGCCAACCACCCGAAACCCGCCAAGCTCTTTCGGGAGGACTTTGACCGTCTCGAAGACGGCGGCCTTGGTCTTGCTTGGACGCTCAACTCCAATGGCCAGGGCAATCACTACGTTCGAGCTTCCGTTCCGGGCGTCAGTGGCACCCTGGAGACAGTCTCCCGATTGGTCGTAGGGGCCGGGCGGGGGCAATGCGTCCAGTACCACGATGGCGACCGTCTGAACCTCAGGGCGGACAATCTTTTCGCCAGCGAAGGCTATGCGAAGAGGAGGGCCGAACTTCCAGCAGCCGACCTCTACTGACCTACCCAACGCGACAATCGCAGCCCGCCAGTGTGCGGGCTTTTTCATTTTCTGGAGAAGCATATGGACGTTCAGCCCACATACCTGAACCGAGAGCAAGCCGCCGCCTTCCTGCACGTTCAGCCCAAGACCCTTGCCAACTGGGCAAGCCAAGGTAAAGGCCCCAAGTTCCGCAAGCCGGGTGGCAGAGTGGTTTTGTATCCCCGCATGGAGCTTGAAGCCTGGGTGAACAGCGGCGAGGCGTGATTATTCTGGGCCACGGGGGGCGCTGGGGAAATACCCCGGTGCTTCCCGGCTACTCCCAAAAAATCCCGGCAAGAAACGTACTATAGGCGTATTCATTGCCCGAATACGCAGATCAACCAGCCCTTCGACCGGCGCTAACTCATTGATTATTCTGGAGATTTTTTGGAGCGGGTGAAGGGAATCGAACCCTCGTCGTAAGCTTGGGAACTTCTGGACATTGGCTCCCGCAGGCTCCTGCTCGATCCACAATCTGTTGTTTTTCAACGGTTTTCAAAAAGCCAAATTCCCGCTCACTCCCCTAAAATCCCCTCATTTCCCGAGCGTTGACTTACAAGAGCCTTACAAATTATCCTGCCTTCAACGTCGTAAGCTTTTTTGGCTTCTGTCGAGGAAGGCGAGGAAAATCATGAAGTTGAAGCTAAGTGCTGCGAAGCTTAAGACCCTCACCGTTCCCGAGGGAAAGTCTGGGGAATACGTCTGGGACACCTCCCTTCCTGGGTTCGGGGTGTATGTGGGCAAGACGGCCAAGACGTTCCTCGTTCAGTTCACCACCAGAGCCGGTGAGGAGAAGCGCCACAAGATCGGGCGCTCTGATGTGCTGTCGTATGACGCCGCCCGGCAGGAGGCGCTTCGCGTTCTGGGGGAGGTGCAGAAGGGCGCAGACCCCACCGCCGCCATCAAGCAGGCCCGGCAAGAAGGCCCCCTGTCCGAGGAATTGGTGAATTGGTTTGACAGCCACACCATGAAGGACAGCACCCGAAAGACGTGGCGTTCGGTCGTCAACAACCACCTTATCCCCGCCCTCGGCTCCCGCAAGCCCTCGACCATCACCAAGGCGGATATCCTGGCCGCGTATCGGGACATCCAGGCCAAGAGCGGACGGCAGGCCAATCAAGCCATCATCATCCTCTCGACGTTCTACAACCGGACCACGGATGGCAAGTTCAACCCCGCCTCGGACTTCCGCAATGACAAGTCGATCAGGAAGCACAGGGACGCGGAGCGGGAGGTTGTCCTATCTCAGGATCAAGTCCGGGCACTCCTGGCCGACTTCGACAAATCCCCCGCCCAGCAGAGCGCCGACGCCGCCCGCCTCCTGTTCTACACAGGTGCCCGCATCGGGGAGATACTGGCCCTCCGGTGGGATGCCGTGAACCTTACCCAAGGCACCATCACCTTGGCCCACACCATGACCAAGGAAGCCAAGGCCAAGACCCTTCACCTCAGCCCCCGCGCCCAGGCCATCCTTGAGCGACGACAGGAAGAGGCTCTGGAAGGGGCCGAGTATGTCTTTCCCGGCAGGGATGGTGAGGCCCATCAGGTGGTGATCAAGGCTTTCTGGAAGGCAGCCTGTAAGCGGTGTGGGATTGAGGGGGTTCACATCCACGACATTCGGGCCACCTACTCCACCATTCTCATTGCCAGCGGCGAGAGTGCCAAGGCTGTGGGGAAGACGATGGGTCATGCCGACACCAAGACCACCATGCGGTATGAGCGCATTGCCCAGGACAGGGCCAAGGACATTGCCAGCAAAGTGGATGATCTGTTTTAGCTTTCTGGGTCAGGGGTATGGAGCTTTGGTTATCCTGGCACCTGATTGGGGATAATGATCTTGGGCAACTGGTTGCCAATCCCATGAACCGCCATGGTTACGGTATTTTGCTTGGTGTCCCATATGTCCAGGTTATAGCTCACGTCGGCAGCCTTGAAAGCACTGACAAGAAGCCGCACAGTCTCCCTTGCTCGTTCCTCGCTCTCTGCTCCACTGCGACCACTAATGGTAATTTCATATTGCATGGTATGCCTCCATTTTTGACTGTACTCCTCTTGGGCTTGGAAGTCCGTCATCATCTTCAATGGGCGCGATAAGGAGGTAGGTGGCACCCGAATGTTCGGAACAAAAATGTGAGCGGGTATCAGGCAATTGGAAAATGGCGACTACCCCCATAGGGGGCCTCGGTCCCCATCAGCACGACGGCAGGGGCCACCTCGCAAGAACTGAAGGCCCACCATCAGCACCCACAGCATGGCGCATGGTGCCCCGCTCAAGGCCATTGACAGCCGCCACCAACCGCCATTACAAATCTCTCAACGAACGGAGAGAGGAGTGTAAGGCCATGCGGTTCGTCGCCTATTACCGGGTCAGCACCGACAAGCAGGGGCAGTCTGGCTTGGGCCTGGAAGCCCAGCAAGAGGCCGTCCGCTCCTTCCTGGCTGGCAAAGGCTGGCCTCCGGTGGCTGAGTTCGTCGAGGTGGAGAGCGGCAGGAAGTCCGACCGTGCCCAGCTTGCCGCCGCCCTGGCTGCCTGCCGTCTGCACAAGGCCACCCTGGTCATTGCCAAGCTGGACCGGCTGGCCCGTAACGCCGCCTTCCTGCTGAACCTCCGTGACGCTGGGGTGGATTTCGTAGCCTGTGACATGCCCGACGCCAACCGCCTGACCGTGGGCATCATGGCCCTGGTGGCAGAGGATGAAGCCGACCGGATCAGCGCCAGGACGAAGGCAGCCCTTGCCGTTGCCAAGGCCAAGGGCGTCAAGATGGGTGGCTTCCGTGGCTATGTCCCCAGCGAGAAAGACCGGGCCAAGGCTGCTCAGGCCAAGCGGGAGAAGGCCAAGCGGCTGGACCTGATGCCGGTGGTGGAGGCCATCAAGGCAGGGGGCACCACCAGCCTGGGAGGCATCGCCAGGGCGCTCAATGAGCGGGGCATCCCGACCGCCAGGGGTGGGCAATGGCAGGCCGTCCAGGTCGGGCGCTTGCTGGCACAGGCGGGGGACTGAGCGAGGAATATTTGGGGCTGTGAGGGATTGTGTGGGGCACATCAGCCCCCCTTTCCGTGCCACCTCAGCCCCCTTTCAGGCTCCCCTGATCTAGTCACCTGTAACTATATGTCATTGGTTTTGCTGGTATTTTCCTCATTGACCGCCCTGCCATCCGTCATCATTGTCCAGGCCGTCAACACCACATCAGGGGAACCTTCGCCATGCTGATCAACACCTGCCTGTTCGAGCTTGAGATTGCCTATGGTCACCTCTTCATCCGTGTTGCCCGCCTGGGTGAGGTGCTGTTGGTCATCAGCAAGCAGCACCCGACCGAACAGCGCCTGACCTTCTGCCCTGCCTGATCGGGAAGGCCAAACCGGAGGATTTCCACGGTTTGACGGCTCCAATTGTGGGTTAGACCCACCTTTTCCCAAGCCCCTGCCGGTTCCTCGGTGGGGGCTTTGTCGTTCCTGACCATCAACGCCCACCTTCACACCTTCGACATGACCAGGGACGGCTTCATGCTGCTGGATGCCGACGAGCATAAGGCTCACAAACTGAGCGAAAATCGTGGGCGTCCCAACATCATCGTCTCCGAGGGTGTCATGAATGGGCATCATGACCACGCATCCCCGGAGAACGTCGTCCTCCCTGCCATCCGCAAGGATGGTGCGTTTCACGCATGGCGGCTATGCGTTCCACGAATAGGTTGCCCCATTGAATGAGCGGGGGTTGCTTAGAGTGTACGGAGGTGGTGATTGGGTGACCAGTGAAGTGGTCCTTGGAGTTCATCCCCATCATCACCATCACCATCAGTAACAACCTAAGTCCCCTTCAAGGCTCACCACGAGGTTCACTCTGCGGTGATCATTGGGTGTCTTGGGGAGGTTGGTGGTCTTCTGTGGCCCCCTCCAATTGTTTCACGGATGTGTTTCACGATTAGGTTGCCCCATTGAACAGCCCCAACTCCATGCCCCCTGATCTCGGTCAGCATGGTTGATGGTGGTGGTGTTCCCCGCTTTGGAGGGCGGGTAAGCGATCATGGTTCCTAGCTGCCGGTAGCGGCTTCTCGGATCAACGGATGTGGGCAGGGTGCAAGTCACCTTGCCCCATTTGTTTTCATAATCCACCCCCTCCATCATTCCCAACATTGCGAGATGCCCCATGAGCCAACCGAAGCTGTACAAGCCCCGGTCTTCCAAGACCCATGAACTGAAGCTGTTCCTGACCCCTGCCCAGCATCAGCGCCTGACCTATGTCACCTCCACCTATTCCGATCTGATGGACCGCAAGGTATCCCAGTCGGTCACCTTCTGCCGTGCCCTCGATCTGCTGGCCGGTCACCTTCAGGCCCAGCTTGAGGCCCACCCTGGGGAAGTCATCCGGGAAGCCGAGAAGGACGCCTTGATGCGTTCCATGTGGTGATGGTGTCGCCATGACCAACGCCAGCCACCGAGCTTCCCAGGCCCAGCTATGGGCACTCTGGCAGGCCGTCGCCAAGACCCTGCTGGATCAACTGAACACTGCCCAGCCGGGGGAGGTGAAGGCGTCCCTGATCAACGTCGCCAGAGCCTTCCTTGCCGACAATGGGATTGTGGTTGGTGGTGCCCATGATCCCCGGCAGACCCGTGATGGTCTGTCCCAGCTTCTGGATAACGTCCCTGACTTTGATGAGGGATGGTCTGTCCTGAACCAACACTGACCACCCTCAATCAGATTGATGGGGGTATGAGGAAATCTTCGCACACCCCCCACCCCTGAAATCTCAGGCATGGGTCTGCTCAAATCTTAGCACACCCCCATCCCTCAAATCTGAGGGCAGGGGCTGTCCAAATCTGGACACACCCCTTCACCACCACCCAAGCCCACCGAGAGGCCCGCCATGCGAGCTTGTGAAGTCCCGCATTGCCGGGACCATGCCCGGTCCTTCAGTCGCTATTGCAGGCGACATGACCAGAGGACCACCAACACCGGCCACCCCGAAGGCACCAACGTCCTGCGGGGGGAATACAAGACCCTCTTCCTGTTGGCCCATCAGTTCATCACCCACCACAAGGAACACCCTGGCATCAGGGCTGGTCTGGAATGGCTGGGGGGAATGATGGCTGATGGTCGAGACCCTGGCACCATCCATGCCCGCAGCAGTGCGGCTGATCGGCTTGGCCGATGGCTTCACCAGATGCAGACTGAGGGTGTCACTGCCGAGGATATGCTTGCCACCATCGGGGCCATCTATGCCCTGCGAGAGTGGAACCCCAGGCGGTTCCTGTCTGATCGGCACTTCGACCATCAGCTTGCCATCCGTGTCCTTCGCCTGACCCCGGCCCCGTTCTCGGAACGATGGTCCGAAGGCAAACCCAAGAAGGTCTATGACCGGATCACCGGCCCCACCCGTGACCTTCTGTCCACCCGCATCAATGCCGCCCTTGGCCCCCTGATCCTCCGCATGGGTCGGGAAGTGGCGAGTGCGGCCCAACCTCGCCCCCAGGAACGTCTTGAGGGCATCGACTTCCCATTCAATCCAAAAGGCACCTATCCATGACCGATTATTCCGCCCTCTCCATTCCGAATGGCAACACCTCCGCCAACGTCTCCCCCGACCGTGTTCAGGTGAACCGTCAAGGCGGGGTCTCCATGACCCTGACCAATGGCGTGGTCACCACCACCAGCAGCATGGCAACGCGGGAAATCCAGGCCCCCCGCAACAGCGTCCAGAACAGCGGCACCATCACCGAGGCCCGCAACTCCTGGGGCACCGTCAAGACCGGCTCCGACATCACCGAGGCCAGCATCGTCAACATCGGTGGCATCGAGACCACCATCAAGGCGGCTATGGCTGCCGGTATGGTGACCCGCAATGCCGATGGCTCCTATGCCGTGGCTGGTGGTCAGCAGGCCCCGCAGGATCAGCCCCAGGCCGACCCGAACGACGGCATGGAAAGCCTGGGTGACGATGCCGTTGAGGCCAGCATCACCGAGATTGCCACCAAGGCTTCCGCCTCCGATGTGGTCGGGGTCATCAACGCCCTGTCCAAGGGTGAGGGCATCCCGGAAACTGCCGTGGGCCGTATCGCTTCCCAGATGGGCCTTGAGCCTGGGGAGGCCATGCACCGCGCCGAGACCATCCGGGCGGCGTTCGAGACCCAGGCCCTGAACACCATCAGCAAGTCGGGCTTCGAGGCGCAGGACGTGGTTGCCTGGGCTTGGGAGAACCGCCCCGACCTGATGAAGCAGGCCATCTACAAGCAGGCCACCGAGCGGACCACCAAGGGTTATGACGGGGTGGTGAAGGCGTATCTGGGGGGCCTGGAGAAGTCCAGCCCGCAGACCATCCTCAATGCCAAGCTGCCCAGCGGCATGACCGCCCACCAGCAGCAGGACGGCACCATCATGGTTACCACCCCGCAGGGCAACTTCAGTTGGTCTTCGTTGCTCCGCATGGGTGCCATCTCGGTGGGGAGGGGGTGAACATGGCAGCCATCGTCACCACCACCCAGGACACCGGCCTTCCCGATCTGATCGAAGACGGTGGAGAAGTCCGGGTGCTGGATACCATCCTTGCCGAGCGGTTGGGGTATGACCGTCCCCGAGACATCCGCAAGCTGGTCAAGCGTCACCGGGAGGCGCTAGGGGGGATGGGGAGTTTGCTCCACCGTGGCGCAAACCCCGGCCCCAAGGGAGGGCGGCGGGCAACCGCCTTCTACCTGACCGAGGTACAGACCCTGTTCATCCTGGCGAAGTCCGAGACCGCACGGGCCAATGTCGAGTTGGCCTATGTCACCCAGGTCTTCACCGAGTTCCGCAGGGGCAACCTCGTTGCCAGGGATGCCGACACCCAGGCCCGCCTTGACGCCTATCAGGCCGACCGGCAGGCCCGTCTTGCCCGTCATTTGGAGGAGAAGGAGGCCCGTGAAGACGCCCTCCGTTTCCTCAATCGTGGCTGTCGGAGGTAGTCCCGTGGCCTGGAACAAGAACCCCCGCATGAACAAGACCGAGCTTGCCGCATGGCGGCTCAGTAACCCGGACTACCTGTTCCCCCGTGTTCTGCATTGCACCTGGGAACCCCCGGCAGACTGGGGGCCGCTCGTCTACCGCTACCCCCTGCCCAGTGACACCGGACGGCCACCCAGGCGGGAACTGCTGTTGTACGAAATCCCCCCAGGCGTGACCCCGCGCCGTGATTTCTCCATGCCTTTCCCCAGCAAGGTCTTGGTCCTCAAGGCCATTGCCCGCCGCTTCAACCATGATCCCGACATCTTCGAGGAAGAACCCGATGAACAACCCTGAAAGCCTGCTCGTCCGCATTGACGGAGCTTCCACCTTCCTGACCCGCAACACCGATGGCAGCGCCAGCTTCATCGACAATGCTGGTCAGGTGGTCGCCATCCCCTCCACCCCGGAACTGACCAAGCTGCTCGATACCCTGCCCAGGGGTTCCGGCATCGTCCGTACCGACCACATCGACCGCTGAGGCCCACCATGAGCAACCCTGAAACCGTTATCGCAGGCAAGACCGTCCTGCACCGTTCCGCCTTTGGCACCGTCTCCTTCACCGACACCACGGGCAACCGGGTGACGATGGACAGCCCCACCGCGAACAAGCTGTTCGAGGCCATCCGTGACGGCTCCGGTGAGAAGGTCGAGGCCGTCCACCGCGAGGGGACGGAGAAGCCCACCAACCTCTTCGTGGGTGGCAAGCGCAACGTCTATGCCGAAGACAGCCGCACGGCTGCCAACTGGTGACACTGAGGTGGCCCCTGCCGGGAAACTGGCGGGGGTCATCTGTCCATCTATCCCCGCAACACGCAGTCATCACCAGCCCGCCAGTGAGCGGGCTTTCTGCATTCTGGAGACCCATGCCGATGGAAGTTCAGCCCACATACCTGAACCGAGAACAAGCCGCCGCTTTCCTTCACGTCCAGCCCAAGACCCTCGCCAACTGGGCAAGCCAGGGCAAAGGCCCCAAGTTCCGCAAGCCCGGTGGCAAGGTCGTCCTGTACCCCCGCATGGAACTGGAAGCATGGGTGAACAGCGGGGAGGCGTGACCATTTCGGGCCATGCGAAGCACCGGGGAATATGCCCTGGTGCTTCCCGGCCCATCCCCCTTGATCCTCTTTACTGACTTACAAGGGCCTTACAAATTCCAAAATGAACAAAGCGCCCGACCTTTCGGCGGACGCTAACTCGTTGAATTCACTGGAGTTTTTGTGGAGCGGGTGAAGGGAATCGAACCCTCGTCGTAAGCTTGGGAAGCTTCTGCTCTACCATTGAGCTACACCCGCGCCGAGGCGCAGAAGATAGGGGGCTGAGGGGCTGTGTGCAAGCCTGCCGATGCTTCCCTCCGGCAGAAAGTGCCAGATGCTTTGGCCTCAGGCAACCCCTCTCGGTGTCGAGGCGGGACTCCGTCAGACCGCTAGGTGGAAATTGGTCTGGTCCAGGGCGCTGGTGTTGACGTTGTTCAGCGTGCCCACCAGGGTGGAATTGGTATTGTCGGCCGCCCCCATGTTGGTGGTGTGCCACAGCTCCACATTGGCACCGTTCTGAATGGCGACGATGCCGGCATTGGCATCGCCGAAATCCTGGGCGGTGCTGGAGATGGAGGTGGTTCCCTCGGCATAGGTGGCGCCGACGGTGCCGGCGGTCAGGGTTCCACTGCTGCCCAGGCCAAAGCTGCCGTTCGACAGCGTGATATTATCGGCGGCCGAGTTGAAATCGGTGATGACGGCCGTGCCGGTGGAATCGAGGACAAAGCTGTCCGACCCGCCTCCGCCGGTCAGCGTATTCGTCCCGGTTCCGCCCGCCAGGATGTCGTTCCCCAGGCCGCCGACCAGGGTGTCATTTCCTGCGGTGCCAGTGATATTGAAGTTGAGATCGGCGGCAGTGATGGTGCCGGCGCTGCCGATCACATAGCCGCCATCGGTGCCGATGCCGGAATCCGTGCTGCCCTGGTAGATGTACAAAGCCTGGTCGAAGGTGGAATAGAAGCCGTCGCCCTCCACGCCACCGGTGCGGGCCACCCCGCCGGTCAGTGATGACTGCCCGGCATTGTAGCTGCCGACGACCTCGAAGCCCGACACATCCACATGGGTCCCGCTCAGGGAGATGTCGATATGGTCTGTCCCGGTGGTGAAGTCGGTGATGACGTCACGGACCGAGGCACTGTCCTGGGACTGGTTCACGTCGGTATAGACGAAGGTGTCGGCACCGCCGCCGCCGGTCAGATGATCGGCGCCGATGCCACCGAAGAACGTGTCGCCGCCGCTGTCGCCGATGAAGGTGTCGTCATGGGCCGAACCGACCCAGGCCTCCACGTTGGTAATGGCGTCGGTGCCGCCGGCATGCACCACGCTGGCCGAAGTTCCGGTGACGGTCGCCGTGATCCCCGCCCCCATGGCCGAGTAGTCCATGGTGTCGACGCCCGCGCCGCCGTCGACGGTGACCCCCACCGAGGCCGAGGCGACAAAAAAGACGTCGTCATGCCCGGAACCGCGCAGGATCTCAGTATTGGTGACGGTGTCGGTACTCGCGGAATGGGTAACCACGGCCGAACTGCCATTGAGGGTGGCCGTAATCCCGCTTCCCATCGAGCCGTAGCTTACCGTATCGGTCCCGGCGCCGGCATCGATGGTATTGGACCCACCGCCACCAACCAGGGTGTCGTTACCCGCGGCGCCGTGAATGGTGTCGTTGCCCGATCCTCCGGTCAGAGTGAGGTCGTCGGACCGGAAAGCGCCGTGAATTTCAACGGCTCCGGTCGCCGCCGAGGCGTCTACCACATTGAGGCCCGCGCTCTCGGCCTGCCCCCCCAGATAGACGGATTGGGCCGCGGTGATGCTCGAGGCGAGGGTCAACGTCTCGATCCCCGTAAGGGCGGGCATCTGGACACTGCCCATACTGGCGGTGTCGGAGATGACCACCGTGTCCAGACCGGCCCCACCCAGGATGGACAGCCCCGCACTCAGAGTGGCCATGTCGGTGACCAGCTTGTTGGTCCCGCTCCCCATGATCACTTCGGCGAAGCCGCTGCCTACCGTCAGGGTGCTGGACGCCCCCAGGGCGGTCAGGGTAGTCCCCGAGGCCGACACGGCGAAGGAGCCGTCGGCGAAGGTCAGGGTCTCGATGCCGGTCAGCGTGTCGGTGCCGTCGGTACCGCTGCGGTCCGTCACCGTCAGGGTTCCACTGCTGGTGGTCAGGAGGTAGTCGGCGGCATTGCCCGTGAACACCGCGACGTCGGCCCCCGCGTCGCCGACGATGGTGTCGTTGCCGGCATTGCCGGTGATGGTGTCGTTGCCCTGGTAGCCCCAAAGATACTCGCCGGCTGAACCGCCGTTGATCACGTCGTTGCCCGTGCCACCCAGCACCGTCACATGGGCCGAACTGGTGACGTTGATCGTGAAGCCTTCGCTCTGGTTGTCGACCTTGAAGTACTGACCGGCCACCGAGGCATTGGTGATGTTGATGACCTCGATGCCCTGGAGATGGGTGTCGTCGAAATTATTGTCGTCGAAGGTGGTGGCGGTGATGACCAAGGTATCGGTGCCGATGCCGCCATTGATCAGGGGATCGCCCTGGTTGGCGTAAATGACATCGTTGCCCGAGCCGCCGATGAACGAATCAGCCCCCGCCCCACCGCTCAGGGTGTCGTTGCCCGAGCCGCCGATGATGGTCGCCCCTTGGGCTCCGCCGACCAGGACCACGTCGCCCGACGCGGTCGATCCGTCGAGGATGATGCCTTCGATGTTGACGAAGGTCTTGGCGCTGATATTCAGCGTGCCTGCCGTGGTCTGGTAGAAGGTGACGGAATCGCCGTCGCCCGACACCGCATCGACCACGGTATTGACTCCGGCGGCGGAGACTTCGTCGAAGGTGATGGAGGAGGTTCCGGTCCCGGTGGCGATGCTTTCCACCGAGGTCAGGACGATCCCGGTCAGGTCGAAGGTGCCGCCGCCATCGGCCTGCTTGATGACATCGGTGCCGGCACCGCCCACGATGGTGGTGAATTGCTGCGGATTGACGCCGCCGCCCAGGATCACGGTATTGCCGCCCGCCGCCAGGGTCAGGATTTCGATCCCCGTCACGGTCCCGGCCGCCAGATTAATGGTTCCGGCGTCGCTGACGGTCAGGGTGTCGAGACCGCCGCTGTCGCTGATGGTGTCGCCGGCGGTGAAATTGGCGACGGAGGATAGGTAGGCGCTGGCGCCCGCCCCGCCATCCAGATGATCGGTTCCCGCCGTGGTGACCTGGGTTCCGACAGTCACCGCCGAGAAGGCGGTGCCCTGCACCGAGCCGCCATGGCCGTCGGTGATGGTGTAGGTGATGGTGGCCGCGCCGGAATAGCCGGCCGTGGCGGTAAAGGTGATGGAGCCGTCGGCGTTCACCACCGCAGTGCCGTGATCGGAATGGCCGGAATTCAGCTTGATGGACAGGGCGTCGCCGTCCGAGTCGCGGGCATTGGCCAGCAACTCGGATTTGCTGAAGGTTATGGATGTTCCGGCCGTGCTGCCCGGCAGGGTGACATCCGAGGTGGTCGGGTCGTGGTTCTGCTGCACCGGATCGGGCTTGGGCGGGTCCGACTTGGGCTCCGGCTTAGGCTCCGGCTTGGGCTCCGGCTTAGGTTCCGGCTTGGGTTCCGGATTGGGAGTGGGCAGGCCGACCGGCTGTGGCGGCAGGGGTGGCGGCTCGGGCGCGGTATTGTGCGTCTCGCCGGTGCCTGCATTGCCTGTTCCCGTATTGCCCGGGCCGCCGGTCCCGGTGCCCGATGGCGCCGAGGGCAATACCGGCGGTGCGACGGGCGGCGGCGCGGGCGACGGCATGCTGGACGCGATGGCGGCGCCTGCATTGGCCGAGACCGACCACGAGCCGCCGGATGAAGCGCCGACGATGCCCGAACCGGCGGAATTCAGGGTGAAGCTCTGGCCGCCGCCGAGAGCGCTGATCGCCACCTCGCCGACGAAGTTGGAACCGGGATCGGGCAGCAGCGCCACCGAGGTGTTGCCGTCGGCGGCGACGGTGCCGCCCACCGTGGTGCCGCGAATGCCCATGGTCATGACCGGGGTGGCGAGGCGGGCGGCGTCGGGCTGGGTCTTGGCGATATCGCCCGAGACGAAGCTGAACGCCCCCTGGGCCACCAGGAAGGTTTCCTTGCCGGTCTTGGTGGCGGGGTCGTAGGAGAACTCGTCCAGGCCGACCAGCCCCTTGTCCTTCAGGACGAAGGTGGTGCGGTCGGCGAAGACCAGGGAAATCTGGGCGCCTTGGGCCGTCTCGACGGAATCGCCCTGCATCAGCGCCGCGCCGATCTTGGCCGGCACCTTCTGGCCGTCATGGACGATCCAGGCATCACCCTGGAGCTTGTCCACCTTGCCGATCACCGTCGCGGCCGGCTTGTCCGCCGCGGAACCCTGGGTATCGGCGACCGGCGTGGCGAGGGTTTTCGCCGCCGGAAGCTGTGACGGGTCAATGGGCATGGCACCAATCCCGAAAGCCGGTCATCACGGCGCGCCCTTCCCCGTTCTGGAGAAATCGGACCATGCCGGCCAATCCAGTCTGAACGAATTCAGTGAAAAAATCATGTCATTGCGCAGCAGCGGGTCCAGAACCATACGCAAGATGGACTTTGACCCGATGACGATGGAGGCGGTTCCCGCCATCCCTGAGCGCACCGGCCAGGCCACGCCCTTGCCGTCCAGCAGCTCGGTCTTGTCCGAGCGGATCTGGACCTTGTAGTAGGTGGCGGTGGTGGCGCCCCGGGTCTCCTCGAAGGAATCGGCGCCGACCATCACCACGTGGCCGGGCAGGGCGCCGAAGCGGAACTGGTCGTAGGCCGACAGGCGCACCGAGGCGGCAAGGCCGGGGCGCAGATGGCCGATATCCTGGGGCGGCACCTTGGCCTCCACCACCAGGGCGTCGTCGACGGGAACGATGTCCATCAAGGTATCGCCGGGCCGGGCCACCTGGCCCACGCTGGCGATGGCGCTCATCTTGACGATGCCTCTGACCGGCGAGCGGATTTCCGAGCGGGATTCCCGGTCGGTGGCCACCTCCATGGTGGCGCGCAGCGCCGACAGTTCCGCCTCGACCTTGCCGGTCTCGTCCAGCACCCCGGCCCGCCAGCCCTTTTCGAACTCGGACAGCCGGGCTTCGGCCTCGCTCATCTGGGCCTTGAGGCGCGAGATGGAATCGCGGGCGGTGGAGACCTCGGTGTCGAGCATCAGCTGCTCGCGCTCCAGCTTGACGATCTCCTGATTGCCCACCACGCCGGAATCATAGGCCTTGCGCTTGATGCGCATCTCCTCGACGCCCTTGGCCTGGGCGCGGGACAGTCCGGTGACCTTGGTCTCGGTCTCCACCACCTCGCGGCGGCGGCGCTCGATCTCGCGCGAGATCACCGTGGCCTGCTGGGCGCGGTGGGACAGTCGCTCGGCATGAATGGCCAGTTCGCGCTTTCGCGTCTCGGCATCGATCTCCACGTCGCGGGGCCACCGGATCTCGGCGACGTTGTCCAGATCGGCGCGCAGCCGGGCGGCGCGGGCGTGAAAGGCCGCCCAGCGGGCCCGCTTGTCGGCCAGATCGCCCGCCCCCTGGCTGTTGATCAGGCGGACCAGCACGTCGCCCTCGGCCACCAGGGTGCCTTCGTGGACCAGCACTTCCGAGATGGTGCCGCCCTCGAAATGCTGGACATGGCGGACCTGGCTGGAGGGCTCGATGCGGGCCTGGGCCGTCACCACCTCGTCGATTTCCAGGACGGCCGATCCGCCCACCAGCACCGCGAAGGCCAGGGCCGACCACACCAGCAGCCACGAGGCCGAGGGCGGCGTCAGCCGGGGCGCGATGCCGTGAATGGGAGAGCGGAAGCTGTCCATGGGACCGTCGGCCATCTCAGCCTCCCGCCGGGGCGGGGGGAGCACGCCGCGTCACGTCCAGCAGCTTGCCCCGGTCGAGGCGCGCCACCTTGGCGGCCAGGGCGACCACGGCGGGCCGGTGGGAAATCACCACCAGCGAGCGGTTGCCCACCGCCTGATGGATGCCGGCGATGGCCCGCTTTTCCGAAGCCTCGTCCAGGAAGGCCGTGGGCTCGTCCAGGATGGTCACCGCCGCGCCGCGCAGCAGGGTGCGGGCCAGGGCGACGATCTGGCGCTGGCCGCCCGACAGGTTGCGGCCGCCCTCCACCACCTGGAAATCCAGCCCCATGCCCATGGGCATGACGCCGCCGGCCCCCAGCATGTTCATCATGGCGATCATCTGCTCGTCCGAGACCAGCCCGTCGAAGCACAGGTTGTTGCGCAAGCTGCCGGAATAGAGCGGGGGGGTCTGCGGGCAGATGCCGAGATGGCGGCGCAGATCGGCGGGGTCGATCAGGGCGATGTCGACGCCGTCCAGCAGCACCCGGCCGGAAACCGGGCGGATGATGCCCGACAGCACCTTTTCCAGGGTGGTCTTGCCCGATCCCGACGGCCCGATCACCGCCAGCCGCCCTCCCGGCTCCAGGTCCAGGGAAATGCCGTCCAGGGCCGGATTGAAGGCGCCGGGATAGCCGGCGGTCACCGCCTCGACCATCAGGCCGCCGCGCGACACCGGCCGGTGAATGAGGGCGGACCCGGCGGGACGCTCGGTGGGGCGCCCGGTGACGGTGCGCAGGGCCTCCAGCGACGCCACCGCCGACAGGGCCTGGGGCACCACCGACACCATCTGCATGGCGGCGCCAGTAAAGCGGGTGGCCAGCATGGTGGCGGCCAGGATCACGCCGGCGCTCATGCCGCCCTCGACGGCCCGCCACGCCCCCAGCCCCACCGCCAGCAACAGCGCCATGTTCTGGGCCAGCATAGAGATGTTGCCGCGCGCGGCCGACAGGGTGCGGATGGCCCGCGCCGTGGCGGCGTAAAGGGCGGTGCCGTGGCGGAACCTGGCCTGGAGATAGGCGGCGGCGCCGACGCGCCGCACCGTCTCGGGATCGGAAAAGGATTCCTGGGCCGCCTGGGCCCGCTGGCTGGCCGCCCCGGACAGCTCCTTGTACAGCAGCTTCTGGCGATGAATGGCCAGCAAGGTGCCCAGCGCCACGGCCAGATTGAGCCCCAGCACGGCCAGGGCGATCAGCGGGTCGCACAGGAACAGCCCCAGCAGGAACAGCCCCATGAACGGCAGATCGGCCAGCAGCGACACCGCCGCCGCCCCCAGGCCGTCGCGGATGGCATCGAAATCCTGCAGCATGCGCATCAGGTGGCCGCTGGGCGCCGCCGCCCCGTCGAAGCGGGTCTCCAGGATGCGGCGGTGCATGTCCATGGCCAGGCGGATATTGCCCTCGTGCAGGGCGTCTTCCACGAACAGGGCGCGCAGGCGGCGGAACACCTGCTCGAACAGGGCGGCGCCCAGGAACATCAGCACCATCACCGCCAGGGAATTGAGCAGGCCGTGGGGCAGAACCCGGTCGTAGACCTGGGCGGAAAAGATCGGCGCGGCCAGGGCCAGGAAATTGGCCAGCATGCCGGCCAGTCCGGCGCGCACCACCATGGGCTTCCAGGACGCCAGCATGGCGGTCCACGAGGTGGGCTGGACGCTGTCGGCGCGGTCCAGGCGGGGCCGCATGAACAGCAGGCGGCCGGGCTGGCCCTCGGGCGGGGCCATGACCAGGGCACGCGGCTCGCCCGGCCCCAGGACGACGCAGGGAAAAAGATCGGCCGACAGCTTGGCCGGATTGACGCCGTCCTCCACATGGGCGGCGAAGCCATAGCGCGACAGGGCGGTGATCCACGGCGCCTCGGCGGCGTCGGCCGTGGCCATGCGGTAGGAATCCTTGAGCGCCGTCGCCGCCACCGCATGCCCCATGGCGCGCAGGCAGGCCGAGACGGCCCGGGCCTTGTCGTCCAGCCCCTCCAGCTCAACCGGCGTGGGGGGCAGCATCGGCGGTGGTCTCCGGCGGCGGGGTGTCGGTGAAGGTCTCGGACGGCGGGGCGTGGTCGATGCCCTGGGCGGCCTTGAGCCGGGCCTTGGCGCCTTGCAGGTCGGAATAGAGGATGAAGCGGCGCAGCGTCGACAGCATGCCCGAGGCCTCCGCCTTGATCTCCTCCATGGCGCTGCCGCTGCCCGCCTGCTTGGACTTGGCGGCCAGCCCGCTGATGCGGCGGTCGATGGCGGCCATCTGCTCGGTCAGGCGGTATTCCTTCAGCGCGTGGCGGACCTGGATGTCGGCCACATGCACCTGGGTCAGCACCGCCATGCCCATGGCCAGGCGCCGGGTGCGGGTGGTCTCGGCGGTGTTCTGGGCGTTGCTGATCCGCTTGGGCGCCGAGACGATATCCATCAGGTTCCAGGCCATGTGGGCTCCGGCGTCGGCCCAGGCGTTGTACTTGATGAAGCTGTTGGAATCGTAGTGCCCGCCCATGAACGGGCCGATGCCCGGCAGGGTCTTCAGCAATTCGGTGCGGATCTCGTTGCGGTCGATGCGGAACTGCACCTCTTCGGACTTCAGCTCCGGGCGGTTGGCCAGGGCCACCGCCTCCATGGCCTCGACGCTCGAGTCCGGGTCCTCGGCCGACAGGAAGGAATCGTCCTTCAGCTCGGCCAGCTCGAAGGCCGAGGCCGACGGCATCCCCATATGCCCGGCCAGATCGGCCTTGGCGGTGGAGGTCTGGCGCTGCAACTCGGCGATCTGGCGCATGGTGTCGACGATGGCGCGCTGATGCCCCAGCATCTGCATGGGATCGCCCACCTTGGTGCGCTCGGCGGTCTCGGCGTCCTCCACCGACTTGACCAGCCGGGATTCCAGGGATCTGTACTTGCGGTTGGCGAATTCGTTGATCACCGCCTTCCAATAGGCGGCCTGAACGTCCTGGAGCAGCAGGTGCTGGGCGCGGCGGCGCTTTTCCGCCGCCAGGACCACCTTGTCCTCCTCCTGATCGGAACGCACCAGGGCGATGCCGAAATCCACCAGGTTCCACGAGGCGGTCAGGTCGCCGGTACGGCCGATCACATCCTCGCCGGTGCTGTAATCATTGCTGATGGCGCCGGTGCCGACATCCTTCGACGTAGTCAGCTTCCTCGGGCCGCGCTTGGACCATCGTCCCTTGGCGGCCAGTTCCGGCAGCATGGCGAACAGCGACATGTCGGCCTTGCCGGCGGCCAGAACCTCCTCCAGCTCCTTGACCCGTGCATCGAGATTGTGGGCCACCGCCAGCTTCATGGCGTCCTCGACCGAGAGCGGCCGTTTCAGCATCTCCTGGGGCAGGGATTGCGCATGCCGGTTGATCTCCTCGCGGATCTCGGCCAGATCCTCGGGCATGACCGAGCACGCGGACAGCAATGCCGCCGTGCTCACCCCCAGGACCGCGTTGCGAAACCCCCTCCGCACGGATACCCCCTTCACTCAAATCATTCGAACCCGACGCTGCACTATGGCCGAAGGAGTCTGAATGTTTCATGAAGATCCCACGCTATCCCATTGTTATAGTTAGGCAACCGTCGATGGTGACCAGCGGCGCACGCTGACCAGTCCGCTGCGCCCCTTGACCTTGTTTTCCTCGGCGGCGGAAAAGCCGGTTTCCGGCAGGCCCGAACGGCGCAGCGCCAGTTCGTCGATGACCAGTTGACCGGCCTCGGCCAGGGAGCACAGCCGGGCCGCGAGATTGACGCTGTCGCCGATCACCGTGAAGTCCTGGCGCTCCTTGGGGCCGATGGCGCCGAGGATGGCCTCGCCGTCATACAGGCCGATGCCGATGGACCGCGCCATTGGGCGCGCCGCCAGATCGGCCAGCAGGGCCTGGGCGGCGGCCAGGGCGCGGGCCTCGCGGTCGCTGCCTTCGAAGCGGACCAGCAGGGCGTCGCCGATCATCTTGTCCACGTCGCCGCCATGGGCGGTGACGATTTCCACCTGGCGGGTCATCAGTTCGTTGAGGAAATCCACCGTGGCCTTGGGCGGATGGAACTCGGCCAGGCTGGAGAAATCGCGGACGTCGGAATAGAACAGAGTCATGCCGGCCCGCGTGGTCGGCACCACGCCGTCGGGGGACAGCCGCGCCGCCGCGCCGGCGCTTTGCGACACGAAGCGCTCCAACTGGCGGCGGAGATTCTGCTGCACGGTGACCCGGCCGTCGATATCGGCCTGGGCCTTGCTCACCACCCGGTACAGCCAGACGCCGAAGGCCAGCATGATGACGGCGGGCAGCACGGCGAAGCGGGCGAAGCTGTCGAAGATGATGTCGTCGAGAACGCTGGACGGCTCGTAGACCTCGAATGCGATGACGTGGCCGCCGCTTTCGACGGGAACATAGATCTCGTAGAGGGAGAGGTCGCCGCGAGTGGTGGTCTCGATCTCGGGCCGCCTGTCGCGCAGCACGCTGCGCAGCACCGCATTCTCCTCGCGCACGCCCACGTCGGCGCTGTCGGTGGCATAAAGCGTGATGCCGCGCTCGTTGAAGATCTTCAAGGTGAAGACGTGGCCGTCATTGGCCACCGCCTCCAGCAGAAAGCGGGCGCGGGCGCCGGCCGGATCGGAGAGCACCGCCGCCGGATTGTCACCTCCCACCAGCCGCGCCCAGGTCTCGGCCTCGGCCTTCTCCACCAGATGCACGGTGTTTTCCACCCGGCGCTGGGTGGTTTCCAGGTAGACGCGGCGTTCCAGGGAGGTGACCGACAGCCAGCCGCCGCCCAGCAGGATCAGGGCGGAGACCGCCAGGGCCGGAATCATCCGGGTGAGATACAGGCGACGAATGGGAAACGGCTGGTCGATGATTCCGGTGATCATGCTTGCCCCCCGATGGCAGCTTGAGGAATGAACCCAGGGGCTACCCTAGCCAGCCCCGGATGAACGGGGCCTGAACGGTGCGCCATCCGTCTGCCGCACGGCTGGGCTGTCGCCACGGCAGATCGATATTCTTGGGCATGGCGGGGGGAAACGTGATATCTCACCGCGTTGCTTCCCGCGCCTTCGCGGAAAGCCCGGGATCGCGCTCCCCCCATCGGGCCGGGCCGTCCCCTCCTTCTGAAGAAAGCACCCCTCTGTCCATGGATTTCTTTCCCGCGGGTCATCCGCTGCTCAAGGCTCTGACCGAGCGCGACTACACCGATCCCACCGCCGTTCAGGAAGCGGTTCTCGAGCCCGGCGCCGCCGGCCGCGACCTGCTGGTCTCGGCCCAGACCGGTTCGGGCAAGACCGTCGCTTACGGCCTGGCCATTGCCGACACCTTGCTGGGCGACGCTTTCGTGCTGGAGCCGGCGGCCGAGCCGCTGGCGCTGATCGTCGCCCCCACCCGTGAGCTGGCGCTGCAGGTCCACCGCGAGCTGACCTGGCTGTACGAGCATGCCGGCGCCCGCGTGGTGTCGTGCGTCGGTGGCATGGACCCGCGCGCCGAACAGCGCATGCTGGGCCAGGGCGCCCACATCGTGGTGGGCACCCCCGGTCGCCTGCGCGACCATCTGGAGCGCGGCGGCCTGCGCATCAACCGCCTGAAGGCGGTGGTGCTGGACGAGGCCGACGAGATGCTCGACCTCGGCTTCCGCGAGGATCTGGAATTCATCCTGGAGGCCACGCCCCAGGAGCGCCGCACCCTGCTGTTCTCGGCCACTTTGCCCCACGGCATCGTCGCCATGGCCAAGCGCTATCAGCGCAATGCCTGGCGCATCGCCGTCTCGGCCGGAACCCAGGGCCATGCCGACATCGAATACCGCGCCGTGCGGGTGGCTCCCAACGAGATCGAGCACGCGGTGGTCAACCTGCTGCGCTATTTCGAGTCGCCCACCGCCATGGTGTTCTGCAACACCCGCGATTCCGTGCGCCATCTCCAAGCCATCCTGCTGGAGCGCGGCTTCGCCGCCGTGGCGCTGTCGGGCGAGTTGGGCCAGAACGAGCGCAACAACGCGCTGCAGGCGCTGCGTGACGGCCGCGCCCGGGTCTGCGTCGCCACCGACGTGGCGGCCCGCGGCATCGACCTGCCCAATCTGGGACTGGTCATCCATGCCGAGCTGCCCCAGAACGCCCAGACCCTGCAGCACCGCTCGGGCCGCACCGGCCGGGCGGGCAAGAAGGGCGTCAGCGTCCTGCTGGTTCTGCTGTCGCGGCGGCGCAAGGCGGACATGCTGCTGCAGACCGCCGGCGTCCAGGCCATCTGGAGCGGCGCGCCGTCGGCCGAGGACATCCGCAAGCTGGACCAGGAGCGCCTGCTGACCAGCCCGCTGCTGTCCGAGGAAAACACCGAGGACGATCTGGCCATGGCCAAGGCCCTGCTGGCCGAGCGCCCGGCCGAGGACATCGCCGCCGCCCTGGTGCGCATGTACCGCTCGCATCTGCCCGCCGCCGAGGAAGTGTTCGATCCCGGCCCCGGCAATCCATCGCGGGAGCCCCGCGAACACCGCGAGCGCGAGCCCCGCCCGCCGCGGGAAGGCAAAGGCCCCGGCCTGCCCGGCGGCTCGGTGTGGTTCCGCATGAATATCGGCCGGCAGAAGAACGCCGATCCGCGTTGGCTGATCCCCATGATCTGCCGCCAGGGCAAGGTTACCAAGGCCGAGATCGGCGCCATCCGCATCTTCGAGCGGGAGACCCGCTTCGAGATCGACGCCGGCCACGCCGACCGCTTCGCCACCGCGCTACGCCAGATCGAGAAGGCCGAAGTGCGCATCGAGCGTCTGGCCGAGCATGCCGCCGAGCCTGCCGCCGCCGCCCGGCCCGACGACCGGCCCCGTCCCCCCGCCGGGGTCAAGCCCATGGGGCCGAAGAAGGCGCCCTGGAAGGACAAGAAGGACGGTCACCGCAAGGGCAAGCCGGCCTGAACGCACATTGTGTTGACTCTGGAGACGGGTCGGACTAAAAACCGACCCTCTTCAGATTTCTGGAGATCACCGCCTCCGAGGAGGCCCGCTGGTCCGCGAGTTTCGCGCACCGGCGTGTAATCGTTTATGGACGGATCATGTTCGAGAGCTTGAGCTCAAGACTGGGTAAGGTGTTCGAGAAGCTGACGGGCCGTGGCGCCCTGTCGGAAGCCGACGTCACCGATGCCCTGCGCGAGGTTCGCGTCGCCCTGCTCGAGGCCGACGTTGCGCTCTCCGTGGTCAAGGAATTCATCGGCCGGGTCAAGGCCCGCGCCGTCGGCGCCGAGGTGATCAAGTCGGTCAGCCCCGGCCAGATGGTGGTCAAGATCGTCCATGACGAACTGATCGCCACCCTGGGGACCAAGGGCACCGAGCTCAACCTGTCGGCCGTGCCGCCGGTGGTCATCCTGATGGTCGGCCTGCAAGGCTCGGGCAAGACCACCACTTCGGCCAAGATCGCGCTGAAGCTCAAGAAAGAGAAGAAGAAGGTCCTGCTGGCCTCGCTGGACGTCTACCGTCCCGCCGCCCAGCAGCAATTGCAGATTCTGGCCGGACAGGCTGAAGTGGGCAGCCTGCCCATCGTCATGGGCGAGATGCCGGTGGCCATCTCCAAGCGCGCCCTGGATGTGGGCCGCAAGGAAGGCTACGACGTCGTCATCCTCGACACCGCCGGCCGCCTGCACATCGATCAGGAGCTGATGGCCGAGGTCGCCGCCGTGCGCGACGCCGCCAAGCCCACCGAGACCCTGCTGGTCACCGATGCCATGGTCGGTCAGGACGCCGTCACCCTGGCGCGTGAATTCAACGAGAAGGTCGGCGTCACCGGCATCGTTCTCACCCGCATCGACGGCGACGCCCGTGGCGGCGCCGCCCTGTCCATGCGCGCTATCACCGGGCGGCCCATCAAGTTCCTGGGCGCCGGCGAAAAGCTCGACGCGCTGGAAGTCTTCCACCCGGACCGTATCGCCGGACGCATTCTCGGCATGGGCGACGTGGTCGGCCTGGTCGAGAAGGCCATGGAGACCCTGGACCAGGAAGAAGCCGAACGCCTTGCCAAGCGCATGGAGAAGGGCAAGTTCGACCTGGACGACATGCGCAAGCAATTCGCCCAGGTGCGCAAGATGGGTGACCTGAAGGGCATCCTCGGCATGCTGCCCGGCATCGGCAAGATGGCCGGCGCCCTGAAGGACGCCAATATCGACAACAAGATGGTCGCCCGCCAGGAAGCGATCATCACGTCCATGACCAAGGCCGAGCGCCGTAATCCCGACCTGATCAAGGCGTCGCGCAAGAAGCGCATCGCCGCGGGTGCCGGGGTCGAGGTCCAGGACGTCAATAAGCTGCTCAAGCAGTATCAGCAGATGGCCGACATGATGAAGAAGGTCGGCAAGCTGGGTCAGAAAGGGCTGATGCGACACGGCATCGGCGGCCTTTTGCCCCCCGGCATGAAGTTCGGGCGCTGACCGGCGCCCAAAGGTTATTTGAGGTTCGGGCGGTTCTCCGCCCAAGGTTATTCGGTTTCGAACAGAGGAAGACCAAAGAATGGCTCTGAAGATTCGTCTTTCCCGCGGCGGCGCCAAGAAGCGTCCGTTCTACAAGATCGTTGTCGCCGACGCCCGTGCGCCGCGCGATGGCCGCTTCATCGAGAAGGTCGGCACCTACAACCCCATGCTGCCCAATGACAACGGCCAGCGCTGGATCCTCGACGAGGACCGCGTCAAGCATTGGCTGTCCGTCGGCGCCCAGCCCACCGACCGTCTGGTCCGCTTCTTCGCCGACAAGGGCCTGGTCGCCAAGCCGGTCCGCGCCGAGCAGACCAAGCAGCCCCAGCCCAAGGCCAAGGCGCAGCAGCGCGCCAAGGACCAGGCCGAGCGCGACGCGGCTGCCGCCGCCGAAGCCGCTGCGGGCGAGTAATCACCCGTGGGACCTCGTGTCCGCGTCGGCGTGATCGTCGGCGTCCATGGGGTCCGGGGTGCGGTCCGCATCAAGAGCTTCACCGAGGATCCGGCCGATATCGGCTTTTACTCCCCGGTGGAGAACGAGGCGGGCAGCATCAAGTATCGGCTGAAGGTGACGGGCGAGGTCAAGGGCCTGGTCATCGCCACGCTGGACGGGATTGGCGACCGCGACGCCGCCGAGGCGCTGAAGGGCACCGAATTATGGGTTGCCCGCGAGCGTCTGCCCAGATTGGCCGAGGACGAGTTCCTCTATTCCGATCTGATCGGGCTGGTGGCGGAAGGGGTTGACGGCAAAAGGTTGGGCATCGTGAAAGCGGTGGCCGATTACGGGGCCGGTGACGTGCTGGACATCAAGCTGGAGCCGAAAGGCGACATGATGGTGCCCTTCACCCAGGCCTCGGTGCCGGAAGTGGATATTGCGGGCGGTCGTCTGGTGGTGGTTCCGCCGGTCTACGCGCCCGACGAGAACGAGGAGAAGAGTGGTGGAGCATAAGGAGCCCTGGCGGGCGACGCTGCTCACCATCTTCCCAGAGATGTTTCCGGGGCCTCTGGGCCTGTCTTTGGCAGGCCGGGCGCTGGAGGAGGGCAAGTGGGCTCTCGACGCGGTGGATATCCGAGGCTTTGCTTCGGGCAAGCACCGGTCGGTGGACGACTCGCCCTTCGGCGGTGGAGCCGGAATGGTGATGCGTCCCGACGTGCTGGACGCCGCCATCCACGGCACCCCAGCGCCGGGGCCTCTGGTCTACATGACGCCGCGCGGCCGGCTGTTGAACCAGGATCTGGTTCGCGAGCTGGCGGCGGGGCCGGGTGTGAGAGTTCTGTGCGGGCGTTTCGAAGGGGTTGACCAGCGCTTGCTGGAAGCCCACGGAGCGCTCGAGGTCAGTGCCGGCGATTTCGTCCTTTCGGGCGGCGAGCCGGCGGCACTGGTGATGTTGGACGCCATCGTCCGCCTGCTTCCCGGCGTGATCGGGAAGGAGGAGTCGCTGGCGGAAGAGAGCTTCGAATGGGGATCGCTGGAATATCCCCATTATACCCGCCCCCAGGTGTGGGACGGGCGAACGGTGCCGGAGGTCCTGCTTTCCGGTCACCACGAAAAGATACGCGCCTGGCGGAAGCGTCAGGCAGAGGACATAACCCGGCAGCGCCGGCCCGATCTGTGGGATCGGTACGTCGCCGCCAAGAACCTGAGTGAGGGTTGAGCCATGGTTAACATCATTGAGCAGCTCGAGAAGGAGCAGATCGAGAAGCTGACCGCCGATCGCGGCGTCCCCAGCTTTGCTCCGGGCGATACGCTGAAGGTCAACGTCAAGGTGATCGAAGGCAACCGCGAGCGCGTCCAGGCCTATGAGGGCGTCTGCATCGCCCGCAAGAACGACGGCCTGAACTCGTCCTTCGTGGTCCGCAAGATCTCCTACGGCGAAGGCGTCGAGCGTATCTTCCCGCTGTACTCGCCCAACATCGCCTCCATCGAGGTGGTGCGTCGTGGCGACGTGCGTCGGGCCAAGCTGTACTACCTGCGCGACCGTCGCGGCAAGTCGGCCCGTATCGCCGAGCAGACCACCGGCCATTCCGGCAAGGTTGCGGCCGCCGAGCGCGCCGACGCCGCCGCCGTCAAGGCCGCCAAGGTGGCTGCCGCCAAGGTCGAGTAGTCTCGTCCTTTCGGTTCCTTGGTTCCTGCTCTTCCGTTCAGCCTCCTTCCCATCGGGGAGGGGGCTGTTTCGGGGACTGGACGTTTGACTGGGTGGTGCGGCCTCTTGCCGACGGGCGTTCGCGTCCCGAGATATCAGGCCGCCTGAGTGCTGCTTCATTCTAGGGATTCGACATGGCCAAGCTGCGCACGTTGTTCGACAAGATCTGGGACGCCCACCTGGTGGACGTCCAAGACGACGGTACCTGCCTGATCTACATCGACCGTCACATGGTCCACGAGGTCACCAGCCCGCAGGCCTTCGAGGGCCTGGAGATGTCCGGCCGCAAGGTGCGCCATCCCGAGCTGACCCTGGCCGTCGCCGACCACAACGTGCCGACCACCGATCGGTCCAAGGGCATCGAGAACGAGGAAAGCCGCATCCAGGTGGAAACCCTGGAGGCCAACGCCAAGAAGTTCGGCGTGGAATACCTGCGCATGGACGACATCCGCCAGGGCGTGGTCCACATCGTCGGCCCCGAGCAGGGCTTCACCCTGCCCGGCACCACCATCGTCTGCGGCGATTCCCATACCGCCACCCACGGCGCTTTCGGCTCGCTGGCCTTCGGCATCGGCACCTCCGAGGTGGAGCATGTGCTGGCCACCCAGACCCTGGTGCAGAAGCCCGCCAAGAACATGCGCATCACCGTGACCGGCAAGCCCGGCCCGGGCGTCACCGCCAAGGACATCGTGCTGGCCATCATCGGCAAGATCGGCACCGCCGGCGGCACCGGCTATGTGGTGGAGTTCGCGGGCGAAGCCATCCGCGACCTGTCCATGGAAGGCCGCATGACCGTCTGCAACATGACCATCGAGGCGGGTGCCCGCGCCGGTCTGGTGGCCCCCGACGAGAAGACCTTCGCCTATATCGCCGGTAAGCCCCGCTCGCCCAAGGGTGCCGCCTTCGAGGCCGCGGTCAGCTACTGGAAGACCCTGTTCACCGACGAAGGCGCCCATTTCGACGCCGAGGTGACCCTGGACGCCTCCACCCTGGTGCCGCAGATCACCTGGGGTACCAGCCCCGAGGACGTCATCGCCATCACCGGCACCGTGCCCAACCCCGCCGACATCAAGGACGAGGCCAAGCGCAAGGCTGTCGAACGCTCGCTGGACTATATGGGCCTCACCGCCGGCATGAAGGCCACCGACATCGCCATCGACGTGGTGTTCATCGGCTCGTGCACCAACGGCCGCATCGAGGACTTCCGCGCCGCCGCCGAGATCTTCAAGGGCCGCAAGGTCGCCGCCAGCGTGCAGGCGCTGATTGTCCCCGGCTCCGGTCTGGTCAAGGAGCAGGCCGAGCAGGAAGGCCTGGACAAGATCTTCATCGAGGCGGGTGCCGAATGGCGCGAGCCCGGCTGCTCCATGTGTCTGGCCATGAACGCCGACCAGTTGAAGCCCGGCCAGCGCTCGGCGTCCACCTCGAACCGTAATTTCGAGGGCCGTCAGGGCCGCGGCGGGCGCACCCATCTGGTCAGCCCCGCCATGGCCGCCGCCGCTGCCATCACCGGCAAGCTCACCGACGTTCGCTCGCTGTAAGGGGACTTGGGATATGGAAAAGTTCACCACGCTGACCGGCGTCGCGGCGCCGCTGCCCATGATCAACGTCGACACCGACATGATCATCCCCAAGCAGTTCCTGAAGACCATCAAGCGCACCGGTCTGGGCAAGAACCTGTTCGACGAGATGCGCTATACCCAGGACGGCAAGGAAGTCCCCGACTTCGTGCTGAACAAGCCGGCCTATCGCTCGGCCAAGATCCTGGTGGCCGGCGCCAATTTCGGCTGCGGCTCGTCGCGTGAGCATGCGCCCTGGGCCATCGGCGATTTCGGCATCCGCTGCGTCATCGCCCCCAGCTTCGCCGACATCTTCTTCAACAACTGCTTCAAGAACGGCATCCTGCCCATCAAGCTGCCGCAGGAGCAGGTGGACAAGCTGCTGGACGACGCCAACCGTGGCTCCAACGCCATCGTTACCGTCGATCTGGCGCGTCAGGTGATCACCGGCCCCGATGGCGGCTCCATCAGCTTCGAGGTCGATCCCTTCCGCAAGCATTGCCTGCTGAACGGTCTGGACGACATCGGTTTGACGCTTCAGCGCGAAGACAAGATCGCGGCGTTCGAAGAGAGCCGCAAGACGTCCTCTCCCTGGCTGTAGCCGTCGGATTTCGTCTCTTTCCGTCGCTTGACGGGACCGTGTCCAGGCATTAGGCACTCATCCGTTAGACATAGATATTGTTCGGGAGACTAGTATGGCCGCCAAGAAGCTTTTGATCCTTCCCGGTGACGGCATCGGCGTCGAAGTGATGGCGCAGGTCCGCCGGATCATCGACTGGATGGGCCGCAAGCGGAAGATCGAGTTCGAGATCACCGAAGGCCTGCTGGGCGGCGCCGCCTACGACGTTCACGGCACCCCCTACCCGGCCGAGACGCTGGAAGCCGCCCTGGCCGCCGACGCCGTGCTGCTGGGCGCGGTGGGTGGTCCCAAGTGGGACGACCTGCCCTTCGACAAGAAGCCCGAGCGCGGCCTGCTGGGCATCCGCAAGGACATGGGGCTGTTCGCCAATCTGCGCCCCGCCACCGTGCTGGAAGCCCTGGCCGATGCCTCGACCCTGAAGGCCGAGGTGGTCTCTGGCCTGGACATCATGATCCTGCGCGAGTTGACCGGCGGCCTGTATTTCGGCCAGCCGCGCGGCATCGACACCCTGCCCGACGGCACCCGCAAGGGCTACAACACCCTGGTCTACACCACCCCCGAGATTCAGCGCATCGGCCGCGTCGCCTTCGACCTGGCCAGGAAGCGCAACAAGAAGCTCTGCTCGGTGGACAAGGCCAACGTGCTGGAATGCACCGTGCTGTGGCGCGAGGAGATGATCAAGCTGCAGAAGGAAGAGTTCCCCGACGTGGAACTCACCCACATGTACGTGGACAACGCCGCCATGCAGCTGGTCCGCAACCCCAAGCAGTTCGACGTCATGGTCACCGAGAACATGTTCGGCGACATCCTGTCCGATTGCGCCGCCATGCTGACCGGCAGCCTCGGCATGCTGCCGTCCGCCTCGCTGGGCGAGGCCGATGCCCAGGGCAAGCGCAAGGCGCTGTACGAGCCCGTCCACGGCTCGGCCCCCGACATCGCCGGCAAGGACATGGCCAACCCGCTGGCCACCATCATGTCGTTCGCCATGTGCCTGCGCTACTCGTTCGACATGGCTGCCGAGGCCGACCTGATCGAGACCGCCGTCAAGAACGTCCTGAAGGGCGGCCTGCGCACCGCCGACATCATGCAGCCCGGCAAGGCCAAGGTCTCCACCACCGTCATGGGTGAAGCCGTGGTCCGCGAGCTGGACAAGCTGAACGCCTGATCCTTGGGCGACGAAAAAAGAGCGGCGGTCCCGAAAGGGGCCGCCGTTTTGTTTTGGGGGAAGGGAAAAGATGCGAAGGGACTCGTCCCTTCACGCATCCCTGGTCCTCGTGAGAAAACTGATGGTGCGGAAGCTGTGCTTCCACGCGGGCGCGGGCGGCCGCCCGCTCGCGAAGCGATCTCGGCCTACTGCCCGTCGTCGCCGTCGGTGGGGAACTCGTCCTCGGCCGGGGCGTGGTCGATGTCGCGGCGGACTTCCGGCGAGTTGAGGATGGAATCGATCCGGGACGCGGTGTCGAAGGTGGTGTCTTCCTGGAACCACAGATCGGGCACGGCGCGCAGTTCGACCATGCGCGAGATTTCGTGGCGCAGGAAGGCCTTGGCGCGCTTGAGGCCCGCCAGGATCGGCGCCACGTCGCCGCCGCCCAGGGGAACGACGAAGACGGTGGCGTTGCGCAGGTCGGGGCTGACCCGGACCTCGGTCACGGTGATGGCGCGGCCCAGCAGGTCGGGATCGCGGAACTCTCCGCGCTCGATCACCATGGCGATAGCATGGCGCAGTTCCTCGCCGACGCGAAGCTGGCGCTGGGACGGTGGCTTGGCACCCCGGCTCATGGCAATGACTCCGCCGCGAGGAACACGATCACCCCGTTACAGGGTGACCGCGATCTCCTCGATCTCGAAGCACTCGATGACGTCGCCGACCCGGATGTCTTCGTAGTTGGTGAAGGACATGCCGCACTCGTAGCCCTCGCGGACGTCCTTGACGTCGTCCTTGAAGCGCTTGAGCTGGCCGAGGTCGCCGGTATGGATGACCACGTTGTCGCGCAGCAGGCGCACCTTGGCCCCGCGCTTGACGGTGCCCTCGGTAATCATGCAGCCCGCCACCTTGCCGACCTTGGTGATGTTGAACACCTCGCGGATGGACGCGTAGCCCAGGAACTTCTCGCGCAGTTCCGGCGCCAGCATGCCCGACAGCATCTTCTTCAGGTCGTCGGTGACGTCGTAGATGATGGAGTAGTAGCGGATGTCGACGCCATCGCGGCGCGCCATGTCGCGGGCCTGGGGATTGGCGCGGACATTGAAGCCGATCAGCAGGCCGTTGGAGGCCTTGGCCAGGGTGATGTCCGACTCGTTGATGGCGCCGACGGCGGCATGCAGGATGCGCACCTTGACGTTCTCGTTGCCCATCTTCTCCAGGGTGGAGGAGATGGCTTCGATGGAGCCCTGCACGTCGCCCTTGATGACCACCGGCAGTTCCTGGGCCTCGCCCGACTTGATGGCCGAGAACATCTGTTCCAGGGTGCCGCGCTGGGCCAACTTGGCCTTGGCCTCGCGGTCCATGCGGCTCCGGTAGCCGGCGATCTCGCGGGCGCGGGCCTCGTCCTCGACGGTGACGAAGTCGTCACCGGCGGCGGGCGTGCCCTGCAGGCCGAGAACCTCGACCGGGGTGGAGGGACCGGCTTCCTTGATGGAATTGCCGTGGTCGTCGACCAGGGCGCGGACGCGGCCCCATTCGGCGCCGGCCACGAAGACCTCGCCGACCTTCAGGGTGCCCTTCTGGACCAGGACGGTGGCCACCGAGCCACGGCCCTTTTCCATCTTGGCCTCGACCACCACGCCCTGGGCGGCGCGGGTCGGGTTGGCCTTGAGGTCGAGGATTTCGGCCTGGAGCAGGATGGCTTCTTCCAGCTTCTCGAGGTTCAGGCGCTTTTTGGCGGAGACCTCGATGGCCAGGACGTCGCCACCCAGTTCCTCGGTGACCAGTTCGTGCTGCAGCAGTTCCTGGCGGACCTTTTCCGGGGTGGCGCCCGGCTTGTCGATCTTGTTGATGGCGACGATGATCGGCACGCCGGCGGCCTTGGCGTGGCGGATGGCTTCAACCGTCTGCGGCATGATGCCGTCATCGGCAGCCACCACCAGCACCACGATATCGGTCACCTTGGCGCCGCGGGCGCGCATGGCGGTGAAGGCTTCGTGGCCGGGAGTGTCGATGAAGGTGATCTTGTCGCCCGAGCTCATGGTCACCTGATAGGCGCCGATGTGCTGGGTGATGCCGCCCGCTTCGCCCGACACCACGTCGGTGGCGCGCAGCGCGTCGAGCAGCGAGGTCTTGCCGTGATCCACGTGGCCCATGACGGTGACCACCGGCGGACGGGTGAACAGCACCTCGTCGGTATCGGCCTCGCCCTCCAGGCCGACCAGGACGTCGGCTTCGGAGACGCGCTTCATGTTGTGGCCGAACTCGGTCACCACCAGTTCGGCGGTGTCGGCGTCGATATTCTGGTTGATGGTGGCCATCACACCCAGACGCATCAGGCACTTGATCACGTCGGCGCCACGGACGGCCATACGGTTGGCCAGCTCCTGCACCGTGATGCTTTCGGGCACGATCACCTCGCGGATGACCTTTTCCGAACCCTTCTGCATGTGCTTGAGGCGCTCACGCTCGCGGGCGCGCTTGACGGCGGCCAGCGACCGGCCGCGCTCGGAGCGGTCGTCATCGGTCAGCGCGTCGGTGATGGTCAGCTTGCCGGTGCGGCGGCGCGGCTCGGTACGCTTGACCGGGGCGGGCTTGTGGGCGGCGGCGCGCTTCTTGGCGCGCTCCTCTTCCTCTTCCTCTTCCTCGGTGCGGGCCCGCGGAACGGCGGTGGCATCGCCGGCGGGAGCGGCGGCGGCCACGGGCTTGGGCTGAGCCGGAGCCACCGGGGTGGCGGGGGCGGGAGCAGGAGCGGCGGCAACCGGAGCGGTGGGAGCGACCGGCTCGGCGGCCGGAGCGGCTGCCTCGGGCTCGGACTGCGGCTCGGCGGCGCGGCGGGCGGCCTCTTCCTCGGCGAGGCGAGCGGCCTCTTCCTCGGCGGCGCGGGCGGCCTCTTCCTCGGCGGCGTGGCGGATGGCCTCCTCCTCGGCGCGGGCGCGGACCTCTTCCTCGTGGCGGAGAGCGTCCTGCAGCGCCTTGGCGCGGGCGGCCTTCTCGCCGGTGGTCAGGTCATGGGCGCTGGCGGCGCGGCTGGCGGCCTCCACCTTGGCCACGGCGGCGGCGAGATCGGCCTCGGCGACGGAATGGACCCCGTCCTTGATCTCGTGCATGGCGCCGCCGGCGCTGGTGAAGGTGCGCTTTTTGCGGACCTCGACCGTCACCACCTTGGACCGGCCATGGGAGAAGCTCTGCCGGACCTGTCCGGTCTCGACGGTCTTCTTCAGCTCCAGCTTGCCCGGCTGGGTCAGCTTCAGCGGGGCCTTACGGTCTTGATCCTGGGAATCGCTCATGTACGACTTCGTCTCTTCTGCAAAAAATCATCCGCGAAAACCGGCAAGCAACGCCGCGCCATCCTTGAGACGCTGCGCCAGCCTGCCCGGAAGCACGCAGACATGAACGGCCGCATCGCGGCCAAAAACGGTGCCCAACTCGGCGCCGTCAAAAAGCTCGATCGCCGGCACGCCGGGTGCCATGGCCTGAACCTTGGCGCGCCCGTCGCGGGCGGCGTCCCTGGCCCCGAGAAGCACGGCGGCGCGGCGAGCCTTGATCTCGGCGCACACCTTCTCGAACCCACAGACCGCCTGACCGGCGCGGCGCGCCAGGCCCAGGACATCCAGGCAACGGCGCGCCAAAAGCGCTTCGACCCGATCGGCCAGATCCTCAGGGACCACCACCTGGCGGCGAGCCACCCGGGCGAAGGACCGTTTGACCACGGCCGTATTTACCACATCCCGGCTGGCGCTCAACCAGATTCCCCGTCCGGGAAGCTCATGGCCGGGGTCCGGAAACAGCGTACCATCAGGCGCCACGGCGAACCGCAGCAATTCCGACTTGGGTCGGACCTGACCGGTGACGATGCACCGGCGTTCGGGTCCGACCTCTTCTTCTTCGTCCAAGTCGGGGGATTCGGCCATGCCGCTCCCCTTACTTGCCTTCCTCGAACCAATGAGCACGGGCCGCCATGATCACGGCATTGGCCTCGTCCTCGGTCATGGCGTCCTTGCCCAGGATGTCGATCAGCTCGTCACCGGCCAGATCGCCCAGGTCGTCCAGGGTCTTGATGCCCTTGTCGCCCAGCTTGACCAGCATGGACGGAGCCAGCCCCTCGATGGCGGCCATCTCGTCGGCGACGCCCATGTCCTTGCGCATCTGGTCGTAGCGCTCGTCCTGCTCGGCCAGGAAGTTGCGAGCCCGGGTCTGCAGTTCCTCGGCGACGTTCTCGTCGAAGCCCTCGATGTCGGCGATGTCCTCGGCCGGCACGTAGGCCACCTCCTCCACCGACGAGAAGCCCTCGGTCACCAGCAGATGGGCGATGACGTCGTCAACGTCCAGGGCCTGGATGAACATATTCGAACGCGAACGGAATTCCTCGGTGCGGCGCTCGGATTCCTCGGCCTCGGTGAGGATGTCGATGTTCCACTGGGTCAGCTGGCTGGCCAGACGCACATTCTGGCCGCGACGGCCGATGGCGAGAGACAGCTGGTCGTCGGGCACCACCACCTCGATGCGGCCGGCTTCCTCGTCCAGCACCACCTTGGTGACCTCGGCGGGGGCCAGGCCGTTGACCACGAAGGTGGCGACGTCGGGCGACCACTGGATGATGTCGATCTTCTCGCCCTGCAGCTCGGCCACCACAGCCTGCACGCGCGAGCCGCGCATGCCGACGCAGGCGCCGACGGGGTCGATGGAGGAATCGTGGGACAGCACGGCGATCTTGGCGCGCGAGCCCGGGTCACGGGCCACCGCCTTGATCTCGATGATGCCGTCATAGATTTCCGGCACTTCCTGGGCGAACAGCTTGGCCATGAAGATGGGATGGGTGCGCGACAGGAAGATCTGCGGCCCCCGGGGCTCCTGGCGGACATCGTAGATATAGGCGCGGACGCGGTCGCCGGTGCGGAAGGTCTCGCGCGGGATCAGTTCGTCGCGGCGCAGCAGCGCCTCGGCCCGGCCCAGATCGACGATGACGTTGCCGAACTCGACGCGCTTGACCAGACCATTGCTGATCTCGCCGACGCGGTCCTTGTATTCGTTGAACTGGCGCTGACGCTCGGCATCGCGCACCTTCTGGACGATGACCTGCTTGGCGGTCTGGGCGGCAATGCGGCCGAAATCGATGGGCGGCAGCGGATCGACCAGGAAGTCGCCGACGACGGCGTCGGGCTTCTTCTTCAGCACCTGCTTCAGGGTCTGCTGGGTGGCCTCGTTCTCCACCTCCTCGACCACTTCGATATAGCGGGCCAGCTGGATTTCACCGGTCTTGCGATCGATATGGGCGCGAATGTCGTGCTCGTGGCCATACTTGGAGCGACCGGCCTTCTGAATGGCCTGCTCCATGGCTTCGAGAACCTCGTCGCGGTCGATGCCCTTGTCGCGGGCGACGGCGTCGGCCACCTGAAGGAGTTCGGGGCGGGGCAGTGCGGCGATCCGTTCCATGGTCCTACTTCGTCCTCACTCTTCCTGGTCTTTCAACGTCGCGGCGATCAGTTCGTCGGTCAGCACCAGCTTGGCACCGCGAACATCAGCCAGCGGAATGGCAATCTCTCCGGCGGCCTCGATGACGAGACGCACATTGACGCCCGCCTCGTCCAGCCCCAGCAGCTTGCCCCGGAACCGCTTGCGCCCGTCGATGGGCTGGCACGATTCCATCTTGGCCTCGAACCCCGCCCATGCGACGAAGTCCTTGGCCCGGGTCAGCGGACGGTCGATGCCCGGCGAGCTCACCTCGAGGGTATAGGCCGCCGAGATGGGGTCCTCCACATCCAGCAGGGCCGAAACCGAGCGGCTGATGTCGGCACAATCGTCCACGGCCATCATCACGCCGTCCTTGCGGTCCGCCATGATCTGAAGCGTGAGCCGCTGCTTTCCCTGCAGCTGCACCCGCACCAGCTCGTACCCCATGGCGTCCAGTGACGGCGCGATCAGGGCCTCCAAACGGCTTTGAAGATCCATAACCCTGTCGCCTGCGACCTTAACGTTGGTCCCTAAAAACGAAAAAAGTGGGCCACTGGCCCACCCTCACAATCCCGTCTGACGGGAATACAAGAATGTGTCTTGGCGTCAATATAGCCAAATCGGCGCCCGAGGCAAGAAGCTTGTGGCATCCCCCCTACTTCTTCAGAATCCTCGGCACCGAATTGAGGCGCAGACGGAAGGCGTCGGGCATGCCCGAGCCCAGCAGCGGCCGCAGATACATGCGGAAGGCATCGGTGACGTCGGTGCCCGACTCCGCGATGAAGTGGTCTTCCATCACCCTTGTCTTGCCGGCCACCGAGGCCAGGGGCAGCAGCTTGTAATCCACCGAGTAGAAACCGGTGCGCTGGATGGTCACCGAGCCGTCCTGATCGCCCCACATGGCGAATTGCACTGCCTTTTCGCCCACCTCGCGGGCCTCGCGCTGGTCCACGTCCGAGACGCAGCCGATGAACGAGCGCTGGAGATAGCCGAAGGTGTCGCCCCGCACCCGCTTGATGCCAAGCTTGCCCTTCACCTCCTCGCACAGCAGGTCGGACAGCGCCCCGGTCCCCGACAGCTGGATATTGCCGTGGGCGTCCTTTTCCGTCGCCTTGCTCAGGGTGGTGACGATGGGCGTTCCCTTCTCGTCGTGCACGCCTTCGGAAATGGCCACCACGCAGCGGCCATGCTTGTCGTAGGCCGCCTTGACGTCGGCGAGGAAGCTTTCCACCCGGAACGTCCGCTCGGGGATATAGATAAGGTGGGGGCCGTCTTCGGGAAACTTCTTGCCCAGGGCCGAGGCCGCCGTCAGGAAACCGGCATGGCGCCCCATCACCACGGCAAGATAGACCCCGCGCAACGCCGCATTGTCCAGATTGACCCCCATGAAGGCCTGGGCCACGAAGCGGGCGGCCGAGGGAAAGCCCGGCGTGTGGTCGTTCAGCACCAGATCGTTGTCGATGGTCTTGGGGATGTGGATGCAGCGCAGGGGGTAATCGGCTGCCTTGGCCTCCTCGGACACGATGCGCACGGTGTCCGACGAATCGTTGCCGCCGATATAGAAGAAATAGGCGATGCCGTGGGCGCGCAGCACCTCGAAGATCTCGTGGCAGTACTTGCGGTCCGGCTTGTCCCGCGTCGAACCCAGCGCCGAAGACGGCGTCTGCGCCACCATTTCCAGGTTGTGGCTGGTTTCCTGGGTCAGATCGAGGAAGTCCTCGTTGATGATCCCCCGCACCCCGTGATGGGCGCCGTAAACCAGATCCACGTTGCGGAACTTGCGCGATTCCAGGACGGCCCCCACCATGGACTGGTTGATCACCGCCGTCGGGCCGCCGCCCTGGGCCACCAGAACCTTGCCGTGCAGCATGGAACGCCTCCCTCTTGGTGCTGTCTCAGGATAGCCCCTTTTTGTCGGGCCGCCAGCGACCAATATGAGGGGGAGCCCCCCGCCTCGAAAGGATAGGCCTTGCCCGCTCCGCCGCTTCGCATCTTCGATTCGCCGTGCAAATCCGTCTGCCGCATGGATGACCGCTTCGGCTGGTGCGCCGGCTGCAAGCGCACAAGGTCCGAGATCAAGGCATGGCCCACCGCAAGCAATGAGGAAAGACGCGCCATTCTCGACAATCTTCCGAGTAGATCAGCCGAAGAAACACGGGTACTGGGCGGCCTCGATAGCTGGCCGTCACAAAACCGTAACAATTAGATACTGTTTGCCTCGCCGGTATAGCTGGAACACCTCCCCATTCATGGTGTATTTACACGCGCCATGGGGTTAATCCCGTAGGAGGGGAGTTCCGGAAATGAGCAGAGTACTGTCGCGCTTTTCATTGAAGGTGCAGATCGGGTCACTGGTGGCATTGGCCGGACTCGTTCTTGGCATATGCATGGCGGTGCTGTGGACTGCCCGTGGCGCCACCGAGGAGGTCAACCACCACCTGAACCGGGAAACCGCCATCGCCCAGCGCGCCGCCAGTCTGGATTCCGCCCTTCTCAATGCCCGGCGCAACGAGAAGGACTTCCTTCTGCGCCGCAGCGACAAGTACGCGGCAGAGCATGCCAAGACCATCGCCGCCGCCCTCGCCGCCCTGGCTGGCATCGCGGAAGCCCTGCCCGAAGGCGATGGGCGTCGCCTCCAGCTCGAGGCCGTGCGCAAGGGCGCCGCGGATTACACCCAAGCGTTCCGGACCGTCACGGAAAACGAGATCCGGGTCGGACTCAGCGAGAAGGACGGATTGCTGGGCGCGCTGCGCACCTCGGTCCACGAGGTGGAGACCGCCCTCAAGGCCCATGACGAGCCCCGGCTGCAGATCCTGATGCTGATGATGCGCCGCCATGAAAAGGACTTCCTGGCCCGCCTGGACTCCAAATACATGGACGACCTGGCCAAGCGCGGCACCGAATTCGACAAGGCCCTGGCCGCCTCCGCCCTTTCCTCCGCCGACCGCGCCCCCATCGCCGAGCGCATGGCCGCCTATCAGCGCGATTTCCGGCTGGCCGCCCAGGCCATGCTGGACTCCCGCGATTCGGCCAAGGTGATGAGCGAGACCTATGCCGCCATGGCCCCCGCCGTCCAGGCCCTGGGCGATGCCGCCCGACAGGGCATGGAGGCCGCCCGCGACGAGGCCGACCGCGTCAACCTGTCGGCCGGACGCGCCATGACCTGGGTTATGCTGGCAGGCTTTGCCGCCATGCTGGTGATCGGCACTGCTATCGCCCGCTCCATCTATCGGCCGCTGACCGCCATGACCGGCGTGATGGGCCGGCTGGCCAAGGGCGACATGACCGTCGAGATTCCCGACCAGGACCGCGGCGACGAAGTGGGCGCCATGGCCCGCTCGGTCCAGCGGTTCAAGGAGGACCTGACGGAAGTGGAACGCCTGCGCGCGGCCCAGGAGGAGGAGCGCCGCAAGGCCGAGCGCGACAAGATCGCCGCCCTGCAGGGCATGGCGGAGACGGTGGAGCGCGAAACCCGCGCTGCCGTCGACCGCATCGCCGAGATGACCCGGCGCATGGCCGACAATGCCGGCGGCATGGCCCTTAGCGCCAGCGCGGTGGGCGACAACTCCCAAAGCGTCGCCGCCGCCGCCACCCAGGCCCTGGCCAATGCCCAGACCGTCGCCGCCGCCGCCGAGGAGCTTTCGGCCTCCATCCACGAGATCGCCAATCAGGTCGGCACCGCCTCCACCGTGACCAGTACCGCGGTGGAAGCCTCTAACCAGGCCAGCCGGACCATCTCGCAATTGTCCGAGACGGTGAACCGCATCGGCGAGGTGGCCAATCTCATCAACGACATCGCCAGCCAGACCAATCTGCTGGCGCTCAACGCCACCATCGAGGCTGCGCGGGCGGGCGAGGCCGGCAAAGGTTTTGCCGTGGTGGCCAACGAGGTGAAGAACCTGGCCAACCAGACGGCCAAGGCCACCGAGGAAATCACCGCCCAGATCGTCGCCATCCAGACCACCACCCAGGATGCGGTCCGTTCGGTGGGCGAGATCACCCAGGCCATCGGCGACGTCCAGGGCGTGTCGGCGGCGGTGGCTACCGCCATTGAGGAACAGGGCGCCGCCACCCAGGAAATCGCCCGCAACGTGGCCCAGACCTCGGACGCCGCCAACGAGGTGGCCGACCGCATCGCCAAGGTCTCGACCGAGGCCGCCCATACCGGCGAGCGCGCCGCCCAGGTGGGCAGCGTCTCCAGCGAGGTGGCCGGCGGCATCGACCACCTGCGCGAGATTCTGATCCGGGTGGTGCGCACCGCCACCAAGGAGGTCAACCGGCGCCACAAGCCCCGCTATCGCCTGGACGCCGACGGCACCATCACCGCCGGGGGAAGCGTCATGGCGGCGCGGATGGTCAACTGTTCCGAGGGCGGCTTCACCGCCGCTGGGGATTTTCCCGGCCTCAGGGCGTCGAGCCGCGTCGAGCTGACCCTGCCCGGCATCCCCTTCCCCCTGGCGGCGGTGATCAAGGATTTCGAGCACGGCCGCCTGCACGGCAAGTTCGAGTTCCCCGAAGCCCAGATGGGAAATTGGACCGAGGCCTTCGCCCGTCTGGTGGCAGGTCTCAGCCCGCTGGAGGATGCGGCATGAATTTGAATCGGTTAGCCGGGGTTCTTCGCAATCCGATTCAGATAGCCGTTGACTCTGCCCCGGGGGTGAGTATATTTCGGCCCTCTCGCGCTAGGCCCAAACCTTGCGCGCCACTATTTCTTTTGCTCAGGTAGAATCGTCATGTTCGCAGTCATTCAGACCGGCGGTAAGCAGTACAAGGTCGCTTCGGGCGACGTGATCCGCGTCGAGAAGCTGGCCGGCGAGGCCGGTGCCGAGGTCGTGCTTGATCAGGTGCTGATGGTCGGCGACAAGATCGGCGTCCCGGTCGTGGCCGGCGCCAGCGTGAAGGCCACCGTGGTGGCCCAGGCCCGTGGCGAGAAGATCATCGTCTTCAAGAAGCGCCGCCGCCAGAATTCGCGCCGCAAGAACGGCCACCGCCAGGACCTGACGATCCTGCGCATTACCGACATCTCCGCCGGCTGATTGCCCGAGCGGATACGAGGAGACTAGGACAATGGCTCATAAAAAGGCTGGCGGCTCATCCCGCAACGGTCGCGACTCTGCGGGTCAGCGGCTCGGCGTCAAGAAGTTCGGTGGCGAGCTGGTGATTCCCGGCAACATCATCGTGCGTCAGCGCGGCACCAAGTTCTATCCCGGCACCAATGTGGGCATGGGCAAGGATCACACCCTGTTCGCCACCGCGATGGGCAAGGTGAGCTTCAAGCACAAGGCCGAGGGCCGCACCTTCGTGGTCGTGGAGCCCCTGCCGGAGGCCGCCGAATAAGGCCGTTCCCGGACGCTTGCGTTTTTAAGAAAGGGGAACGGTTCGCCGTTCCCCTTTTGCTTTTGGATATACCCCCATGAAGTTTCTCGATCAGGCCAAGATTTTCGTGAAGTCGGGTGACGGCGGCGCCGGCTGCTGTTCGTTCCGGCGGGAAAAGCACATCGAGTTCGGTGGCCCCGACGGCGGCGACGGCGGCCGCGGCGGCGACGTCATCCTTGAATGCGTGGCCAATCTCAACACCCTGATCGACTACCGCTATCAGCAGCACTTCAAGGCCAAGATCGGCAATCATGGCCAGGGCCGCAACAAGACCGGCGGCAAGGGCGATGATGTCATCCTGAAGGTCCCCGTGGGCACCCAGGTGCTGGACGAGGAGAAGGAAACGGTGCTGGCCGACCTGACGAGCGCCGGACAGACCATGGTGCTGCTGCGGGGCGGCGACGGCGGCTTCGGCAACATGCACTACAAGTCGTCCACCAACCAGGCGCCGCGCCGCGCCGACGAGGGCTGGCCGGGCGAGGAGCGCTGGATCTGGCTGCGCCTCAAGATGATCGCCGACGCCGGTCTGGTGGGGCTGCCCAATGCCGGCAAATCCACCTTCCTGGCCGCCGTCACCCGGGCGCGGCCCAAGATCGCCGATTATCCCTTCACCACGCTGCACCCCAATCTGGGCGTGGTCACCCTGGGCGAGGAAGAGTTCGTCATCGCCGACATTCCCGGCCTGATCGAGGGCGCTCATGAAGGCGCCGGCATCGGCGACCGCTTTCTCGGTCATATCGAGCGCTGCCGCGTGCTGCTGCACCTGATCGACGGAACCCAGGACGACGTGGCCGAGGCCTACCGCGTGGTGCGTCACGAACTGGCGGCCTATGGCGGCGGCCTGGACGAGAAGCCCGAGGTGGTGGCGCTGAACAAGTGCGATTCGCTGACCGCCGACGACATCGAACTGAAGCTGATGGAACTGTCGGAAGCCTGCGGCCAGGAGGTTCTGCCCCTATCCGGCGTGTCGGGCGTCGGCTTAAAGCCCATCCTGGCCCGCCTGTTCACCCATATCCGCGAGGCCCGCGAGGCAGAGCCCGCCGTGCCGGCCGCCTCGCCCATCTTCGGCTCGTCCAAGCGCGGCGCCCCCACCTTCCAGCAGAGGAAGCGCAAGCTCCAGGCCGAGGACGACGAGTTCGCCGGCGGACATTGGGGCGCCGACGGCGAGTGGATCTGGCACTCCGCCGATAACGACGGGGACGAGGTGGACGAGGATTACGACGACGAGGACCTGGAAGAGGTCGCCGACGACGAAGAGGACGACGCCGAGGAATGAGCCCGCTTGCCGCCGCCAAACGCCTGATCGTCAAGATCGGCTCCTCGCTGCTGGTGGATGATTCCACCGGCCAGGTGCGGCGCGGCTGGCTGGAAACCCTGGCCGCCGACATCGCCGCCTGCAAGGCGCGCGGCCAGGAGGTGATCGTGGTGTCCTCGGGCGCCGTGGCGGTGGGCCGGCGCAAGCTGGGACTGGTTCCTCCCCTCAAGCTGGAGGAGAAGCAGGCCGCCGCCGCCACCGGGCAGATTCGTCTGGCCCATGCCTGGCAAGACGCCCTGGCCCACCACCAGATCACCGTGGCCCAGGTGCTGCTGACCTTGGACGATTCCGAGAACCGGCGGCGCTACCTCAATGCCCGCTCGACCCTGGAAACCCTGCTCAAGCTCGGCGCGGTGCCGGTGATTAACGAGAACGACACGGTGGCCACCGCCGAGATCCGCGTCGGCGACAACGACCGGCTGGCGGCCCGCGTCGCCCAGATGGTCTCGGCCGACGCCCTGGTGCTGTTCTCCGATATCGACGGCCTCTATACCGCCGACCCGCGCAAGGACCCCGATGCCCGCTTCATCCCCGAGGTGCACGAGCTGACCCCGGAGATCGAGGCCATGGCCGGCGATCCCGGCTCGGCCTACGGCTCGGGCGGCATGGTCACCAAGCTGGTGGCGGCGCGCATCTGCCTGTCGGCGGGCTGCCGCATGGCCATCACCCGGGGCGAGCCCATGCACCCCCTGAAGACCATCGAGGACGGCGGCCGCTGTACCTGGTTCCTGCCCAATTCCGAACCCCGCACGGCGCGCAAGCAATGGATCTTCGGCTCCATGAAGCCCACCGGCACCCTGGTGCTGGATGCGGGCGCCGCCCGGGCCCTGGCCCAGGGCCGCTCGCTGCTGCCCGCCGGCATCACCGAGGTGAGCGGGGCCTTCGAGCGCGGCGATTGCGTGCTGGTCAAGGACGGCTCGGGCAAGGTGCTGGGGCGCGGCCTGGTGGCCTATTCCGCCGACGATTCCCGCGCCATCATGGGCCGCAAGTCGGGCGAGATCGAAGCCATCCTGGGCTTTCGCGGCCGCGACGAACTGATCCATCGCGACGATCTGGTGATGGAGGGATGAGGTGCGCCTGTTCCTCCTCCCCCTCCTTCTCCTTTCGCTGCTGGCCCAGCCCGCCCTGGCCGGCTGCCTGATCGCCCTCGATATCGGCCATTACCGGGACGCGCCGGGCGAGTTCAGCGCGCACGGCGTGCCGGAACTGACCTTCAACACCCAACTGGCCCGGCGGGTCGGATGGGAGCTGGACCGCCAGGGCGTCGCCTGGACCCTGATCAATGCCGAAGGCGACATCACGGAGCTGGCCGAGCGCCCCCGCCGCGCCGCCCGGAGGGGCGCCAGCCTGCTGCTGTCCCTGCATCACGATTCCGTGCAGGACATCTACAAGACCGAGTGGGTGTGGCAGGGCGAGACCCGCGCCCATTCCGAGGTGTTCTCGGGCTTCGGCCTGTTCGTCTCGGCCGCCAATCCCCGGCGGGAGGAAAGCGAAGCCGTCGCCCGCGCCATCGGCGACGCCCTGCTGGCGGAAGGGCTTCGGCCCAGCCTGCATCACGCCCTGCCGGTGGAGGGCGAGAACCGCCCCCTGCTGGACCCGGCGCGAGGCCTGTACCGCTATGACGGGCTGGCCGTGCTGCGTCAGGCCACCATGCCGGCGGTGCTGGTCGAGGCCGGGATCATCGTCAACCGGGACGACGAACCTCTCATCGCCTCGGAGCCCTACCGCGCCGCCTTCGCCACGGCCATCGCCGCCGCCGCCCGCGCCCATTGCCAACGCCTGAACTGATTGAGTACCGTGAGGACATGATGACCAGCACCGACCTCGACGCATTGATGACCGATCTGGGCCAGCGCGCCCGCAAGGCCGCCCGCATCCTGGCCCTGACCCCGTCGGCGGCCAAGGACAAGGCCCTGCGCGCCGCGGCCCAGGCCATCCGCATCGATACCAAGCTGATTCTGGCCGCCAATGCCAAGGACATGGAAGCGGGCGAGGCCAAGGGCCTGAGCAAGGCCATGCTCGACCGCCTGATGCTCAATCCCGCCCGGGTCGAGGCCATGGCCAAGGGGCTGGAGGATATCGCCCGGCTGCCCGATCCGGTGGGACGCTCCCTGGCCGAATGGACCCGGCCCAACGGCATGAGCATCGCCCGTATCGCCGTGCCGCTCGGCGTCATCGGCATCATCTATGAGAGCCGTCCCAACGTCACCGCCGATGCCGCCGCCCTGTGCCTCAAATCGGGCAACGCCACCATCCTGCGCGGCGGGTCCGAGAGCTTTCATTCGTCCCAGGCCATCCTGACGGCCTTGAAGGGCGGCTTCACCGCCTGCGGCCTGCCCGCCGACGCGGTGCAGATGGTCCCCACCACCGACCGGGCGGCGGTGGGGGTGATGCTGCGGCTTTCCAACTATATCGACGTCATCGTGCCCCGGGGCGGCAAGTCCCTGGTGGAGCGGGTGGTGGCCGAGAGCCGTATCCCGCTGTTCCAGCACCTGGAAGGCATCTGTCACACCTATGTGGACGGCTCGGCCGATCTGGAGATGGCCAAGACCATCGTGCTCAACGCCAAGATGCGCCGCACCGGCATCTGCGGCGCCACCGAGACCCTGCTGGTGGACCGGGCCTGTGCCGGGACCCATCTGGCCCCCCTGGTCGCCATGCTGATTGACGCGGGCTGCGAGGTGCGGGGCGACGCCGTCGCCCAGGCCGCCGATGCCCGCGTGATCCCCGCCTCGGACGCCGACTGGAGCACCGAATACCTGGACGCCATCATCTCGGTGGGCGTGGTGGACGGAGTCGGCGCGGCGGTGGAGCACATCAACACCCATGGCTCGCACCATACCGAGGCGATCGTCGCCGAGGATTCCCAGGTCGCCGAGACCTTCCTGAACGGCTGCGACTCGGCCATCGTGCTGTGGAACGCCTCGACCCAGTTCGCAGATGGCGGCGAGTTCGGCATGGGAGCCGAGATCGGCATCTCCACGGGCAAGATGCATGCGCGCGGCCCGGTGGGCGTCGAGCAGCTCTGCACCTTCAAATACGTGGTGAAGGGCAACGGCCAGGTACGGCCGGGGTGAGCCGTCGCCGGCTCAATCCCTGGGGCGAGCCCCGCCGGGCGCGGGTCGGGCTGCTGGGCGGCTCGTTCAATCCCGCCCACGAGGGGCACCGGCATATCGCCCTGCTGGCGCTGCGGCTGCTGCAGCTGGACGAGGTCTGGCTGCTGGTCAGCCCGCAGAACCCCTTGAAGCCGGTCGACGGCATGGCGCCGTTGCCGGAACGCCTCGCCTCGGCCCGGGCCATGACGGGCGGGCATCCGGCCTTGCGCGCCAGCACCATCGAGACGGAGTGGGGCACGCGCTATACCGCCGACACCCTGGCGGTGCTGTCCCGGCGCTTTCCCCGCATCCGCTTCGTCTGGCTGATGGGCGCCGACAATCTGGCCGGATTTCATCGCTGGTTGCGCTGGGAGTCCATCTTCCGGTCGGTCCCCGTTGCGATTCTGGCGCGCGGCCCCTATTCTGCGCGAACCCTGGGCAGCCGGGCGGCCCATCGCTTCGCCGCGAGCCGCCTGCCGTCGTCGAGGGCACGATTTCTGTGGCAGGGACCGGCACCCGCCTGGGTGTTCCTGCATACCCGGCGCCACGCCGCCTCATCCACCGCCATCCGCAACAGGAGAGACCCATAGCACGCAAACCCGCCGCCAAGGCCGAATCCGCCCCGGTTCCCGAACCCGCTCCCGCCCCCAGTCTGGCGGAGCTGGTCGCGGCCACCCTGGAAGACCACAAGGCCGAGGGCGTCATCGTCCTGGACCTCAAGGGCCGCACCTCCATCACCGACACCATGGTCATCGCTACCGGCAAGTCCCAGCGCCAGGTGGGCGCCATGGCCGACCATGTGGAAAAGGCCCTGAAGCAGGCCGGACAGAAGGTCACCATCGAAGGCATGCCCCAGTGCGACTGGGTGCTGGTGGATGGCGGCGACATCATCGTCCATCTGTTCCGCCCCGAGGTGCGCAGCTTCTACAATCTGGAAAAGATGTGGGGCGCGCTGGAGGCAAAAGCCGACGCCCCCACCGCCTCGGCGGTGCGCGCCAAGGCGATCGAACAGGGCTGATGCGCCTGCTGATCGCCGCGGTGGGCAAGGCCAAGGCCGGGCCGGAGCAGGACCTGTTCCGCCAGTATTGCCGGCGCCTGTCTCCTCCCCCCGTCCTCAAGGAGGTGGAGGAGAAGCGCCCCCTGGCCGGACCTCAGCTCAAGGCGCGCGAGGCGGAACTGCTGCTGGCCACCCTGCCCGAGGGCGCCAAGGTGGTGGCGCTCGATGAGAAAGGGCGCGACATCGGCTCGGTGGATTTCGCCCACAGGCTGCGCGACTGGCGCGATTCAGGCTGCCAGGACGTGGCCTTCCTCATCGGCGGCGCCGACGGCCACGGCGACGCGGTGAGGGAGCGGGCCGACCTGCTGCTGTCCTTCGGGCGCATGACCTGGCCGCACATGCTGGTCCGCGCCCTGTTGGCCGAGCAATTGTGGCGGGCCCATTCGATCCTGACCGGACACCCCTACCATAGGCCATAACCAATGGCCATATGACCATGGGCTCTTGAAATTCTTCCGTTCATGGCGCAAGGATGGCGGCGGGGAATCTGCTTGGATTCCAAGGAGGGGTGGTGACGGAAACTGATATCCCGCCGGAAGAGCGGGCAGCCTTCGAGGAATACGTTGCCAGGGTCGGCGGCACCAACATCAGCGCCCAGACGCTGCTGGCCACCGATTATCTCAACCATTTCAACGAGATCGTCATGCTGCTCGACATGATTCCGGATATGCCGGACATGATCGAGGAGTGCAAGATGTGGGCTCCCAAGAGCTACCAGGAGCATTTCGCCGATTCCACCTTCAAGGACAAGCTGCTGGCGGTGGAGGCCTATGACCGCGTCCCCACCAAGTTCCGTCGTCCCTTCGAGGAAACCATCAACCACTTGAACACCCTGATCCTGGGGGGGGTTGCCAAGCTGGAAGAGGAAATCGTCAATGGCGCCGACCCGGCGCTGACCACCGAGCACGTCAAGGCCATCAGCCGCGCCGCCCAGGCCCTGATGGATTGCGCCAACGCCATCATCCACGGCTCGAACCGCGCCATGGCCCAGGTGGAAATCGACGGCTTGCTGGGCGGGACCTAAGCCTTCCTGGCCACCCAGCCGCCGAAGCACAGCGCCCGGAAATAGGGCTCCGGCGGACCGAAGCCGGTTTCGGCCAACAATTCCGCCAGCCGCGCCTCGGTCAGCGGGAAGATGTCGCGATCCACGTGACGGAAGCCCTTCTCCACCTCGGCCTCGGGAATGCCGGCCGCCAGTTGCAGGTGGCGCCACCAGGCGCGCAGCTGCTGCTGCCAGGCATCGTCCCAGGTGCCGAACAGATCGGCCAGAACCAGCGGCGCACCCGGCTTCAGATGGGCGGCGATTTCCTCCAGCAGGGACTTCTTGGCCCCGTCATCGGGAAGAAAATGCATGACCAGCAGCAAGGTGGCGGCGTCGAAGGGCTCGAACTTGGGCAGGTCCCCCACCTTGGAAGGGTAGAGCCGCACCCGGGCGGTGAGGTTGTGCTCCTTCACCTTGGCCTCGGCGTGATCGAGCATGTCCTTGGAGGGGTCCACCCCCACCACGGAAAGATTGGGGCAGCTTTCCGCCAGGGCCACGCATTCCACGCCGGTCCCCGCCCCGATCACCAGGGCGCGGCCGGAGCCGGAGGTGGTCTCGGCGACGATCTGGCACGACAGGACATGCAGGGCGTCATAGCCGGGAATGGCTTCGCGCACCCGCTTGTCATAGGCCGCGGCGCGGGCATCGTCCCAGTGCTTGACGGTATCGCGGCTCATGCGTCCTCACTCCCTTCTTGCGGAAATCCGTCCAGGCGTCTCAGGGCCTCGGCGGTGGCGATGGCGGCGGCCAGCGCCACATTGAGCGACCGGGCCCCCACCTGCATGGGAATGCGGATGCGCGCCTCGGCCCGATCGACCACGTCTGGCGGCACGCCGCAGCTTTCCCGTCCCACCATGATGGTGTCCCCGGGCGCGAAAGGAAAGCGGTCATGACGCACGGCGCCGCCGGTGGTCAGCAGCACCAGCCGGCGCCCCTGGGCGGCCAGGGTGGCGGCGAAGACCTCCCACGAGGTATGGCGGGTGTAACTGGCCTGGTGAATATAATCCATTCCGGCCCGGCGGACTTTACGTTCATCAAGGACAAAGCCGCAGGGTTCGACTATATCCAGCGGCACGCCCAGGCAGGCGGACAGACGCAGCAGCGCCCCGGCGTTCTGCGGGATGTCGGGCTGGTACAGGGCGAGTCGAAGGGGTTCCAAGGGCATCTCGATGACGGATTCTTGTGCAGTGCGGCAGCGCTTGGCAGCACGGCATATTAGACTCCGCGCATGCAGGTCGAGACGGCTGTTGAAACGACTCGGACGATGTGGTTAATAGTCGCGCTTCCGCGGGCCAACAAGAGGATTAATCATGGCTGATCAGGCACACAATGCCCAGCCCTCGTCGGTGGACGGGCAGACACGGCGGGATTTCCTGCTGTACGCCACTGCCGGCGTCGGTGCGATTGGGACTGGCTTGGCACTTTGGCCGTTCGTGCATAGCATGAACCCGGCCGCCGATACTTTGGCGCTTTCCACCACCGATGTGGACATCTCGGCCATCAAGCCGGGACAGTCGGTCACCGTGGTGTGGCGCGGCAAGCCGGTGTTCATCCGGCATCGCGAACCCGCCGAGATCGACGAGGCCGGCAAGGTGGCGCTGGCCGACCTGCGCGAGCCGCAAGCCGATGCCGACCGCGCCAAGAAGCCCGAGTGGCTGATCCTGATCGGCGTCTGCACCCATCTGGGCTGTGTGCCGCTGGGCCAGAAGCCCGCCGACCCCCGGGGTGAATTCGGCGGCTGGTTCTGCCCGTGCCATGGATCGCACTACGATACCTCCGGCCGCATCCGCAAGGGTCCGGCTCCGGCCAACCTGCCGGTGCCGCCTTATCAGTTCACCAGCGACACCACCGTCCGGATCGGCTGAGGGGACCCGTCATGAGCGACTTCAAGAGCAACAACAAGGTCGTCAACTGGATCGAATCGCGTCTGCCCATCTTCTCGATGATGCAGCACAGCGCGATCGATTACCCGACGCCCCGTAATCTGAACTACTGGTGGAACTTCGGTTCGCTGGCTGCGGTGATGCTGATCATCATGATCCTCACCGGCCTGTTCCTGGCCATGAACTATTCCTCCCACACCTCGCTGGCCTTCGACTCGGTCGAGCGCATCATGCGTGACGTGAATTACGGCTGGCTGCTGCGCTACCTGCACGCCAACGGCGCCTCGATGTTCTTCATCCTGGTGTACATCCACATCTTCCGCGGCCTCTATTACGGCTCGTACAAGGCCCCGCGCGAGATCCTGTGGTTCGTCGGCATCGCCATCTACCTGGCGATGATGGCGACCGGCTTCATGGGCTACGTGCTGCCCTGGGGTCAGATGTCCTTCTGGGGCGCCACGGTGATCACCAACCTATTCTCGGCCTTCCCGGTGGTGGGCGAGTTCATCGTCACCCTGCTGTGGGGCGGCTTCTCGGTGGACAATCCCACCCTGAACCGCTTCTTCGCGCTGCACTTCCTGCTGCCCTTCATCATCGTGGGTCTGGTCGTGGTGCACGTGTGGGCGCTGCACTCGGTGAAGTCGAACAACCCGCTGGGCATCGACATGAAGGGGCCGCAGGATTCCATCCCGTTCCATCCCTTCTACACCATCAAGGACCTGTACGGCATCGGCCTGTTCCTGATGTTCTACCTGGCCTTCGTGTTCTGGGCGCCCAACTTCTTCGGCGAGCCGGACAACTACATCCCCGCCAACCCGATGGTGACCCCGCCGCACATCGTGCCCGAATGGTACTACCTGCCGTTCTACGCGATCCTGCGCGCCTTCACCTTCGACCTGCCCTTCCTGCCGGCCAAGCTGCAGGGCGTGCTGGCCATGTTCTCGGCCATCCTGATCCTGTTCGCCCTGCCCTGGCTTGACACCTCCAAGGTGCGCTCGGCCAAGTTCCGTCCCCTGTACCGTCAGTTCTTCTGGCTGTTCTTCGCGAACGCCATGATCCTGGGCTACGTGGGCGGCAAGCCGGCCGAAGGCATCCTGGTCAAGATCGGGCAGTTCTGCACCGCCTATTACTTCGCCCACTTCCTGCTGATCCTGCCGATCCTCGGCAAGATCGAGAAGCCCAAGGCCCTGCCCGCCTCCATCGCCCAGCCGGTGGTCAAGGCCGCCGCCCTGATCGCCATGATCATGGTGGGGCTGGCCGGCTTCGGCGGCGAGGCCCAGGCCAGCAGCGCCGGCCCCGAGTTGAAGAAGCCGGCCGTCGCCTTCTCCTGGGAAGGCTTCTTCGGCAAGCACGACAAGGCGGCGCTGAAGCGTGGCTGGCAGGTGTTTCATGACGTGTGCTCCAACTGCCACTCCATGAAGCTGGTCGCCTATCGCAGCCTGACCGACATCGGCTTCACCGCCGACGAGGTCAAGGCCTTCGCGGCCGAGAAGGAAGTGCCCGACCAGCCCAACGACGAAGGCGTGGTGGCCAACCGCCCCGCCCGTCCGTCGGACAAGATCGTGCCGCCCTTCGCCAACGACAAGGCCGCCGCGGCGGCCAACGGCGGCGCCCTGCCGCCCGACCTGTCGCTGATGAACAAGGCCCGCACCAACGGTCCCTACTATGTCTACTCGCTGATGCTGGGCTATGAAGAGGCTGCTCCCGAGGGTCATCCGATCCCCGAGGGCAAGTACTTCAACCACTACTTCCCCGGCAACGCCATCAGCATGCCGGCGCCGATCATGGACGACATCGTCGCCTATGCCGACGGCACCAAGGCGACCAAGGAGCAGGTGGCCTACGACGTCGTGACCTTCCTCAACTGGGCCGCCGAGCCCGAGTTGGACGCCCGCAAGTCCATGGGCGTCAAGGTGATGGTGTTCCTGGCCCTGCTCACCGCCATGCTGTACGCGCTGAAGCGTCAGATCTGGAAGGATGTGCACTGAGGCCGGGCCCGCGCCTTAAGTCACACCAAAGCCTGTGAGGCGGCCGTCGTTGGCAACAACGGCGGCCGTTTCGTTCTGTTCGCCCCTCGCCGGGCGCGCGCCCCCGGCGCGCTTGGCCGCGGCCGCAATGGCCGCCGTTTCGTTTGGATGGCGCCTTGCGCCGTGATATGGTCCGCCCGCTAATGCCGGCAGGGGTCGTCAATCCGTTGAGCAAGCAGAAGATTTCATTCGATCATTCCACCTGGGTTCTGGTGCGCCGCCTGTTCAACGAGGGCATGCGCCCCTACATGGGCAAGGTGATGGCCGCCGTGTTCTGCATGGTGGTCGGCGCCGCCGCCAATGCGGGCTATGCGCTGCTGATGGACCCGGTGGTCAACAAGATCTTCACGGAAAAGCGGCCGGAATTCCTGCTGCCCCTGGCGCTGGCGGTGCTGGGCACCTTTGCCGTCAAGTCAGTGTGCAATTACGGCGAGGCGGTGTTCCTGTCCAAGGTCGGCCTGCGCGTCATCGCCGACATGCAGTCGCGCCTGTTCGCCCACCTGATGCGCCTGGATGTGGCCTTCTTCCATGCCAATTCCACGGGCCGCATCCTGTCGCGCCTGACCAACGACATTTCCCAGATGCGCTTTGCCGTGTCCGACGCCCTGACCGGCGCCGGCAAGGACGCCTCGTCGGTGATCTTCCTGATCGGCGCCATGTTCTATCAGGACTGGCGCCTGTCGGCCTGGACCTTCTTCATTTTCCCCATCGCCATCCTGCCCATCCGCAAGCTGGGCCGGCGCATGCGCAAGGTGACCGCCAACACCCAGGAGCACATGGGCCAGTTGACCACCTATCTGGAACAGGCGGTCCAGGGCATCCGGGTGGTCAAGGCCTATGGCATGGAGGAATACGAGAAGCGCAAGGTCGGCGCCCTGGTGGAGATGCTGCAGGACCTGATCTACAAGGCGGCCCGGGTGCGCTCGGCCTCCTCGCCCATCATGGAATTGCTGGGCGGTATCGCCATCACCGTGGTGATCCTGTATGGCGGCACGCGGGTGGTGAACGGCGAGACCACGCCCGGCGCCTTCTTCTCGTTCATCACCGCCCTGATGCTGGCCTACCGCCCCATCAAGTCCCTGGCCGCCATGAACACCAACCTGCAGGAAGGCCTGGCGGCGGCATCGCGCACCTTCTCGGTGCTCGACACCCAGCCGACCATCTTCGAGAAGGACGGCGCCGCCGATCTGGTGGTGCTGGAGGGCAATGTCAGCTTCGAGGGCGTGTTCTTCACCTATGACGGCAGCAAGGCGGTGCTGGACGGAATCGACCTCGCCGTGCCCGGCGGCAAGACCGTGGCCCTGGTCGGGCCTTCGGGCGCCGGCAAGTCGACGGTGCTGAACCTGCTGCCGCGCTTCTACGACGTCACCGACGGCCATGTGCTGGTGGACGGCCAGGACGTGCGCAACGTCAGCCTTTCCTCGCTGCGGTCCAAGATCGCCCTGGTCAGCCAGGAAATCACCCTGTTCGACGATTCCATCCGCGCCAACATCGCCTATGGCCGCTTCGGCGCCACCGACGAGGAGATCGAGGCTGCCGCCCGTTCCGCCGCCGCCCACGACTTCATCGTCAGTCTGCCCGAAGGCTACGACACCGTGGTGGGCGAGCGCGGACTGAACCTGTCGGGCGGCCAGCGCCAACGCCTGGCCATCGCGCGGGCCATGCTGAAGAACGCCCCCATCCTGCTGCTGGACGAAGCCACCAGCGCGCTGGACACCGAATCCGAGCGCCAGGTCCAGACCGCCCTGGAACTGCTGATGAGGGGCCGCACCACCATCGTCATCGCCCACCGCCTGTCCACGGTGGTCAACGCCGACCTGATCCACGTGCTGGACAAGGGCCGCGTCATCGAATCCGGCGACCACAACGCGCTGATGGCCAAGAACGGCACCTACGCCCGTCTCTACGCCATGCAGTTCGCCGAGGAAGCCGTCAAGGCCGGCAGCGGAGGCTAAAGCCCATGGGCCTGGCCAAGCGCATCGGCAAGAGCGAATGGCTGCGCGGCGCCCTGTGCTGGCTGGGTTCCCTCTATATCCGCCTCGTCCATCTCACCGGACGCTGGAGCGTGGTCAATGGCGGCCATGCCCAGGCGCTGTGGGATCAGGGCAAGCCCTTCATTCTGGCCTTCTGGCACGGCCGTATCCTGATGATGCCTAAGTCCTGGCGCCAAAGCGTTCCCATCCACATGCTGATCAGCCAGCATCGCGACGGCCAGCTGATCGCCCGCACAGTCTCGCATTTCGGCATCGAGACGGTGCAGGGCTCGACCACGCGGGGTGGCAGCGCGGCGCTGCGGGCCATGCTGAAATTCCTCAAATCCGGCGAATGCGTCGGCATCACCCCCGATGGCCCCAAGGGACCGCGCATGCGCGCCTCGGACGGCATCGTGGCGGTGGCCCGGCTGGCCGGGGTCCCTATCCTGCCCGCCACCTTTGCCACCAGCCGCCGGACATTGCTGGGCAGCTGGGACCGCTTTGCCGTGGCCCAGCCGTTCTCACGGGGGGTCTTCGTCTGGGGCGACCCCATTCTGGTCGCCAAGGATGCCGACGAGGCCGCCATGGAAGCGGCCCGCCGGGCGGTGGAAGACAGCCTCAACGCCATCACCCGGGACGCCGATGCCCGCGTGGGCCAGACCTCGCCCGAGCCGGCTGCGGCTGAGGGGGCGCCATGATCTATCGCCTCTACCGGGGACTGACCACCCTGGGCGGCCCGCTGATCGCCGCCTATCTGGAGCGGCGCAAGGCGCGGGGCAAGGAAGACGGCACCCGCTTTCCCGAACGTCTGGGGCATCCTGGAACCGCCCGCCCCGCCGGGCCGCTGGTGTGGATGCACGGCGCCTCGGTGGGCGAGGCCCTGTCCATGCTGCCCCTGGTGGAGCGCCTGCTCGGCCGGGGCCTGTCGGTGCTGATGACCACCGGCACCGTGACCTCGGCCCGCCTGCTGGCCGAGCGCCTGCCCCGGGGCGCCGTGCACCAGTACGTCCCAGTGGACCGCATCGCCTATGTGCGGGCCTTCCTCAATCATTGGCGGCCCGATCTCGCCCTGTGGGCCGAATCCGAATTCTGGCCCAACCTGCTGGCCGAGACCCGCCATCGCGGCATCCCCCAGGTGCTGATCCAGGGCCGCATGTCGCCCCGGTCCTTCGCCGCCTGGAAGAAGGTCCCCGGCTTCATCCACAAGATGCTGTCGGGTTTCGCCCTGTGTCTGGCCCAGACCGAATCCGACGCCGGACGGCTGCGGGCCCTGGGGGGGCGCGACGTGCGCTGCCTGGGCAACCTCAAATACGCGGTGGCACCGCTGCCCTGCGATCCCGTGGCCCTGGACGGGATCAAGGCCAGTATCGCCGGACGGCCCCTGTGGCTGGCGGCCAGCACCCATCCGGGGGAAGAGGCCCTGGCCGGGCGGGTTCACGCCGCCCTCGGCATGGCCGACCTGCTGACCGTCATCGTGCCGCGCCATCACACCCGCGGCGCCGAGGTGGCGGCGGAGCTTCGCGGCCAGGGACTGAGCGTCGCCCTGCGCTCGGCGGGCGAGGCGATCACGCCGCAAACCGCAATCTACATCGCCGACACCATGGGCGAGCTGGGGCTGTTCTACCGCCTGGGCGGTCCGGTCTTCGTCGGCAAGAGCCTGACCATCGGCGGCGGGCAGAACCCCTTCGAGCCGGCGCTGCTGGGCGCCGCCGTGCTGTTCGGCCCGCTGATGGACAACTTCCCCGACATGGCGCCCTCCATGCTGTCGGCCCAGGCCGCCTTGCGGGTCAAGGACGAGGGCGAACTGGCCATGACGGTCCGCGCCCTGCTGGCCGATCAGCAGGCCCTGCGGGCGGCGGGCCAAGCCGCCAAGGTCTGGGCCGAGGGCGAGGCTGGCGTGCTCGATCAGGTGGACGGCGCCCTGGCGCCGTTCCTCGCGCCCCTGGAGGCGGCCCATGCGCGCCCCTGACTTCTGGCGCAAGGACAATGCCGTCTCGCGCCTGCTGGCGCCGCTGGGAGCAATCTATGGCTGGGCGGTGCGCCGCAACCTGGAGCGGGCCGAGGAATACCGCCCCGCCGTGCCGGTAATCTGCGTCGGCAATATCGTGGTGGGCGGAGCCGGCAAGACCCCGGTGGGCATCGCCCTGGCCCGCCGCTTGATCGCCGCCGGGGTGAAGCCCCACTTCCTGACCCGGGGCTATGGCGGCACCGAGGTCGGCCCCCGCGCCGTGGACCTGGACCGCCACGACTTCGCCCGGGTGGGCGACGAGGCCCTGCTGCTGGCCCGCGAGGCTCCCACCTGGGTGTCGCGCTGGCGCCCCGACGGCGCGGTGGCCGCCACCGAGATGGGGGCCGAGGTCATCATCATGGATGACGGCTTCCAGAACGGCTCCATCGCCAAGGACCTGTCGCTGGTGGTGGTGGATGGCAGCTACGGCTTCGGCAACGGCCGCACCATGCCGGCCGGGCCGTGCCGCGAACCGCCGGACCAGGGGCTGGCCCGCGCCGACGCCATGGTGGTGATCGGCAAGGACCGCCGGGGCCTGGCTGAGCTGGCCCGCGCCCACGGCATCCCCCTGCTGGCCGCCCGTCTGGTCCCCGGCCCCGAGGGCGCCGACCTGAAGGGCCGCAAGGTGGTGGCCTTCGCCGGCATCGGCCGTCCGGAAAAGTTCTTCGCCTCCCTGAAGCAATGCGGGGCGCGGCTGACCGCCGACCATTCCTTTCCCGACCACCACCCTTTCACCCGCGCCGATATCGAGGCCCTGCTGGCCGAGGCCGAGGCCAACGAGGCCCTGCTGATCACCACCGCCAAGGACCGGGTCCGGCTGCCCGCCGACCTGCGCGCCCGCGTGGCGGTGCTGAGCGTATCGCTGGACTGGGACGCCCCCTCTCTGCTAACTCCCCTGTTCGACCGGATCGGAGTGAGGGCATGACGAGGAAGGAACTGCGCCAGCGCCTGGAAGCCCTGGGGGCCCGCGCCGTCTGGGCGCTGTTCGCCGCCCTGCCCGTGGACGCCGCGTCGGGTCTGGGAGGCTGGCTGGGGCGGAGCGTCGGTCCGCTGCTGGGCGGCGTCAACCGCATCGCCCGCAAGAATCTCAAAGCCGCCTTCCCGGAGAAGAGCGAGGCCGAGATCACGGTCATCATCCGCGGCATGTGGGACAATATCGGCCGAGTGGCCGGCGAATTCCCCCATTTGGACAAGATCGCCAACGAGCGGGTGGAACTGGTCGGGGCGGAATACATCGACCTGCTGCGCGACGACGGACAGCCGGGCATCTTCATTTCCGGCCATGTGGGCAATTGGGAGATCAATGGCGCCGTGGCGGCGCTGCGCGGCCTGCCGCTGCATCTGGTCTACCGCGCCGCCAATAATCCCCATGTGGAGGATCTCTACCGCAAGGGGCGGGCCAGCATCTCCACCACCATGATCCAGAAGGGGCCGGAAGGCGCCCGCCAGGCGCTGATGGTGCTGAAGAAGGGCGGCCATCTCGGCATGCTGGTGGACCAGAAGATGAATGACGGCGTGCCGGTCCCCTTTTTCGGCCGCGACGCCATGACCGCACCGGCCCAGGCGGCATTCGCCACCAGGTTCAAATGCCCGCTGGTTCCGGCCCGGGTGGAGAGGATCGGCGGCGCCCATTTCCGGGTCACGGTCCTGCCCCCCATGGACTTTCCCCATACCAACGACAATCACGAGGACAACCGCCTGCTGCTGGTCCGCATCAACGCCCTGCTGGAAGAGTGGATTCGCGAGCGGCCCGACCAGTGGCTGTGGGTCCACCGGCGCTGGCCGGAATGAGCAGCGGCTTCACCGCCTATCTGGCCGCTCCCGGCTTCGAGGCCGACCTGCGGGTTGAGCTGGGCGAGATCAGCGCCGAATACGGCCGCCTGATGCTGTCGCCCGGCCCGGCCAAGCCCGCCGCCTGGGCCCAGAACATCTGGCTGGCGCCCCAGGTACTGGAGGTGGCCTCCATCGGCGAGGCGGCCAAGGCCCTGAAGGCCATCCAGCGCAACTGGTGGCCCTATGAGTTCCACCTGCACCGCCGCACCGCCCTGCTGGTGGACAAGCTGCCCAAGGTCTCGGCCAAGCCGATCCCGTTCGGCACCCCGGCGCCCACCGCGCCGCTGGGCGCCTTCACCTGGATGGACGAAGGTCATGTGCTGGCCTCGGCCCAGTGCTCCAGCCCCTTCCCCAATGGCGAGCCGGTCTTCGTCGAGGACCGCGTCACCCCGCCCAGCCGCGCCTATCTCAAGCTGTGGGAAGCGCTGACCCTGGCGGGCGAGATGCCCGGGCCGGGCCAGACCTGCGTCGATCTCGGCGCCTGTCCGGGGGGATGGACCTGGGTGCTGGCCTCCACCGGCGCCCGGGTGATCAGCGTCGACAAGGCCCCCCTGGCCCCCAATGTGGCCGCCATGCCCAATGTGGAGGTCCGCCAGGGCAGCGCCTTCGGCATCGAGCCCTCCGAGATCGGCCCGGTGGACTGGCTGTGCTCGGACGTCATCTGCTACCCGGAGCGCCTGCTGCGGCTGGTGGAGCGCTGGATCAAGGCCGGTCTGGCGCGCAATTTCATCTGCACCCTCAAATTCCAGGGCGAGACCGATCACCAGACGGCCCGCGCCTTTGCCGCCATTCCCGGCTCGCGGCTGCTGCATCTGAGCCACAACAAGCACGAGTTGACCTGGATGCGACTTGCCACCCTATGCCCTTGGGAGTAAACCAGTAGCTTCGGGGAACATTTGCCAGGACCTATCGCCTCATGTCCGTCGCCAAGCTTCCGCCGCCGGTGGAAATCGATACCGAGACCAAAAAGGGCGTCATCGAGGGCCTGAAGAGGGTGCTGGGCACCTTCCAGCAGGCCGGTCTGGTGGATGCGGCCGTCACCTATCAGCAGGTGATTTCGGACCCCGACGTGCTGCAATCCTTCATCAAGACCTTCCAGACCAGCCGTGAGCTGGTGGACGACATCGTCCGGGCCAGGGACTCCGACGATCCGGTGCGCGACGAAAGCACGACCCTGGTGTGCGGCGTCAGCCTGGGGCAGATTCAGCAATTGCTGGTCCGCACCTGCGCCAAGAAGATCTTCGAGGCCGACAAGCCCATGGAGACCATCACCGAGACCGTGACCAAAAGCTCCATGTTCGGCCTGATCAAGAAGACCGAGCAGATCGAGCGGCAGGCCGTGGACCCGGTGGAGGAGCGCAAGATTCGCGAGCTGTCGCGCTATATCGCCTTCGGCTGGCAATTGCCGCTGCTTGAGACCTACCGCACCAACCTGTCCTATCCCCAGATCATCGAGATCGGCGAGGACATCGTCGCCCTGCCCACCGCCGCCCATATCGTCGCGGTGTCCAAGTTCGAGCCGGACAAGCTGAAGAAGGTCAAGGCCGCCGTGGGCGGCGAGTTCGGCGCCATTCTCGCCGACCGCCCCCAGGCCATCGGCGGCATCTCGGTGTGGAACCGGGACATGTACGAGTTCTATCACAAGATGCTGGGCCAGAAGGCGTGGGAGTTCTTCGCCCGCGAACCGGCCTTCTTCAATGTCTGTGCCGCGCTCGACAAGTCGGTGTCGCGGATCTTCGGCGACATGCTGTGCTATATCGCCGCCGAGAACCTGCAGGAGATCCAGCGCCTCAACATCGACAAGGTCGAGGTGATGGTGCATGCGCTGAAGACCGGATTCGGCCCGCGCACCCCGGAAATCCTGGCCATTCCCGCCTTCGCCAAGGACATACTGCGCAAGGTGGTGGACAACCTGCTGCACATGACCCAGGAGAAGGACAAGCTGATGCTGGCCTTCGGGCTGTCCATCAAGGCCATGGTCCCGGCCGTGGACGAGTGGCTGGCCAAGCGGCATTGATGACGGCCGTCCGTTGACATGACCGGCCAGGGCCTCATCGGCATCATCGCCCTGATCGGCGTGGCCTTCCTGCTGTCCGAGGATCGCCGAGCGGTGTCGTGGCGGGTGGTGGTGGCCGGGCTGGCCGTGCAGGGGCTGCTGGCCCTGCTGCTGCTCAAGGTCCCCGCCGCCAAGCTGCTGTTCCTGGGCCTCGACCGGGCGGTGGCGGCGCTTCAGACCGCCACCCGGGCCGGCACCTCCTTCGTCTTCGGCTATGTGGGCGGCGCCCCCGCCCCCTGGACCGCGGCCAACCCTGCGTCCGGCTTCATCCTGGCCTTCCAGGCCCTGCCCCTGGTGCTGCTGATGAGCGCGCTGTCAGCACTGCTTTATCACTGGCGCATCCTGCCCGTGGTGGTGCGCGCCGCCTCGCGCCTGCTGGAAAAGTCCATGGGTGTGGGCGGCGCGGTGGGGGTCTCGGCCTCGGCCACCGCCTTTCTGGGCATGATCGAGGCGCCGCTGCTGATCCGCCCTTATGTGGGCAAGCTGTCGCGGGGCGAGCTGTTCCTGGTGATGACGGCGGGCATGTCCACCATCGCCGGCACCGTGATGGTGCTCTACGCCACCTTCCTGGACGGAATCATCCCCGACGCCATCGGCCATCTGCTCACTGCCTCGCTGATCTCGGTGCCCGCCGGACTGATGATCGGCAAGATCATGGTGCCAGATTGCGCGCTGACTGGCGCTGGCAAGCTGGGGGACGGACATGATTACGCCGGCTCCATGGATGCGGTGGTGAAAGGCACCATGGACGGCGTCCGCCTGCTGGTGGGCATCGTCGCCATGCTGGTGGTCCTGGTCGCCCTGGTCAGTCTGGCCAATGCCGGCCTCGCCCTGCTGCCCGAGGTGGCGGGGGCGCCGCTGACCCTGCAGCGGGTCTTGGGCTGGGCCATGGCCCCGGTGGTCTGGGCCATGGGCATTCCGGCGGGCGAGATGGTCACCGCCGGCGCCCTGATGGGCACCAAGACGGTGCTGAACGAGCTGCTGGCCTACCTCGACCTGGCCCACCTGCCGCCCGAAGCCCTGTCGGCGCGGTCGCGGCTGATCATGACCTATGGTCTGTGCGGCTTCGCCAATCTGGGCTCGCTCGGCATCCTGATCGCCGGGCTGTCGGTGATGGCGCCCGAACGCCGGGCGGAGATCGTCGCCCTGGGCGGGCGCTCAATTATTTCGGGAACTATGGCAAGCTGCCTTACCGGCAGCATGGTCGGACTTCTACTGTGATCGTCGCCGGCTGCGGCATTCGCAGCATGTTTACAATAGGCCCCGGATGTTGCATGGTCATTGCATCATGAGTTCGGGCGCCGATCACTTGCGACTACTGATTATCGAAGACAACCCTGGCGATCAGCGGTTGATCGAAATCGAATTGGCTGACGCCCAGCCCAGTTGGAAAGTCTCGTGCCGCTCAACCTTGGGCGAGGCCTTGAAGGACGCTCCGTTTAACGCTTTCGACTGCGTTCTTTCCGACCTTGGCCTTCCCGATGCTTCGGGCATCGAATCCGTGCTGCGGCTGAAATCCTGGGCGCCGGACAAGGCGCTGGTGGTGCTGACCAGCCTGGACGACGAGCGGGTGGCCCAGGAAGCCATCCGGGCCGGCGCCCAGGATTACGTGGTCAAGTCCGATGCCGGCCTGACCCTGCTGCCCCGCGTCATCCGCCACGCCATCGAGCGCCAGCAGGCCCAGACGGAACTGGAGGCCTCGCACCGCACCTCCCAGGCCCTGCTGGACGCCAGCCACGACATCGCCATGCTGCTGGACGCCGAGGGCCACATCCTGACGCTCAACACCGAGGCGGAGCAGTACCTGAACGCCTCACCCGACGCGGTGATTGGCCAAAGCATCTTCGACCTGCTGCCCGAGGCCCTGGCCGAACATCGCCGCTCGTTCCTGGCCGAGGCCCTGGACAGCGGGCGCACCGTCCAGTTCGAGGATACCGACGGCATCCACTGGTTCGCCAACCGCCTGCTGGCGGTGGCCGGCATGGAACTGGGCGAGCACCGCTTCGCCATGTTCTCCCGCGACATCACGGGAGAGCGCGCCGCCGCCGCCACCCTGGCCGAGGCCAAGGAAGAGGCCGATTTCGCCAATCGCGCCAAGACCGAATTCATGGGCCGCATGAGCCGCGATATCCGCACGCCGCTCAACGACGTGATCGGTTTCGCCGAAATGATCTCCACCGAGATGCTGGGGCCGCTGACCCAGGCCGGCTACCGAGAATACGCCGATTCCATCCTCAATTCCGGCAGCCAGATCCTGAAGCTGCTGGACCGCATCACCGACGTTTCCATGCTGGAATCGGCGCTGCTCAAGGATCAGGCGTCCTATCGCGATCTGGTGGAGCTGTCTCCCGATCTGATCTGCGTCTGTGTCGACGGCGTCATCGAGCGCATCAACGCCGCCGGCCTCGGCATGCTGCGCGCCCCCTCGGCCACCGCCTGCGAGGGCAAGCATTTCTCCGAGTTCATCCATCCCGACTACCGCGCCATTTTCGAGGGCGGCCTGGACACCTTGTACGAAGAAGGCCATCCGTTGCCGGTCAAGGTGGTGACCTTCGCCGGTCGGGTGCGCGACGTGGAGCTGTCGGCGGTGCCGCTGCGGCGCGAGGCCCAGAACGCCACCCTGCTGGTGGGCCGCGACACCACCGAGGTGACCGCCGCCATGCGGGCGGTGGCCGCGCGCGAGCACCGCATCCGCGCCATCATGGACACCGTTCTCGACGGCATCGTCACCATCGACGAGGACGGCACCATCCTCAACGCCAATCTGTCGGTGGAGCGCATCTTCGGACACTCCCTGTCGGAACTGATCGGCGCCAATGTCTCGGTGCTGATGCCCGAGCCCGATGCCGGCCGGCACAACGGCTATATCAAGAACTATCTGGGCACCGGCATCGGCGCCATCATCGGCGTCGGGCGCGAGGTGATGGGCAAGCGCAAGGACGGATCGCTGTTTCCGGTCCACCTGTCCATCTCGGAACTGCGCGTGGAAAAGCGCCGCATGTTCACCGGCACCATCCGCGACCTGACCGAGAACAAGCAACTGGCCCAGCGCGTGGCCTATCTGGCCAATCACGACCCGCTGACCGACCTGCCCAACCGCACCTTGCTGACCGACCGGCTGGGCCAGGCCGTCGCCATGGCCCGCAATGCCGGACTGCACGTGGCCATCATCACCGTCGACCTGGACGGCTTTACCACCATCAACGATTCCATGGGCCACGACGTGGGCAATTCCCTGCTGCGCGAGACGGCACGGCGTCTGGCCCAGGCGGTGGGTTCGGGCGGGACCGCCGCCCGGCTGGCCGGCGACGAGTTCGCCGTGGTGGTTCCCCAGGTCCACGAAATGGACGAGGTGACCCGGCAGGTCGACCACATCCACGACATTCTCATCAAGCCCTACACCATCCACGGCACCGAGATGGTGGTGCCGGTGGACATGGGCGTCTCGGTCTTCCCGCGCGACGGCGACGATGCCCTGGAATTGCTGCGCAACGCCGAGATGGCGCTGCACAACGTCAAGCGCCGCAGCGACCAGCGCATGGGCTATTTCGACGCCGCCATGTCCTTCGCCGTGACCGAGCGCATGACGCTGGAGCGCTCCATCAAGGATGCGCTGCGCGCCGGCCAGTTCGAGCTGTTCTACCAGCCCCAGGTCCGGCTGGCCGATTACGCCCTGGTGGGGGCCGAGGCGCTGATCCGCTGGCGCCATCCCGAACTGGGCATCATCACCCCGGACAAGTTCATCCCAGTGGCCGAGGAAACCGGCCTGATCGTTCCCATGGGAAGCTGGGTTCTGCGTCAGGCTTGCACCCAGTTGCGCCTGTGGAACGATGCCGGCATCGCCAATTTGCGCCTGGGGGTCAACATTTCCGGCCGCCAGTTCCGCGAGGCCGAGCCGACTGCATTTCCGAAACCGGGGTCAACGCCAAGGACCTGGACCTGGAACTGACGGAAAGCATGCTGATGGCCGATGGCGAGGGCACGCTGAAGCTGCTGCGCTCGCTGGCCAAGCTGGGCGTGACGCTGTCCATCGACGATTTCGGCACCGGCTATTCCTCGCTGGCCTATCTCAAGCGGTTCCCGGTGGACACCGTGAAGATCGACCGCGCCTTCGTGCGTGACCTGGACCAGGACGAGGATGGGCGCGTGCTGGTCAACGCCATCATCTCCCTGGCCCATTCCCTGTCGCTGAAGACCATCGCCGAGGGCGTCGAGACCGAATCCCAGGCCGCATTGCTGGCCCGCCATGGCTGCGACGAGATTCAGGGATACATGATCGGGCGACCCATGGCGGTCGCCGATTTCGCCAACTTCGCCAAAAGCTACTGTCCCCGCACCCCGGAGAAGGTTACCGTGCTGCGGGCGGGGCAGAGTTGAATGTCTGAGAGGATCGGGACATGACCGGTACCGTCGTCGTCGTTGAAGACAACGCGATGAACATGAAGCTCCTGGAACAGGCGCTGACCATCGCGGGCTATACCACCGTCAAGTCGTCGGATGGAGATGGCCTGGTCGACCTGACCGCCGGCAGCGGGGCCGGCGTCATTCTCATGGACATTCAGCTGCCCAAATATTCTGGCATCGACCTGCTGAAGCAGCTGCGGGCCGACGACCGCACCAAGGGCGTGCCGGTGGTGGCGGTGACCGCCTTCGCCGACCCCGATTCCGTGGCCGGCTTCCTGGAAGAGGGCTTCAATCAGGTCATCACCAAGCCCATCTCCATCCGCAAGCTGCTGGATGAAGTGGCGCGGTATTGCGGCGGGCAATAAGCCCGCAGCGATCCCATACGCGTCGGGACAGGGCGCCGTTCGGCCGCTACTGCGCGGTGAATTGCTTTTCCACGTCCTTGATCAGGTCGATGCCCTGAATCATCTCGCTCATCATGAAGTCGGCGCGCTTGATGGGACCGCCCGAATTGGGGCGGGGGAACATCTTGGCGAACGAGCTCATCTTCACGGTCAGGCCGCACAGGGCGGCGCCGATGGTGACGTGATAGCGCTCGATCATGCCCTTCACCGAGCGGAATTCGTCCTGTGAGATGTTCTCCCACATCTCGCGGGTCCGCTTGTCGAACACCTCCAGCCGACCGGAAATGGAGGCGGAGATCGAGTTGATCACCTCCTCGATCATGTCGCAGGTCTTCATGAGGTTGACGTTCTGCTTCAGCTGGAAATGGGTGCGGATGGGCGACAGCGCCTGGACGCAGGCGGTGAAATAGGGCTCCAGCCGGTCGAGGCAGTGACGGAAATACGACAGCGACATGAAGGTGTCGCCGTAATCCTCGAGAAAGCGCGGCACGTCGAAGATGTCGATATTCAGGCTTTGAGCCATGGTTTCCAGGCGCTGGCGCGCCTTCTTGATATCGGGATCGCGGAACAGCTTCAGCAGGTCGTCATAGCTGTCGATATGCACGTCCTCGCCCGAATAGATCATCTTCATCAGCGGGCGGGTGAACATGATCATGTAGCGGGTCAGCTCCGCCGCCTTTTCCGGCGACAGCTTCAAGGCCGCGTAGTCGTTCACCGGAATGCCGTGCTCGCGCAAGCTGATGCGCAAGGAGTAGACGTCGTAGCTGGGCAGCAGCGCCAGACGGCGCAGGATGCCGAGGTCGGGGTGAATCTGTTCCGTCGGCCAGCCGAACATGGCGGGCAGGGATTCCACGTCCACCTGGCCCGAGCCGGTCTGGACGTCGGAAAACAGCTCGACCGCGCTGCGCAGCCGCACGTTCTTGATCAGCTTGGCGCTTTGCAAGGCCGGGGTCTGGAGCGGGATAATCGACAGCGGCAGCACGAACATGGAATCCATGTCGCTGTCATTGATAGGCTTCAATCCATCGTCGTCAGTCATGATACTCTCGGTCCCCAACCCGAGGGCACATTGTGCCTGCTTTGCCGCCGATCGCAATGGGGAACATTGCTTTGAATCCGCCTGAATGCATCACTTACATGAGGATTTCATGATATTTGTCGTGTATCCTCTGCCCGTGATGCGTCGTTTCCGTGGGGGGAAAGCTGCCGTGCCTGCCAGAATGCCTATCCGGTCCATCGTGATTGCGGCCTTGCTGCTGCTCCTGACCACCGGCCTGGGGCTGGCCCAGGACATCCGCTTTTTCCAGATCGGCACCGGCCCGACGGGGGAAACCCGCTTCGCCTTCGGCGGTCTGATCGCCAATGCCATCAGCAACCCTCCCGGCTCGCGCGAGTGCGACAAGGGGGGATCGTGCGGCGTGCCCGGCATGGTGGCGGTGGCCAAGTCCACCGGCGGCGCCATCGCCAATATCGACGCCATCGCCGCCAAGCGCCTCGACGCCGCCCTGGTTCAGTCCGACATCGCCTATTGGGCCTATCACGGCACCGGCATCTACAAGGGCAAGGGGGCGGTGCAGAATCTGCGGGCCATCGCCATGCTGTATCCGGAAAGCCTGCATCTGGTCGCCCGCAAGGATGCCAAGATCCACTCGGTCAAGGACCTCAAGGGCAAGCGGGTCTCGCTGGGCGACAAGGATTCGGGCGAACTGGTGCACGGCCGGCTGCTGCTGGCCGCCTTCGGCATGACGGAAAGCCAGATCAAGCAGAGCTTCCTGAAGCCCGGCCCCGCCGCCGACGCCGTCGCCGCCGGCCAGCTGGACGCCATGCTGGTGGTGGATGGGCTGCCGGTGCCCATCGTCAGCGAGCTGGCCCAGCGCTCCGACATCGTGCTGATCCCCCTGGCCGGGCCGGAAGTGGACAAGATGCGGGCGACCTATCCCTTCTTCGCCGCCTCGTCCATTCCCGCCGACACCTATCGCGGCAGCGATGCCGAGGTGAAGACCCTGGACGTGGGCGTGGTGCTGGTCACCGGGGCCGAGCAGCCCAACGACCTGATCTATGGCGTCACCCGCGCCCTGTGGCATCCCAGCACCCAGAAGCTGCTGACCGAAAGCCACCCCCGCGGCAAGCTGGTCAGCCTGTCGGCCGCCGGCCTGGACAAGCTGGGCATCCAACTGCACGGCGGCGCCTCGGCCTATTATTTCGACGCGGGCGTGACGCACTGAGGCATATATCGGGCTATCGCCCGAGCCCATCCGGGGCGATGCCCCGAACCCCATTTGATTTCATCGAGGGGTTTGGGGCCCATGGCCCCAGGCGGGGGTGGGCGGCAGCCCACAGCGCCTCTGGCATGAATTGAAAGGCCGTACTATCTTGGCCCCCATGAGCGACACCCCCGCCCCCACGCCCTATCGCGTCCTGGCCCGCAAGTACCGGCCGACCGACTTCGCCGGTCTGATCGGGCAGGAGGCCATGGTGCGCACCCTGTCCAACGCCATCAAGACCGGGCGGCTGGCCCATGCCTTCGTGCTGACCGGCGTGCGCGGCGTGGGCAAGACCACCACCGCCCGCATCATCGCCCGCGCCCTGAACTGCGTCGGCCTGGACGGCAAGGGTGGGCCGACCATCGATCCCTGCGGCCAGTGCGAGCATTGCCGCGCCATCGCCGAGGACCGCCACGTCGACATCCTGGAGATGGACGCCGCCAGCCGCACCGGCGTCAACGACATCCGCGAGATCATCGAGGGCGTGCGCTATCGCCCCACCTCGGCCCGCTTCAAGATCTACATCATCGACGAGGTCCACATGCTGTCCACGGCGGCGTTCAACGCGCTGCTGAAGACGCTGGAGGAACCGCCCGAGCACGTGAAGTTCGTGTTCGCCACCACCGAGATCCGCAAGATCCCCGTGACCGTGCTGTCGCGCTGCCAGCGCTTCGACCTGCGCCGGGTGGAGATGGAGGTGCTGGCCAAGCACTTCGAATCCATCGCCGCCAAGGAACAGGCCGAAATCGAGCCGGCGGCGCTCAAGCTGATCGCCCGGGCCGCCGACGGTTCGGTGCGCGACGGGCTGTCCCTGCTGGATCAGGCCATCAGCCATGGCGCCGGAGCGGTGACCGAGGCCCAGGTGCGCGACATGCTGGGGCTGGCCGACCGCGCCCGGGTCTTCGACCTGCTGGACGCCATCATGAAGGGGCAGGTTCCCGCCGCCCTGGACCAGATCACCGACCAATACGCCGCCGGCGCCGATCCGGTGGTGGTGCTGCAGGACATGCTGGAACTGGTGCACTGGCTGACCCGGCTCAAGGTCACTCCCGACGCCGCCGACCAGTTGGGCGCCTCGGAGACCGAGCGGGTCAAGGGCGCCGAGATGTCCAAGACCCTGTCCCTGGCCGCGCTCACCCGCGCCTGGCAGATGCTGCTGAAGGGCTTGGGCGAGACCCGCAACGCCCCCAACCCGCTGCAGGCCGCCGAGATGGCGGTGGTCCGCCTGGCCTATGCCGCCGAACTGCCCAGTCCGGCCGAGCTGGTCGAGCAATTGCGCGCCAATCCCCCCCCGCCCCCCGCCCCGCGCGGCCCCGGCGGAGGAGGTAGCGGTGGCGGCTTTGGCGGCGGCGGTGCCGACGCGGTCTCCAATCATCATATGGGCGGCGGCCCGGTGCACGGCCCCGCCACCGCCCTGAAGCTTCAGCCCGCCCCCGTGGCCGAGACCGTGACCCTACCCGCCATGCCCCCCGACTTCGCGGCGGTGGTGGCGCTGTTCACCGAACGCCGCGAAGGCCTGATCGCCGTCCAACTGCGGACACAGGTCAATCTGGTGTCCTTCGCCGCCGGGCGCATCGAGTGGCGCCAGAACAGCGGCGTCGGCTCGGATCTGGCGCCCAAGACGGCGCGCCTGCTGTCGGAATGGACCGGGCGGCGCTGGACGGTCTCGGTCAATTCCACCGATTCCGCCCAGCCAACCCTGGCCGAGCAGGAGGCCAACGCCGAGCTGCGCCGCCGCGCCGACGCCGCCGAACTTCCGCTGGTCAAGGCGGTGCTGGCCGCCTTTCCCGGCGCCACCATCGAGGCGGTGCGCGATCTCGGCGCCGAGGAATTGCCCGATGCCCCGCCGCCCGAGGACCCGGAGGCGATGCTGGACGACGAAATGCTCCCTGGAGAGGAAGACCTATGAAGAACCTTGGCAACCTGATGAAGCAGGCCCAGCAGATGCAGTCCAAGATGGCCGAGATGCAGGCCACCATGGCCGAGATGGAGGTCACCGGCTCGTCCGGGGCCGGCATGCTGCAGGTGACGCTGAACGGCAAATACGAGTTGAAGAAGGTCAAGATCGACCCGTCCCTGGTCGATCCCAGCGACGTGGAAGTGCTGGAAGACCTGATCCTGGCCGCCTTCAACGACGCCAAGGCCAAGGCCGAGGCCGCCATGGCCGAGGAGATGGCCAAGATGACCGGCGGGCTGAACCTGCCCCCCGGCTTCAAGCTGCCGTTCTGATCCCGGTATAGTTCCGCCCCCGCAATGGTCGGCCCCGAGATCGAGCGCCTGATACAACTCCTTTCGCGGTTGCCCGGGCTGGGGCCGCGCTCGGCCCGGCGCGCCGCGCTGCGCCTGGTGGAAAAGCGGGAAAGCCTGCTGGTCCCGCTCGCCCAGGCCATGGCCGACGCCGCCGCCAGGGTGCGCACCTGCTCGGTCTGCGGCAATTTCGACACCATCGATCCTTGCGCCATCTGCGCCGATCACCGGCGCGATCCCTCCATGCTCTGCGTGGTCGAGGACGTGGCCGGGCTGTGGGCCATGGAGCGCACCGGCAGCTTCAAGGGGCGCTACGCCGTCCTCGGCGGCCTGCTCTCGGCCCTGGATGGCGTCGGGCCGGAGGATCTGGGCATCGAGTCCCTGGTGGCCCGCGCCCTCGATCCCGCCATCACCGAGATCATCCTGGCCACCCCCGCCACGGTGGAGGGCCAGACCACCGCCCATTACGTGGCCGAGCGCCTGGCCCCGTGCAACGTCACCGTCTCGGGCCTCGCCCATGGCGTGCCGGTGGGCGGCGAGCTGGACCATCTGGACGACGGCACCATCACCGCCGCGCTGCGGGCCCGGCGGGTGTTCTGAGCCCATCCGGCCCTATTTGACAGGCTGCGGCAAGGCTCCGCTTCGGGGGCTTTTGCCCCCGATCCCCCAATCGGGAAGCACAGCTTCCCGAACCCTTCAGCTTTTTAAAAACTGGTGGCTCGGAGGCTGTGCCTCCGAACGGGCCTGGGCGGCAGCCCCGCCGCGAAGCGGAGTTTCTCCCCAGCCTACCCCGCGATCCTGGCTTCCATGACCCAGGCCTGCAGGGCGGGATGGGCCATGATGGCGTCGCAATAGGCGCCGGCCACCGGCCCCACCGGCAGGTTGTAGGTGCGGATGCGGGTGACCACCGGGGCATACATGGCGTCGGCATTGGTGAAGGCGCCGAACAGGTAGGGTCCGCCCTGGCCGAAGCGGGTGCGGCACTCGGTCCACAGCGCGTCGACGCGCGCCACGTCGGCCTTCACGTCGTCGGGAATCTCGGCCATGGGATGGTCTTCCACCACATCCATGGGGCAGGTGGAGCGCAACGGCACGAAACCGGCATGCATCTCGGCCGAGACCGAGCGGGCCAGGGCGCGGGCCTCGCGATCGTCCGGCCACAGCTTGGCCCCGGGGAAACGCTCGGCCAGATATTCGCAGATGGCCAGAGAATCCCAGACCTTGATGCCGTCATCGTCCAGCATGGGGATCTTGCCCGAGGGCGACCATTCGAGAATCCTGGCCTTGGTCTCGGGCTGGCGCAGTTCGATGAACACCTGACGGAAGGGCGCACCGGTCACCGCCAGAGCCATCCAGGCCCGCAGCGACCACGAGGACCAACGCTTGGTGCCGACGACGAGGGTGAGAGACATGACGCTTCCCAAACGGTGGATGGTCACCGATCATGGGAGCAAGCGCGGGGCGTCATCAATAGGGAATTCAGGAGGAACGGGTGCTGGAGCAACTGGTCGAGGCCGACGACAACGCCACGAATCTGACCGTCCTGCGCAAGGGCGACCTGGACGGCTGGCTGGCGGGCCAGCCCCCGTCCGTGCGCCAATGGGTCGAGCAGACCGGCTTTCGGGCCGAACCCGGCGCCGTCTGCCTGTTGCCCGGCGAAGGCGGCGCCCTGGGCGGCGCCCTGGCGGGCCTGCCTGACGAGGCCGATCCCTGGGCCTTCGCCCATTTTCCGTCCAAGCTGCCCGCCCGCACCTGGCGGCTGGCCATGCCGCTGCCCGCCGCCCAGGCGGGACAGGCCGCCCTGGCCTGGGCGCTGGCCGCCTATGGCTTCGACCGCTACAAGGCGCGCAAGGGCAAGGACCTGCCCCGCCTGGCATGGCCCGAGACCGCCGACCGCGCCCGGGTGGAGCGCGAGGTCGAGGCCATCTCGCTGGTCCGCGACCTGATCAACACCCCCGCCGCCGACATGGGGCCGGCGGAACTGTCCGCCGCCGCCGATGCCCTGGCCGCCCGCTTCGGCGCGAAATGCCGGGTGATCGTCGGCGACGGGCTGCTGGCCGAGAACTACCCCGCCATTCACGCTGTGGGCCGCGCCGCCGCTCAAAGCCGCCGCCCCCGCCTGATCGACCTGCGCTGGGGCGACGAGGCGGCCCCCAAGGTCACCCTGGTGGGCAAGGGCGTCTGCTTCGATACCGGCGGGCTGGACCTGAAGCCGTCGTCCAACATGAAGCTGATGAAGAAGGACATGGGCGGCGCCGCCCATGTGCTGGGCCTGGCCTCCATGATCATGGCCGCAGGGCTGAAGCTGCGGCTGCGCGTGCTGATCCCGGCGGTGGAGAACTCGGTGTCGGGGGAATCCATGCGGCCGCTGGACGTGCTGGCCACCCGCAAGGGCCTGACCGTCGAGGTGGGCAACACCGACGCCGAGGGCCGCCTGATCCTGTGCGACGCCCTGGCCGAGGCCTCGGCCGAGAAGCCCGCCCTGCTGATCGACGTGGCAACGCTGACCGGGGCGGCCCGCAGCGCGCTGGGCACCGACCTGCCCGCCCTGTTCAGCAACGATGACCGGCTGGCCGCCGACATCCTGGAAGCGGGAGAGGCCGCGGGCGAGCCACTGTGGCGCCTGCCCCTGCACAAACCCTATCGCCGGATGATCGATTCCAAGGTGGCCGACCTGACCAACGCCTCGGATTCCCCCCATGCCGGCGCCATCACCGCCGCCCTGTTCCTGCAGGAATTCATCGAGCCCGGCACCCCCTGGGCTCACTTGGACATCATGGCGTGGAACGGCGCCGGACGGCCCGGACGGCCCGAGGGCGGCGAGGCCTTGGCACTGCGCGCGCTGTTCGCCACCATCGCCCGGCGGGTTGACGGTTAACACAGGGCTTTACAGGGGCCAAGAATCCTTCCATGAGTCTTCCCTATCCAAGGGGACAGATGACTTGATCGACTTTAGGCCGGTTCTCTTCGTCAACGGCTTCCTGCTGCTGGTGCTGGCTTTGGCCATGGGCATTCCGGCCATGGTCGACTTGTCGGCAGGCGACGAGGATTGGAAGGTGTTCGCGGTGTCCGCCATGGTCACCGCCTTCGCCGCCCTGTCTCTGATCTTCGGCACCCGGGCCAAGGGACGCCCGACCCTGTCGGCGCGCCAGGCCTTCATGCTGACCACGCTGGCCTGGATCAGCACGGCGGCATTCGCCGCGCTGCCCTTCGCCTTCGGCAACCTCCACCTCAGCCCCACCGACGCGGTGTTCGAGGCCATGAGCGGGCTGACCACCACCGGGGCCACGGTGATCATCGGCCTCGACCATGCGCCCCGCGGCATCCTGATCTGGCGGGCGCTGCTCAACTGGCTGGGCGGCGAGGGCATCATCATCATGGCCATCGCCATCCTGCCCCTGCTGCGCATCGGCGGCATGCAGGTCTTCCGTATGGAGACCTCGGACAAGACCGAGACCATTAAGCCGCGCATCACCCAGGTGGCCACCTCCATCACCCTGGTCTACGTGGTGTTCACTGTGCTGGCGGCCCTGGCCTTCTGGGCGGCGGGCATGGGGCGCTTCGACGCCGTCTGCCACGCCATGGCCGCCATTTCCACCGGGGGCTTCTCCACCTCGGACACCAAGCTGGCCCATTGGAACACCGCCGTGCAATGGGTGGCGGTGTTCGCCATGATGGTGGGAGGCTCGTCCTTCGTGCTGTGGACCGGCCCCTGGCGGCGCGGGCGTCCGCGCATCGTCGACGACGCCCAGGCCCACTGGTACCTGATGTTCATCGGCACCGCCGCCGGCGTGGTGGCGCTGTGGCAATGGGCGGTCAACGACATGAGCCTGGGCGTGGCCGTGCGACACGCCACCTTCAACGTGGTCTCCACCGTGACCAGCACCGGCTTCGTCTCCACCGATTACGGCACCTGGGGCGGCTTTGCCCATGTGGTGTTCTTCATCCTGGTGTTCATCGGCGGCTGTACCGGCTCCACCGCCGGCGGCGTCAAGATCTTCCGCTGGGAATTGCTGTTCGCCCTGGCCGGCATTCACCTCAAGCGGCTGCTGCACCCCCACGGCATCTTCGTCATTCACTACAACCAACGCCCCATCGCCCCGTCCGTTCTGGATTCGGTGCAGGGCTTCGTGGTGATGTACTTCTTCACCTTCGCCCTGTTCGCCCTGGGCTTGAGCGTGGTGGGCGTCGACTTCATGACGGCGCTGTCGGGTTCGGCCGCCGCCCTCGCTAATGCCGGGCCGGGGATCGGCGAGGTCATCGGCCCCTTCGGCAGCTATCGCCCCCTACCCGACGCGGCCAAGTGGATTCTCGCCGTGGAAATGATGCTGGGCCGCCTGGAACTGTTCACCGTCGCGGTGCTGTTCTCGCGCAGCTATTGGCGGGAGTGACGGCCAGATGATCGACCTTCGCCCCGTCCTGTCCATCGTCGGCGCCCTGGTCTGCATCCTGGCCGCCGCCATGTGGCTGCCGGCCGCCATCGACTTTCGCGACGGACACGAAGAGTGGCGGGTTTTCGCCACCTCGTCGGGATTGACCCTGTTCTTCGGCCTGGCGCTGCTGCTGGGCACCCGCCTCCCGCAGCAGCGGCGCAGCGTCCGCCAGACCTATCTCGCCGCCACCTTCGGGCTCGCGGTGCCGGCCCTGTTCGCTGCGCTGCCCCTGGTCTACGGCCCGTTGCAATTATCGTTCGTCGACGCAGCCTTCGAGGCCACGGCAGGACTGACCACCTCCAGCGCCACGGTAATTCGCGGCCTGGACGTCCTGCCGCGCGGCCTGCTGCTGTGGCGGGCGCTGCTGGGCTGGCTGGGCGGCATCGGCGTGATCGCCCTCGCCATCGCCGTTTTGCCCGACCTGGCGGTGGGCGGCATGCAGATGTTCCGCGTGGAAGTACCCGGCCCCGCCGAACGCGCCACCTCGCGGGGGAGGCGCATCGCGGCGTCCATCCTGGCCGGATATTGCGGCGCGACGGGATTGCTGGCCCTGGCCCTGTGGCTGGCGGGCATGAGCGGATTCGAGGCGCTGGTCCACGCCATGGGCACCATTTCCACCTCGGGCGCGTCGACCTCGGACGCCTCCATCGGCCATTTCGACAGCGGTGCCATTACCGTGCTGATCACCTTCGGCATGGTGCTGGGCGGCATGCCCTTCCTGCTGTTCTTCCATTTCCTGCGCGGCAACCGCAAGGTCGTGCTGCGCGATCACCAACTGCGCTGGTATTTCGCCCTGCTGACCCTGGGTACCCTGGGGGTGTCGGCGTGGCTGGTGAGCTCGCGGGGGCTGGCGCCGCTGGACGCGCTGCGCCATGGTGCGCTGACCGTGGTGTCGGTGATGACCGGAACGGGCCATTTCACCCTGGAATACGGCAATTGGGGCGGCATGCCCGCCGCCATTCTGTTCTTCCTGGCCTTCGTGGGAGGCTGTGCCGGCTCGACCAGCGGCGGCATCAAGGTCTTCCGCTTCCAGTTCCTGTTCGCCGACGCCCTGATGCAGATCCGCCGCCTGCTGCGCCCGCACGCCGTGCTGATCGCCACCTTCAACCGACGGCCCATTCCCGAAGGGGTGCTGGGCTCGGTGATGGGCTTCCTGTTCGTCTACGCGCTGAGCTTCGCCATGCTGTCCATGTCCCTGGCTTTCCTGGGGCTGGACTTCGTCACCGCCGTGTCGGGGGCGGCCTCGGCCCTGGCCAATCTGGGGCCGGGCCTGGGGCCGGAGATCGGCCCCGGCGGCTCCTATGCCGGCCTGCCCGATCTGGCCAAGGGCCTGCTCTGCCTGGGCATGCTGGTGGGGCGACTGGAACTCTTCACCGTGCTGGTGCTGTTCGTGCCAGCGTTCTGGCGGCAGTAGCCGCTGGGCCGAAGAGGCTCAGCCGAACAGCTTGTCGATGGCGTCCTGGCCCAGCATGCGGTCGACATCGGCCTGGCTGACGCCCTGGCCGGGCAGCTGCGGGCCGTGCAGCAGGGCCTTGTCGGGATCGACCTCTTCCTTCTTGATCTCGACGACCACCTTGGTCAGCTCGTCCTTGCCCCAGGTGAGGATGACCGCCTTGATCCGGTCCTCGACGAATTTCAGGGAATTGACGATCTTGGAGATGCGCTGGCCGGTGATGTCCTGGAACGAGCAGGCCTCGAACACCTGATTGACCCGGTCCTCCACCTTGTCGAAGACCTGGGTCAGCGGCTGGTTGTCGACGGCCACGGCGCGGGCCTCGCACATCAGCTCGCTGATGCTCTCCATGCTTTCCATGATGGTGTTGGTGGCGCTTTCCGTGGCGCCGACGATGGCGTCCAACTGCTCGGACATGCTGCCGAAATGGTCGGTGGCGCCGGGCGGATTAAGGGCGGCCAGTTCTGTCCGGATCTTCTGAAGGTGCCCGAACAGCCCCACCAGCTCCCGCTTGAGGAGGCCACTCTCACTGATCGGTGTCCGCATGTTCATTCCGTCGCCTTCATACTGAAGTCAGAGGATAGCCTGTTTATCAGGAATACGCCAAGGCCCATCCCTGTGACTTTAGGTAACGTCAGCCTTGCCCGCGAAAGGTGCGGACCAGAGCCCTGGCGGCCGCGCCTGGGGCCATTCGCCCGCCGGCGACGCCGCGCTCCATATCCGGCAGCATCCGTTCGACCCGGGGATCGTCGCGCAGGGCCTGCAGCAGCGTCTCGGACACCTCGTTCCACATCCAGGCATGGGCCTGGGCGGCGCGGCGGTCGGCCAGGGCGCCGGCCTTGTCCATGGTGTCGCGGTAGGTGGCGATGGTCGACCACACCTCGTCGATGCCCGACCGCGCCAGGGCCGAGCAGGTCAGCACCGGCACGGTCCAATGGGGCGAGGCCGGCGCCAGCAGGTGCAGGGCGTTCTTGTAGTCCCGGGCGGCGCGGGCCGCCGCCGCCGCCAGATCGCCGTCGGCCTTGTTGACGATGATGGCGTCGGCCAGCTCGACGATGCCCTTCTTGATGCCCTGCAGCTCGTCGCCGCCGCCGGGCACCAGGACCAGCAGGAACATGTCGACCATGTCGGCCACCGCCGTCTCGGACTGACCGACGCCCACGGTTTCCACCACGATGACGTCGAAGCCCGCCGCCTCGCAGACCAGCATGGCCTCGCGGGTGCGGCGCGCCACGCCGCCCAGGGTGCAGCCCGAGGGGCTGGGGCGGATGAAGGCGCGGGCGTCGCGGGACAGGTCCTCCATGCGGGTCTTGTCGCCCAGGATGGAACCGCCCGAGCGCGGCGAAGACGGATCGACGGCCAGCACCGCCGGCTTCTTGCCCATCTCCAGCACATGCAGGCCGAAGCTCTCGATGAAGGTGCTCTTGCCCGCTCCCGGCACGCCGGTGATGCCGATGCGCACCGACCGTCCGGTATGGGGCAGCAATTCATGCATCAGCGCCTCGGCCGCCTCGCGGTGGTCGGGCCGGGTGGATTCGATCAGGGTGATGGCACGGGCCAGGGCACGGCGCTCGCCGGCCAGCACACCCTGGCTGAGAGCCTTGGGATCGGGGGAAATGCTCACGTTGCGGGCTATCTCTTCTTGTCGTCGGGCTCTTGGCCCTGGTTGAGAAAGGTGAGGATGGCCATGCTGACCAGCTTGGCCCGGTCCTCGTCCGACAGGGCGTCGAGAATCTTGCGCTTGGCCCGGTGGACCTCCTGGGCGCGCTTCAACAGGGCGGCACGGTCCGAACCGGGTTCGGCCTTGGCCGGGGGCAAGGGCCGGGGAGCGGCAGCCTTGGGCTTTGGCTTCGCCTTGGGCTTGGGCTTTTCCTCGCCGAACAGGGATTTGAGGAAGCCGAACATCACGACCCTCCGCCCAGCAGCGCCTTGCGCGCCACCTGTTCCAGCTTGTCCCGCTCCTCGTCGGACAGTTCGGCCAGCACCGATTGCCGCGCCCGGTGCACCAGCATGGCCGAGCGGATCAGCTGGGCCTTTTCCGGCGGCAGGCGCTTCATGCGTTCCTCGGCCTCGGCCAAAGCGGTGGCGGGGTCGCGCTCCCTGGCCCTGGGCGCGCCCGGATTCGGGCGAGCGGCCGCCTTGGGCGCCGGGCGCTTGAGCGCCTCGCGCGCCCGTTTGTCCAGAACCAGACGGGACAGCCAGCCGAGCATGATCCAATGCTACCCGAAATCCCTCAGCCCAGGTAGCGCCGCCGCAGATGGGTCTCGAACACCGTGGGATCGAGCGGCCGCGCCGTCGCCTGGGTCATCAACTGCCGGGTGGACAGCAGCGAGCCCTTGGAATGGACGTTGGCCCGCAGCCAGCCGAGCAGCGGCCGGAAGTCGCCCCCGGCCAGACCCTTCATCACCGCCGGATCGGCGTGGCAGGCGGCGTCGAACAATTGGGCGGCGGTCATGGCGCCCAGCGTATAGGTGGGGAAATAGCCCCAGGCGCCGCCATACCAGTGAATGTCCTGCAGGCAGCCCAGCCGGTCGTCGGGCGGCGTGATGCCCAGCAGGCGCTGATAGCCCTCGTTCCAGGCGGCGGGCAGGTCCTCCAACTCCATCCGGCCTTCGATCAGCGCCTTTTCCAGGCGATAGCGGATGATGACGTGGGCGGGATAGGTGACCTCGTCGGCCTCGACCCGGATGAACCCCCGGCTGACCTTGATGCCCCGGCGGTAGATGTTGTCGGGCTCCCAGGCCGGCCCCTCGGCGCCGAACGTGCTTTTCAGCAGCGGCGAGAGGAAGCCGGCGAACTCCTTGGAGCGGCAGACCTGCATCTCCATGAGCAGCGATTGGGATTCGTGCACCACCATGCCGCGCGCCCGGCCCACCGGCTGAGGGCGCCAATGGCCGGACGGCAGGCCGAACTCGTAGAGCGCGTGGCCGGTCTCGTGCAGCACCCCCATCATGGCCGAGGCGAAATCGTCCTCGTTATAACGGGTGGTGACCCGGATATCGCCGGGATAGCCGCCGCAGAACGGGTGATGGGACACGTCCAGGCGACCGTGGCGGAAGTCGAAGCCCAGCACCTCCATCAGACGGATGCCGAGAGCCTTTTGGCGGTCGGTGGCGAAGGGGCCGTCCGGCTCGATGATCGGCGGGCGGGCGTTCTGGGCGTCCAGAACCTCACCGATGAAGCCGGGCAGGAACGTCTCCAGGTGGTCGAAGACCGGATCGATCTCCGCCGCACGGCCCAGCGGCTCGTACTGGTCGAGCAGGGCGTCGTAGATGGACACGCCCAGGGCCTCGGCCTTGACGTGCCCCACCTCGCGCACCAGCCCCAGCAGCACCTTCAGGGCGGGCAGCACCGCCTTGAAATCCCCCGCCGGGCGGGCCTGGCGCCAGACCATCTCGCAGGCGGATTCGGCCCGCGCCTGGGCCTCCACCAGATCGGCGGGCAGAGCGCTGGCATGAATCCAGTCGCGGCGCATCTCGCGCAGATTGGCCGCCTGCCAGGCATCCAGCGGCTCGGCCGCCGCGCGATCGAGCAATTCGCCCATGTCCGGCGCGGTGATCTGTTCGTGATTGATGCCGCGCAGGGTCGCCACCTGCTCGGCCCGCATCTCGGCGGCACCTTCGGGCATCATGGTCGCCATGTCCCAGGACAGCACCGACAGCGCCTCGGCGACGGAGTTCATCTTGCGGAAGCGGGCTTCCAGGGTGGCATAGGCCGGATTGGTGCTCATGGGACTCACTTGGTATCGACGGGTGAGGGAACGATAGACCATGGCCCTTGCTTCGGGGAATCGTATAATCGCCCGAGTTTTCCCCAGCCGAGGATAAGGAACACGCCATGACCGCCAAACCCCGCTTCGCCGTCGTCCTGTCCGGCTGCGGCGTCTATGACGGCGCCGAAATTCACGAGGCCGTGCTGACCCTGCTGGCCATCGACCGGCTGGGCGGCGCGTATCAGTGCTTCGCCCCCGACCGCGCCCAGATGCATGTGGTCAACCACCTCACCGGCCAGGAAGCCGCCGGCGAAAGCCGCAACGTGCTGGTGGAGGCGGCGCGCATCGCACGCGGCGCCATCAAGCCGCTGACCGCGTTCAGCCCGGCGGATTTCGACGCCATGATCTTCCCCGGCGGCTTCGGCGCCGCCAAGAACCTCTGCACCTTCGCCACCCAGGGGGCCGAGTGCACCGTCGATCCCGACACCGAGGCGGCGGTCAAGGCCATGGCGGCGGCGGCCAAGCCCATGGGCGCCCTGTGCATCGCCCCGGCCCTGATGGCCAGGATCTTCGGCAACGGCATCGACGTCACCATCGGCAATGACGACGGCACCGCCAAGGCCATCGAGGCCATGGGCGCCAAGCACACCCAGGCCGCCCATGGCGGCGTGGTGGTGGACAAGGCCCGCAAGGTGGTGACCTCGCCCTGTTACATGCTGGACTCCTCCATCTCCCAGATCGCCGACGGTGCCGAGAACACGGTCAAGGCCCTGCTGACCCTGATGGGGCGCTGAGAGATTCCCAGCGGGGCTTCCGCCCCGGCCCCGACCGGGAGGAATGCCTCCCGGACCCGCCCTTGTTTTTGAAAATGAATGGGGTTTGGGGCCTAAGGCCCCGTGCAGCCCCGACGGGGCAAACGACGCACCGCAAGGTGCGGTCCCGTAGGGACGAACGAAGTGAGCAAGCAGGTCCGGGCGGCAGCCCGATCACCCCCGACGCAGGAAGGACACCCCGCCTCATGGCCCGCAAGCGCAAGGGCGATCCCGTCAACGGCTGGCTGGCCATCGACAAGCCGCTGGGCATCGGCTCCACCCAGGTGGTGGCCAAGGTCAAGCGCCTGCTCAACGCCGCCAAGGTCGGCCACGGCGGCACGCTGGACCCGCTGGCGTCGGGTATTCTGCCCATCGCCCTGGGCGAGGCCACCAAGACGGTGCAATACGTCATGGACGGGTCCAAGACTTACCGTTTCCAGGTGCGCTGGGGCGAGGCCACCGCCAGTTGCGACCGGGAATCCGAGGTGATCGAGACCTCGCCCCATCGCCCCACGGCCGAGGCCATCGCCGCCGCCCTGCCCGCCTTCCTGGGCGAGATCGACCAGATCCCGCCAGCCTATTCCGCCATCAAGATCGACGGCCAGCGCGCCTACGACCTGGCCCGCGCCGGGGAAGAGGTGGAGATCAAGCCCCGCCGTGTCGCCATCAAAAGCTTCACCCTGCTGGGCCAGCCCGACGCCGACCACGCCGATTTCGAGGTCCATTGCGGCAAGGGCACCTATGTGCGCTCCCTGGCCCGGGACCTGTCCCTGGCGCTGGGCACCGTGGGCCATGTCTCGGTGCTGCGCCGCATCGCCTGCGGCCCATTCAACGAGCAAAACGCGATTTCCCTTGAATCCCTGGAGGACTTGAGTCAAGTTCCCGCCCCTTGGACCTTTCTGCTTCCCATCGAGACCGCGCTGGACGACATCCCGGCACTGGCCCTGACGGAAAGCGAGGCCCGCCGCCTCCAGAGCGGTAATCCCGTGTCAATCTCGCACGTGGTTTCCCGACATCCGCAGGCTGAACTCGCCGAAGGCACAGTGTGCCGGGCGATGCAGGCAGAGCGGTTGGTGGCGTTGGTTCGCATCGAAAGCGGCGAAATCCGTCCGGTGCGGGTCATGAATCTCACCGAAGAATAGGAGTAGACGATGTCGATCACTGCTGAGCGTACCCAGGAACTCGTCAAGGAATACGCGACCAAGGAAGGTGACACCGGCTCCGCCGAGGTCCAGGTCGCCATTCTGTCGGAGCGCATCCGCAACCTGACCGAGCACCTGAAGTCTCACAAGAAGGATTTCCACTCGCGCCGCGGCCTGCTGATCATGGTTGGCCAGCGTCGTCGCATGCTCGACTACCTGAAGGCCAAGGACAACAAGCGCTACGAGGGCCTGATTGGCCGCCTCGGTCTGCGCAAGTAATCCTGACCGACAGACATACGAAGGCCGGGCGTCGCCTGGAATGCACCCGCGCGGGGATGGCTCCGCGCGGGTGACCGTATTTGAGCCGTTTGAAAGTGGCCGATACGAGAAATTGACGCCGGGACCGACCGCAATCCGGCGGCGGTCCTAAACATAAGGAAGCGACTTACATGTCCATGTTCAATGTCCACCGCAAGGAAATCACCTGGGGCGGCCGCAAGCTGGTTCTGGAGACCGGCAAGGTCGCCCGTCAGGCCGACGGCGCCGTGATGGTCACCTATGGCGAAACCTCGGTGCTGTGCACCGTGGTGGGCGCCAAGAGCCAGAAGCCCGGCATCGACTTCTTCCCCCTGACGGTGAACTACCAGGAGAAGGCCTTTGCCGCGGGCAAGATCCCCGGTGGCTTCTTCAAGCGCGAAGGCCGTCCGAGCGAGAAGGAGACCCTGGTCTCCCGCCTGATCGACCGCCCGATCCGCCCGCTGTTCGCCGATGGCTTCCGCAATGAAGTGCAGGTGGTCTGCACCGTGCTGAGCCACGACCTCGAGAACGATCCCGACATCGCCGCCCTGGTCGGCACCTCGGCCGCCCTGACCATTTCCGGCCTGCCCTTCATGGGCCCGGTGGGCGCGGCCCGCGTCGGCTATGTGGACGGCGCCTATGTGCTGAACCCGCTGGTCGGCGATCTGCCCAAGAGCGAGCTGGACCTGGTGGTCGCCGGCACCGTCGAAGGCGTGCTGATGGTCGAATCCGAAGCCAAGCAGTTGTCGGAAGACGTCATGCTGGGCGCCGTGATGTTCGGCCACCGCGAGTTCCAGGCGGTGATCCAGGCGATCATCGATCTGGCCGAGGAATGCGCCAAGGACCCGTGGGACCTGCCCGAGCCCCCCGCCGAGGTGGCGGTGGTCACCGGTAAGTTCAACGACGCGGGCGTCCCCGCCGAACTGGCCGAAGCCTATAAGATCATCAAGAAGCAGGACCGTTACGCCGCCGTCGGCGCCGTGAAGAAGAAGGCCCTGGCCCTGTTGACCGAGGCGGCCGAGATCGCCGTGGCCGGCGGCATCCTGAAGCACCTGGAAGCCGATGTCGTCCGTGGCAACATCCTGAAGACCGGCGTGCGCATCGACGGCCGCGACACCAAGACCGTCCGCGCCATCGAGGTCGAGGTCGGCGTTCTGCCCCGCGCCCACGGTTCCGCCCTGTTCACCCGCGGCGAGACCCAGGCCCTGGTGGTCGCCACTCTGGGCACCGGCCAGGACGAGCAGATCATCGACCAGCTGGCGGGCGAGTACCGCGAGCACTTCATGCTGCACTACAACTTCCCTCCCTACTCGGTGGGTGAAGCCGGCCGCATGGGTTCGCCCGGCCGCCGCGAGATCGGCCACGGCAAGCTGGCCTGGCGCGCCATGCGTCCCTGCCTGCCGGCCAAGGAGAGCTTCCCCTACACCATGCGCGTGGTGTCGGAGATCACCGAGTCCAACGGCTCGTCGTCCATGGCCTCGGTCTGCGGTTCGTCCCTGGCCCTGATGGATGCCGGCGTGCCCCTGCCCAAGCCGGTGGCGGGTATCGCCATGGGTCTGATCAAGGAAGGCACCGACTTCGCCGTGCTGTCCGACATCCTGGGTGACGAGGATCACCTGGGCGATATGGACTTCAAGGTGGCCGGCACCGTCGACGGCGTCACCGCCCTGCAGATGGACATCAAGATCACCTCGATCACCGAGGAGATCATGAAGATCGCCCTGGGTCAGGCCAAGGACGGCCGTATCCACATCCTGGGCGAGATGAACAAGGGCCTGGATCACGCCCGTGATTCGGTGTCGGGCAATGCGCCGCGCATCACCACCATCTCCATCCCCAAGGAGAAGATCCGCGAAGTCATCGGCACCGGCGGCAAGGTCATCCGCGAGATCTGCGAGCAGACCGGCGCCAAGATCGACATCGATGACGACGGCACCATCAAGGTCGCCTCGGTGGACGCCGATGCCGCCCAGCGCGCCATCGACTGGATCCGCGGCATCGTCGCCGAGCCCGAGCTGGGTGTGATCTACAACGGCAAGGTCGTGAAGGTCGTCGATTTCGGCGCCTTCGTGAACTTCCTGGGCTCGCGCGATGGCCTGGTCCACATCTCGGAGCTGGCCCGCGAGCGCGTCGCCAAGACCGCCGACGTGGTCAAGCAGGGCGACGTGGTCAAGGTCAAGGTCCTGGGCTTCGACGACCGCGGCAAGGTGAAGCTGTCCATGAAGCAGGTGGATCAGACCACCGGCGAGGACATCTCCGCCCAGCTGGAAGCCGAGCGCGCCGCCTCCAAGCGCGAGCGTCACCACGAGGATTGATCCTCGGATAGGCTTTGAATGAAAAGGCGCGGTTCCGAAAGGGGCCGCGCTTTTTTACTCATAATGTCATCCCGAGCGAAAGCGAGGGATCTCCGCCTGGGCGAGCGTGTCAAAACCGGACAGGGCATGCCAGAATGAGATCCCTCGCTCTCGCTCGGGATGACACCGTTGCAGCGGCACTTCTACGTCTACATGCTGTCGAGCGTATCCGGCGTGCTGTATGTCGGCGTCACCAACGACCTGGCTCGCAGACTGCAGGAGCATCGGAGCGGTATCGCGGACGGATTCACAAAGCGCTATCATTGCCATCGGCTGGTCTGGTTCGAGATGACCGGCGATGTGAACGCCGCCATAGCCCGAGAAAAGCAGATCAAGGGCTGGAGGCGCTCCAAGAAAGAACACCTGATCCGCGAGACGAATCCAGCCTGGGCGGATTTGGCTCAGGATTTCTGAAAACTCTCATCCCGAGCGGATGCGAGGGATCCCCGTTTGGCACGGCGGCGCCGAGCCGGTACCATCGGAGCAGAAAGAGATTCCTCGGCTCCGCCTCGGAATGACAGGGATGGTGACCATGACCGACAAAGTGGTGAAGACCGAAGCCGAGTGGCAGGCGCAACTGAGTCCCGGCCAATACGCCGTGACCCGGCAGAAAGCCACCGAGCGGCCGTTCTCCGGCCAATACGACCACCACTTCCAGCCGGGCAAGTACGCCTGCGTCTGCTGTGGTCAGGAGCTGTTCCTGTCCGAGGCCAAGTTCAATTCCGGCTGCGGCTGGCCCGCCTTCTCCATGCCCGCCGCTCCGCAAGCGGTGACCGAGGAGCGGGACCGCAGCCATGGCATGATCCGTACCGAGGTTCTGTGCTCGCGCTGCGACGCCCATCTCGGGCACGTCTTCGACGACGGGCCGGGACCGACGGGGCTGCGCTACTGCATCAACTCGCTGTCGCTCAAGTTCGAGGCGCCGTAAGCTTCAGGTAAAGCTCTTCCACCTTCTGCCGCGCCCAGGGGGTCTGGCGCAGGAATTTCAGGCTCGACTTGATGCTGGGATTGTTGAAGAAGCATTGCAGATTGATCTGCTGGCACAGCCCGGCCCAGCCGTAATGGCGGACCAGGGTGGTCAGCACGGTTTCCAGCGTGATGCCGTGAAGGGGGTTCTTGGGCTGCGGTCCGGTCATGGCCGCAGCATAATGCGGCCGAGGCACATCCGTCCAATTGCATCCGCGACGATTTTGTCCTAACACCACCCCATGATCATCGTGGCGAAAGGGCCCTTTCCATGGCGGACGGACATTCCACTCCCGTGCTCGGCATCATCGGCGGTTCGGGCGTCTATGACATCGACGGGCTGACCAGCAAGGAATGGCGCCGGGTGGAAAGCCCGTTCGGCCCCACCTCGGACGAGTTCCTGTTCGGCGAGCTGAATGGCCAGAAGCTGGTCTTCCTGCCCCGCCACGGGCGCGGCCACCGCATTCCTCCGTCGGAACTGAACTTCCGCGCCAATATCGACGCCATGAAGCGGGCCGGCGTCACCGAGATTCTGTCGGTCTCGGCGGTGGGCTCGCTCAAGGAAGAGCTGCCGCCCGGCACCTTCGTCATCGTCGACCAGTTCATCGACCGCACCTTCGCGCGGACCAAGAGCTTCTTCGAAAGCGGCCTGGTGGCCCATATCTCCATGGCGCATCCGGTCTGCGGCCGCCTGGGCGATCTGGTGGAAGCCGCCGCCAGGGAGGCCGGCATCATCGCGGTGCGGGGCGGCACCTATTTGGTCATGGAAGGCCCGCAATTCTCCACCCTGGCCGAGAGCAACCTCTATCGCCAGTGGGGCTGCGACGTCATCGGCATGACCAACATGCCCGAGGCCAAATTGGCCCGCGAGGCCGAGATGTGCTACGCCAGCGTCGCCATGGTCACCGATTACGATTGCTGGCATCCCGACCACGACGCGGTCACCGTGGATGCCATCGTCAAGGTGCTGCTGGCCAATGCCGACCGCGCCCGGTCGCTGGTCAAAGCCGTCACCCCAAAGGTCTCGGGCCGCAACAGCCCCTGCGCCAAGGGCTGCCACACCGCGCTCGACAACGCCATCATCACCCATGGCGAGGTCCGCGACCCGGCGGTGGTCGGCAAGCTCGACGCCGTGGCGGGACGGGTGCTGAAGGGCTAGTGTTTTCGAATAGCCCATGAGCCAAGGCCCTTCGCCCGACGCCGTTCTTTGCCGGTTGAGGGGTCCGGGCGACCCCGGCGCCCGACATTGAAAGTCCGGGCACCTTCCAATGCCGGGGCGCCGATCCCTTCCGGACCGTGGCGATATCCTCGGGCCAACCGGCACAGCCGGACTGGTGCCGGTCGACCTCAGGACCGGCGAGAACAGCCGCCACCCCCCCGACGATCACGTCCCGCCAATCCGAGACGGATGGCCCATCCATCTTGGAAATGCTGGTTTACGCATGCTTCAAATTGGCGTATCCCCTTAATATAGGGGGTGGACGGCCAAGCCGCGCCACGTGGAAAATTTCAGAGAAATTGGAGTTTCCCTGGTGAAAAAGGTCGTGATTCCGTGGCGATTGCCATCTTACAAGAGGCTTAACGGCTACCATCCCTTAATTTCCAGCTACGTTGAGAGTGCGCCCGAGGACGTAGTCTTCTCATTTGCTGAAGACGCCGGAATAACGCAGGCCTCTCTGGCGGAGGTTGCCACAAACCTCATAAGAATCGGTTGCAAGCTTGGACAGACACCAAATTTCAACCTCGGCAAACACGATACCTCTGTAAGTGAGTTTTGCAAGATCAGCGACCTGGAGTCGCAGGCTCGAATTGAGACGGCGGCGACGACGGCGGACATTATATTTCATCATACCGCCCCGCTACATCTTGGCACAAAGCCATTCATTCTGCATTTTGAGAGCATTACGCCACTATTCATCCCTTTTATTTATCATGGGTCGACGTGGGACATTGACATCAAGTCGCTGCCATTTTTTCACTACATAAAGCAACTCCTTGAAAGCGACATGTGTCGGGGAATATTTACGCACGTCAAGAGCAGCTATGATGTATTCTTGAGGCTATTTGATAGCTGTGTCATTGCCGACAAGACCAGATACATTACATTGGGCGTCAGCGCGCCGGAACAGTTCGACAAGCGAATTTCAGATAAGATCGATAGTCAGTCCCGCGACCGACTAAACATCGTCTTCACCAACTCGTTCCAAAACTCCGCCGCCGGCTTCTTCGTTCGCGGCGGCTGGGAGGTCTTGAAAGCATTCCAGGCCCTTCGCGCGACCCACCCCCATGCCACCCTGACGATCCTGTCGGCGCGCACACAGGATGTGGACTTCATGGAAACAGGCCGCCACCACGAAGGCGTCACCTGGCTTGATCAGGGGATCGAGGACCAGCAACTATTCGAACTTTTGGCGGATGCCGATATCTTCATGCTGCCGGCGGCGGGATTGCACAGCTACTCCGTCCTGCGAGCGATGAGATTTGGCGCGGTCCTCATTTGCTCTGACGCTCCCGGATATGAGGAGTACGTGACCGATAACGTCAATGCCGTGGTCATCAGTGGGCGACGCAGCCAAATCTATCAAATCGATCCATCGACGGGCTGGATGCGCGACAATTACCAGTCGGCCTTTTCCCTTAACCGGGAGATTATCGCAGACCTGACCAATGTGCTGGTCCGTCTGGCGGACAACCCCGATGAGCGCCGCCGCTTGGGCCGTCAGGCGCTGATGGACGTGAGGAATAAGTATCGGCTGGAGCCCTGGGTCCGGGAGATCAGCCGAATTATTGCATCAGCGTGAGTGCAGCGGCCACTTTGACCCAGCCCCGCTTGGCTCGCGGCCGAATGCCGCATCGGCCGGCGCCTCCCGGATAGGCCGCTCATCCGCCCTGCGGCGAGCCCTGCCGCAGGACCATCGCAATTGCCTCTCTGGGTCGGAGCATCCGATTGCTCCGTTCGGCGGCATCCCTTAGAGTGCCGCCGTTTCCCCTGGAGAGCGCCCCATGAAGATCAACGGCACCCCCTACCGCACCATCTGGCTGGCCAAGGATGGCAGGACGGTCGAGATCATCGACCAGACCCGCCTGCCCCACGAATTCGTGGTGGTGCCACTGGCCAGCCTGGAGGATGCCGCCAAATCCATCAAGGACATGTGGGTACGGGGCGCGCCGCTGATCGGCGCCACCGCCGCCTACGGCATGGCCCTGGCCACCCTGGCCGATGCCTCCGACGCCGGGCTGGAGCGGGCCTATCAGGTGCTGCACGCCACCAGGCCCACCGCCATCAACCTGAAATGGGCCCTGGACGAGATGATCGCGGCCTTGACCCCGCTGCCCGTGCCGGAGCGCAGTGCCGCCGCCTATGCCCGCGCCGCCGAGATCTGCGACGAGGATTCGGCCCAGAACGCCGCGCTGGGCGAGCATGGCGCGGCCATCATCGCCGCCCATCACAAGGCCAAGAACCGCACCATCAACATCCTCACCCACTGCAATGCCGGCTGGCTGGCCACGGTGGATTGGGGCACGGCGCTGGCCCCCATCTACAAGGCCTTCGACGCCGGCATTCCGCTGCATGTCTGGGTGGACGAGACCCGGCCGCGCAACCAGGGCGCCAGCCTGACGGCGCGTGAGCTGAACTGGCACGGCGTGCCCCATACGGTGATCGCCGACAACACCGGCGGCCACCTGATGCAGCACGGCATGGTCGATCTGTGCATCGTCGGCACCGACCGCACCACCCGCAACGGCGACGTCTGCAACAAGATCGGCACCTACCTGAAGGCCCTGGCCGCCAAGGACAACAACGTGCCCTTCTATGTGGGCCTGCCCAGCCCGACCATCGACTGGAATGTGGCCGACGGGGTCAAGGAGATCCCCATCGAGGAGCGGTCCGACCGCGAGCAGACCCACATCTTCGGCAAGACCGAAGACGGCGTGGTGCGCGAGGTGCAGGTCACCCCCGACGGCTCGCCCGCCGTCAATTACGGCTTTGACGTCACGCCAGCCCGTCTGGTCACCGGACTGATCACCGAGCGCGGCGTGTGCGAGGCCTCGCCGGAGGGACTGAAGGGGCTGTTCCCCGAGCGGGCATAAAAGACCTGGGCTGCCGCCCAGACCCGCCTGGAGGCCGAACCTCCAGACCACCCTTTGTTTCAATAAGCTGGAGGGCTCGGGAGGCTGTGCCTCCCGACTGGGGATCGGGGCGAGAGCCCCGAATGCCTCACTCGTCCTCGCCCGTATCGTCGATGGTGGTGGCGCCCAGGGCCAGCAGAGCCTCGACCCCGGCATCGGGGATGGCCTCGACCTTACGCAATTGCCGGTCGATGGCACGTTTGCGCACCGCCACGTCGTCGATGGTCTTGGAGGCCTCCTGAAGCTTCTTCTGCACCTTGTCGAGCACGTCGCCGTACTTGCCGAACTCGGTCTTGACCGCGCCCAGAATCTCCCAGACCTCGGATGACCGCTTCTCGATGGCCATGGTCTTGAAGCCCATCTGGATGGCGTTGAGGATGGCGCCCAGGGTGGTCGGCCCGGCGGCGATGACCTTGTAGTCGCGCTGGATCAAGTCCACCAGACCGGGGCGGCGCAGCACTTCGGCATACAGGCCTTCGGTGGGCAGGAACAGGATGGCGAAGTCGGTGGTGGTGGGCGGATTGACGTATTTGTCGCGGATGTCGCGGGCAAAGCTCTTGACCCTGGTCTCCAGCCCCTTGGCGGCGGCCTCGACGGCATCGGGGTCGGCGCGCTCCACGGCCAGTTGCAGCCGCTCGTAATCCTCGTTGGGGAATTTGGAATCGATAGGCAGCAGCACTTCCGGCTCGTCGTCGCCCTTGCCCGGCAGGCGGATGGCGAAGTCGACGCGCTCCAGGCTGCCCTTCTTGCAATTGGCCTCGCGCATGTACTGGTCGGCGCGGAAGATCTGTTCCAGCAGGGCGCCCAACTGCACCTCGCCCCAGGTTCCGCGGGTCTTGACGTTGGTCAGCACCCGCTTCAGGTCGCCGACGCCGCTGGCCAGGCTTTGCATCTCGCCCAGGCCCTTGTGCACCTGTTCCAGCCGATCGCTGACCAGCTTGAAGGACTCGCCCAGGCGCTTTTCCAAAGTACCCTGCAGCTTCTCGTCCACGGTCTGGCGCATCTGTTCCAGCTTCTGGGTGTTCTCGCCGCGCAGCTTTTCCAGATGTTCGGAGACCACCCGGGTCTGTTCCGCCACGGTCTTGCCGATGCCTTCGCCCAACTGCTTGATGCCGCCCAGCACCTCTTCGCGCAGGGCGCGGGCCTGGGTGGCCTGATCCGAGCGGAACTCGGCCAGCTTGGTCTCCACCAGGATGCGCAGTTCGGTGTGGTTCTTGTCAGCCGAAGCGGCGGAATCGCCCTGGAAGGTGCGGATCATCTCGGCGGTCTCGCGCCGGTCCTGGCGGGCCTCGTCACGCAACACCCGCTCTAGCCGGTCGAGGCGCTCGGACAGATCGTCCTTCTTGCGCAGCAGCAGGACCGCCACCCCGATCAGGGCAAGCAGGGAAAGAGCGGCGGAGATCAGGGCAAAATCCATGGCGGCAATCCGAACATTACGGGAACAGTCGCCTTGTAGCACGCATCACGGGCGGCGGTAAACCACGAACACCAGCCGTGCCGCGCCACGCGGGCGCTCGTCCACCGCATCGAAACCGGGCGGAGGCGCAAAGGCCTCGTCGGCGGCCACTTCCACCACTGCCAGGGCGCCGCCTTCCAGCCAGCCCTTGGCGGCCAGACCTTCGAGGCACGGCCCGGCGAGGCCGGAATGATAGGGCGGGTCGAGAAAAGCCAGGGTGCAGGCGTGGGGCGCGGCAGGCGGCTTGGCGGCGTCGGCGCGCAGGACCTTGCTCTCGCCCTCCACCTTCAGAGCCTTGACGTTGGCGTAGATGGCGGCCAGGGGTTGCGCCGCCAGTTCCAGGAAGCAGGCATGGGCCGCGCCGCGCGACAGGGCCTCCAGGCCCAGCGCCCCCGATCCGGCGAAGGCGTCCACCACGCGGGCGCCCTCCATCTCCACCAGATCGGAATGCATCAGGATGTCGAACAGCGCCTGGCGCACCCGATCGGCGGTGGGGCGGGTGTCGCGGCCCGAAGGGGCCTCCAGGCGGCGGCCCTTATGAAGACCGGCGACGATGCGCATCGGGCTTGCCCGCTTGCCGGGCCTCGTAGGGCTTGTCTTTTTTGGCGCTCGCGGCGCGCTTGTCCTCGGCCAGCTTCTGCTTGCGGGCCTTGGCGGCGACGCGCTGTTCCTTTTCGCGCTCGCCCGCCGACTTGGTCTCGGCCTTGGGCTTGAGGACCGCCTTGCCCTCGCCCATCTGCTCGCGCAGCACCTTGCCCGCCACCTCGTCGGCGGCGCCCTCTTCCAGGGTGCCCAGTTGGAACGGGCCATAGGAGACGCGGATCAGGCGCGAGACCGGCCAGCCCAGATATTCCATCACCCGGCGGATTTCGCGGTTCTTGCCCTCGCGCAAGGAAACGCTCAGCCAGGCATTGGCGCCCTGGCGGCGGTCCAGGGTGGCGCTGATGGGACCATAGGCCATGCCGTCGATGGTGATGCCGTTCTCCAGCCGGGCCAGGGCGTCTTCCGACACCTCGCCGTGGACGCGCACCCGATAGCGCCGCAGCCAGGCATTGGAAGGCAGCTCCAGCTTGCGGGCCAACTCGCCGTCATTGGTCAGCAGCAGCAGGCCTTCGGAATTGAGGTCGAGCCGTCCCACCGAGATCACCCGGGGCATACCCTCGGGCAGATGGTCGAACACCGTCGGTCGCCCCTCGGGGTCCTTGTGGGTGGTGACCAGACCGGCCGGCTTGTGGTAACGCCACAGCCGGGTCTTTTCCGGCTCGGACAGGGGAATGCCGTCGACGATGACGATGTCGCCCGGCCCGACCACGCAGGCGGGAGAACTCAGGCGATGGCCGTTGACGGTGACGCGGCCGTCCTCGATCCAGCGTTCGGCCTCGCGCCGCGAGCACAAGCCCGCACGGGCCAGCCGCTTGGCGATGCGCTCGCCTTCGCTTTTTGTTTGCCCCTCAGACACCGGGCGGTCGCCCTCGCTCCCTTGGCTCCTCCGCTGCGCTCCGGGCGCCTCAGTGGCGCCGCGCTTCGGCTTCGCCTCGCTCGAAGTTTGTCCCTCGGACGCCGGGCGGTCGGTCTTGCTCATCGGCATGCTCCTACAAAGGCGCGCAGCAGGGCCGAATCCGCCGGGCTGATGTCATATTCGGGGTGCCATTGCACCCCGATGCAGAACGTCCGTCCCGCTGCCTCGATCCCCTCGATCACCCCGTCGGGGGCGATGGCGTTGACCACACAGCCGGGCGCCACCATGCGCACCGCCTGATGATGGGCCGAGTTCACCGGGATGCGGGTCTCGCCCACGATTTCGGCCAGCCGGGTCCCCGAGGCGATCTCCACCCAATGTCCGGGCTCGGAACGGGGAGTGGGCTGCTCGTGGGACAGGGCGCCGTTCACCTCGTCGGGAATGTGCTGGATCAGGGTTCCGCCCAGGGCGACGTTCAGCAATTGCTGCCCGCCGCAGATGCCAAGAATGGGCATGTCGCGCTCCAGCGCGCCCCGCACCATGGCCAACTCGAACTCGGTCCGCCCCCGCTTCAGCACCAGGCCGGCGCGGGCTTCGGCGCCGAACAGGGCGGGGTCGATGTCGAAGGCCCCGCCGGTGACCACCAATCCGTCGATGCGGTCGAGGAACGAGGCGGCCAGCCGGGGCTCGTGCGGCAGCAGCACCGGCAGACCGCCGGCGCGGGCCACCGTCTCGGCGTAATTGCGGCGGAGCGCGTACCACGGCATGCGGGAATAGCCGCCGGGTTCCTCGCTGTCGAGGGTAATGCCGATCAGAGGGGGCGAAAAGCTCATGAGGCCTTCTATACCCCCCCGGGGCCAAAGAAGAAAGGCCCGGGCGAAACCGCCCGGGCCAGTTTGTCCGGCATCAGGGGGATGCGGGAGGGTTACGGAATCATCCAGGTCAGGACATAGGCCTGAAGCGTGGTGATCACGCCGATGATGCACACGAAGAAGACGCTGTGCTTCAAGGTGAAGCGGAACAGGTTGGCCTCGTGGCCCACCAGACCCACGGCGGCGCAGGCCACCGCGATGGACTGGGGCGAGATCATCTTGCCGGTGACGCCGCCGGTGGTGTTGGCGGCAACCATCAGGATGTCGCTGATTCCCAGCTGATGGGCGGTGGTGGCCTGGAGCGCTCCGAACAGGGCGTTGGACGAGGTGTCCGAGCCGGTGAGGAACACGCCCAGCCAGCCCAGGACCGGCGAGAAGAAGGGATAGAAATCGCCGGCGCCGGTCAGCAGCAGGGCCAGGGTGGTGGACAGGCCCGAGGCATTGGCCACATAGGCGAAGGCCAGCACCGTGCCGATGGTGTAGATGGGGCGCTTCAGCTCGTTCAGGGTCTCGCCGAAGGTCTTGAGCCCCTCCGAGCCCTTCATCCCCAGCATGATGATGGTGATGATGGCCGAGATCAGGATGGCGGTGCCGGTGGCCGAGACCAGGTTCAGGGTATAGACGGCGGGCACGGCCTTGGCGGCGGCGACGATCGGCGGCACCTTGGCGACCAGGTTGTGCAGGGCGGGCACTTCCCAGTTGATGTTGGTGAACACCAGCTCGCCGCCCTTGGCGAACATGGCCTTGAAGGGCTTCAGGCTCCACACCGTCACCACGGCGGTGAGGATCAGGAACGGCGCCCAGGCGCGGGCCACCTGACCGGTGGTGTAGTCGTGGGAGTGCTTCTCGTCCTCGCCCTCTTCCTTGAAGCGGAAGATGTTCTTGGGCTGCCAGAACTTGAGGAACACCGTGATGCACACCAGGCTGATCAGCGCCGAGGTGATGTCGGGCAGCTCCGGCCCGATATAGTTGGAGGTGAACCACACGCCGAAGGCGAACGAGCCACCGGCCACCAGGATGGCGGGCCAGGTCTCGCGGACGCCCTTGAAGCCGTCCATGATGAAGATGATCCAGAACGGCACGAACACCGCCAGCAGCGGCAACTGGCGACCGGCCATGGCGCCGATCTTGAAAGCGTCCAGGCCCGAGACCTGACCGGCGACGATGATCGGAATGCCCATGGCGCCAAAGGCCACCGGGGCGGTGTTGGCGATCAGGCACAGGCCGGCGGCGTAAAGCGGGTTGAAGCCCAGGCCCACCAGCAGAGCGGCAGTGATGGCCACCGGCGCGCCGAAGCCCGCCGCACCCTCCAGGAAGGCGCCGAACGAGAAGCCGATCATCAGCATCTGCAGGCGCTGGTCGGCGGTGATGGACACCACCGAGGAGCGGATGATCTCGAACTGGCCGGTCTTGACCGTGACCTTATACAGGAACACCGCGCCGATGATGATCCAGGCGATGGGCCACAGGCCGAACAGGAAGCCCTGGACGCCCGCCATGACGGCGGCGGCCACCGGCATCTTGTAGAACACGATGGCCACGGCGATGGACAGCAGCACGGTGATGGTGCCGGCCACATGGCCCTTCAGCTTCAGGATCGCCAGGGCGACAAAGAAGAAAATGATCGGAATGGCGGCGATCAGTGACGACAGCCACAGATTCCCGGCCGGGTCGTAGACTTGCATCCAAGCTTGCATGGTGCCTCCCCGAAGGTTCGACCGTGCATCCGCTGAAGATGCCGGTGAGGTGTTGGTGTTGAAGGTTTCTTGAACGTGGTAACATAATTTGACCAAGCGATTAGCGTGGATAACTCGATTCGTCTTCCGATGTAAATGGAAAAGTTGCCATGCCAAAAATCCATGATTGGCTATGACCCAGCACCGGCCTATCCTCATATCATGATGCACGCCGCCCCCCCGTCGCCCCCCGGGACCGCCGCCGAACCGGCGGCCGATCCGCTTGCCCGCCTGCTGCAGGCGCATCCGGAAACGGTCTTCGATTATTTCGAGTTCCGCCGCGTGATGGCCGGCAATGCCGCCGCCCTGGCCGCCGAGCGCGCCACGCCCGAGGATCTGGCCCGGCTGCGCACCTGCATGGAGGCCATGGAAAAGGCCCACGCCCTGGACGACCCCGCCCAGGAGGCCGCCACCGATGCCGAATTCCATCTGGCCATCTACGAGGCCGCCCACAATCTGGTGATGAGTCAGGTGATGCACCGTGTCTTCGACATGCTGAAGATCGGCGTCTTCTATGACCGCATCGACCTTTACCGCCGCCGCGGCGTGCGCGACGCCTTCCTGCGCCAGCATCAGGCCGTCTGGCAGGCCATCGCCGCCGGCAATCCCGAACAGGCCCGAACCATGGCCGAGAGCCACATTAACTCCACCGAGGAAGCCCTGCGCGAGGCGCAATTCGCCAATTCCCGCCGCGACGTCGCCCTGCGCCGCCGGGCCGGTTCGGACCTGACCGGCCGACCCCGCTGATTTTGGCAAAATAATTTTACCACTTTACGCTATTGGTAAGAATGCTGTAACCATGGTGGTGCCGAGGCTCGACCTTCGGCCAAACAACATCGGTGGAACGCCCATGCCCAAGCAGCCTCGCCCGGAAAGCGTCTACTTCTTCGGAACCTGCCTGATCGACCTGTTCTACCCCGAGGCCGGACTGGCCGGGATGGAGCTGCTGCAGCGCGAAGGCCTCAAGGTGGTGTTCCCGCCCAATCAGACTTGCTGCGGCCAGCCCGCCCGCAACAACGGCTACCAGGACGAGGCGCGCAAGGTGGCGCGGCTGCAGATGGATTCCTTCCCCGGCGACTGGCCCATCGTGGTGCCGTCGGGCTCGTGCGCCGGGATGATGAAGACCCATTACCCCGAGATGTTCGAGGGCACCCCCGACCATGACCGCGCCGTCGCTTTTTCGGCGCGGGTGTACGAACTGACCGAGTTCCTGGTGGACGTCCTGGGCGTCAAACTGGTGGACAAGGGCCAGAAGGTGACCATCACCTGGCACCCGTCCTGCCATTCCCAGCGCGAAGCGGGCGTGGTCGAGCAGCCCAAGGCCCTGCTGCGGCAACTGACCAACGTCACCCTGGTGGAGAACCCGCGCGAGAAGGAATGCTGCGGCTTTGGCGGCGCCTTCGCCGTGCGCCAGGCCGAGATCTCGGCGGCCATGGTCACCGACAAGGTGGCCTCCATCGAGGAAACCGGCGCCACCCAGGTGGTGTCGGGCGATTGCGGCTGCCTGATGAACATCACCGGCGCCGCCGAGAAGGCCGCCAAGGGCTTCAAGGGCCGCCACATCGCCGAATTCATCCTGGAGCGCTGCCATGGCCGCTGAAGCAAGCAAGATGGAATTCGGCGCCAAGGCCCATGTGGCGCTGAACGACCCCAAGCTGCGCGCCAATTTCCGCCGCGCCATGGACGGCCTGATGACCAAGCGGGCGGCCCAGTTCGCCGATGAGGCGGAGTGGAATGCCCTGCGCGCCCGGGGCGCGGCGGCGCGCGCCAATGCCTTGGCCAAACTGCCCGAGTTGCTGGAACAGCTCGAAGCCAATTGCCTGCGGAACGGCATCCACGTCCACTGGGCCGAGACCACCGCCGAAGCCAACGCCATCGTGCTGGGCATCCTGGAAGCGGCGGGCGCCAGGACGGTGATCAAGGGCAAGTCCATGGTCACCGAGGAGATGCACCTCAACGCCCATCTGGAAAAGCACGGCATCACGCCGGTGGAATCCGACCTGGGCGAGTACATCATCCAACTGGCGGGCGAGGCGCCCAGCCATATCGTCATGCCCTGCATCCACAAGAACAAGACCGAGATCGCCGAGCTGTTTCACGACAAGATCGAGGGCCAGCCCTATACCGAGAACGTGGACGAGCTGACCGCCGCCGCCCGGGCTGCGCTGCGCGGTGCCTTCGCCGGGGCCGATGCCGGCATCTCGGGCGTCAATTTCGCCGTGGCCGAGACCGGCACCCTGGTGCTGATCGAGAACGAGGGCAACGGGCGCCTCTCCACCACCCTGCCGCCGCTGCACATCGCGGTGACCGGCATCGAGAAGGTGCTGGAAAAGCTCGACGACGTGCCGCCGCTGCTGTCGCTGCTGCCCCGCTCGGCCACCGGCCAGCCCATCACCACCTATGTCAACATGATCTCCTCGCCCCGCAAGGAGGGCGAGAAGGACGGCCCCAAGGCGGTGCATCTGGTGCTGCTGGACAACGGGCGGTCCCGCGTCCACGGCGACACCGAGCTGCGCGACACCCTGCGCTGCATCCGCTGCGCCGCCTGCATGAACCATTGCCCGGTCTATACCAGGGTGGGCGGCCACACCTACACCTTCACCTATCCCGGCCCCATCGGCAAATTGCTGACCCCGCAGATCGAGGGACTGGACTGCGCCGGCGACCAGCCCCACGCCTCGACCCTGTGCCGGGCCTGCGCCGATGTCTGCCCGGTGCAGATTCCCATTCCCGACCTGCTGGTCCGCCTGCGGACCGAATCGGTGCGGCCCACCCAGGGACAGGCGGTCAAGGGAGCGGGCTCGTCGGCCACCACCTCCGAGACCCTGGGATGGAAGGGCTGGACGCTGCTCTACGCCTCGCCCCTGGTCTACCGCATCGGAACAAAGATGCTTGGCTGGTTCGGAAATCTGATGCCGTCCTCGGCCCCCATGCTGAAGCAATGGACGAGCGTGCGCACCAAGCCGAAATTCGCCCCCAAGAGCCTGCACGAACTGGCCCGCGAGAAGGGATACTGCGATGAATAGCCCGCGTGAGCGTATTCTGGCCCGCCTGAAGGCCGCCCCTCAGACGGCCGCGCCACTGCGTCCCGACTGGGCGCCGCCCGCCTATGACGCCTCGGCGCGCAAGGCCAAGTTCAAGGCCATGCTGGAGGCCTCCCACGCAGACGTGCACGAGGTCACCGCCGCCGACTGGCCGCAGCGCCTGAAGACCATCCTGGCCAACAAGGGCGTGGGCAATATGGTCTATGCCCCGGCCACCCCGGCGGGACGGCAACTGGCCGACTCCTGGGCGGGCAGCGGCCCCGAGCTGCTGGCCTATGATCGCCCGGTGGAGGACTTCAAGGAAGTGCTGGTCGCCAAGGCCGATGCCGCCCTGACCACCGCCCGGGGCGGAATTGCCCAGACCGGCTCGCTGGTCCTGTGGCCCACCTCGGACGAGCCCCGGCTGATGAGCCTGCTGCCCCCCATCCACGTGGCCCTGGTGGAGGAGTCCAGCCTGACCGATTCCCTGGCCGAGACCATCCGCGTCCAGGGCTGGGCATCGGGCATGCCCACCAATGCCGTGCTGGTGTCGGGGCCGTCCAAGACCGCCGACATCGAGCAGACCCTGGCCTATGGCGTCCATGGCCCCAAGGAACTGATCGTCCTGCTGATCGGGAAAGACTGAAACATGACCCGCACCGCCCCCGACTATTCCGCCCTGCTCCAGGACCTGACCGGCGTGATGCCGGTCAGCCGGCTGATCACCGATCCGCTGCGCCGTCTGGCCTATGGCACCGATGCCAGCTTCTACCGGCTGGTGCCCCAGGTGGTAGCCGAAGTGCGTGACGAGGCCGAGGTCAAGGGCGTCCTGGCCGCCTGCCGCCGCCATGGCGCCCCGGTCACCTTCCGCGCCGCCGGCACCTCCCTGTCGGGCCAGGCGGTCAGCGATTCCGTGCTGATGATCTTAGGGACCGGCTGGACCCAGGCGGTGGTCGAGGACGAGGGCAAGCGCATCCGCCTGCAGCCCGGGGTGATCGGCGCCGAGGCCAACCGCCGCCTGGCCGCCTTCGCCCGCAAGATCGGCCCCGATCCGGCCAGCATCGATTCCTGCAAGATCGGCGGCATCGCCGCCAACAACGCCAGCGGCATGTGCTGCGGCACCTCGGATAATTCCTACCAGACCGTGATGTCCATGCGCCTGGTCCTGGCCGACGGCACCCTGGTGGATACCGGCAACCCGGAAAGCGTCGCCGCCTTCCGCGCCTCCCATGCCGAGTTGCTGTCCCGGCTGGACGACATGGGCCGGCGGGTGCGGGATGACGAGACCCTGGCCGGCCGCATCCGGCACAAATTCGCCATCAAGAACACCACCGGCTATTCCCTCAACGCCCTGGTGGACTTCACTGATCCGCTGGACATCCTCACCCATCTGATGATCGGGTCCGAGGGCACCCTGGGCTTCATCGCCGAGATCACCTACCGCACCGTCCCCGAGCATGCCCACAAGGCCAGCGCCCTGCTGCTGTTCCCCGACATCGCCGAGGCCTGCCGCGCCGTGGTGGCGTTGAAGCAAGCCCCGGTCTCCGCCGTGGAACTGATGGACCGCGCCTCCTTGCGCTGCGTCGAGGACAAGCCGGGCATGCCCGCCCAGATCCGGGGACTGGCCGACGGCGTCACCTCGCTGCTGGTGGAAGCGCGCGGCGAGACGGCCGAGGCCCTGGCCGCCAATCTGGCCGAGATCGGCCGGGTGCTGTCCGGCGTCACCACCTTGTTCCCGCCCGCCTTCACCGACGATCCCTATGAGTACGGCACGCTGTGGAAGATCCGCAAGGGCCTGTTCCCGGCCCTGGGCGCCGTGCGCAAGGTGGGGACCACGGTGATCATCGAGGACGTGGCCTTCCCCATCGAATCCCTGGCCGCCGCCACCACCGATCTGGAGCATCTGTGCCGCAAGCACGGCTATGACGAGGCGATCATTTTCGGCCATGCCCTGGACGGCAACCTGCACTTCACCTTCACCCAGGATTTCGGCATCAAGGAGGAGGTGGACCGCTACGCCCGCTTCATGGACGAGGTCGCCGAACTGGTGGTCAACAAGTACGACGGTTCCCTGAAGGCCGAGCACGGAACCGGCCGCAACATGGCCCCCTTCGTCGAAATGGAATGGGGCACCGAGGCCACCGCCCTGATGTGGGACATCAAGGGCCTGCTCGACCCGCTGGGCCTGCTCAATCCCGGCGTGCTGCTGGACAAGGACCCCCGCGCCCACCTGAACAATCTGAAGCCGCTGCCCGCCGCCGATTCCCTGGTGGACACCTGCATCGAGTGCGGCTTCTGCGAGCGCATGTGCCCCAGCCACGGCCTGACGCTGTCGCCCCGCCAGCGCATCACCTCGTGGCGGGAAATCTCGCGCCGGACCGCCGCCAACGAGAATTCCGACGAGTTGCGCCGCCTCTACGATTACCAGGGCATCGACACCTGCGCCGCCTGCGGGCTGTGCGCCACCGCCTGCCCGGTGGGCATCGAGACCGGCCGGCTGACCAAGTCCCTGCGCGGCCGCCGCCTGGGCAGCGGCGCCCATGCCGTGGGGCAATGGGCCTCGCGCCATTACGGCGCCGCCATGGCCGCCACCCGGTTCGGGCTGGGGGCCGCCGCCCTGGTCTCCAGGCTGGCCGGTCCCTCCGCCATGGCCGCCATGGCCTCGGGGCTCCGCACGCTGTCGGGCGGCCGCACTCCCAAGCTGGGCGAGCATCTGCCCACCGCCGCCGATTTCGCGCCGCCGGCCAATGCCCCGTCGGGCGAGCGGGTGGTGTACTTCCCCACCTGCGCCGCCCGCACCATGGGCCCCGCCTCGGGCGACCCGGAAAAGGACTCGCTGCCCACGGTCATGACCCGGGTGCTGGCCCGCGCTGGCTTCGGGGTGGTGATTCCCGACGGCGTCGAGAATCTGTGCTGTGGCCAGGCCTTCGAAAGCAAGGGCCTCCAGGCCACCGCCGACGCCAAGGCCGCCGAATTGGAAGCTGCCCTGTTCAAGGCCTCCGACCACGGCCGGCTGCCCATCGTCATGGACGCCTCGGCCTGCGCCTGGCGCATGAAGACCTATCTGGGCGAGCGGCTCAAGGTGGTGGACTCGGTGGAGTTCCTGCATGATGCCGCGCTGCCCCGCCTGTCCCCCACGCCCCAGGACGCCCCCGTGCTGGTCCATGTCAATTGCGGCGCCCGCAAGCAGGGTCTGGACGACAAGATGGTCGGGCTGGCCAAGGCCTGCGCCAAGACGGCCATCGTCCCTGAGGCGGTGGGCTGCTGCGGCTTCGCCGGCGACAAGGGCTTCACCAATCCCGAGCTCAACGACCACGCGCTGCGGCATCTGGCCCCCCAGGTGCCCCAGGGCTGCGAGGCGGGCTATTCCTCCAACCGCACCTGCGAGATCGGCCTGGCCGATCATGCCGACGTGCCGTATCGCTCCATCGTCTATCTGCTGGACCGGACGACACGGTAGGGACTTGCCCGCGCCGGCAGCTCATGCCAGCCTCTCCTGCAAATAAATACGCAAGGAGAGGCTGAAATGAGCGAGTTGGTATTGTCCCATGTGGAAGGCGGCGTTCAGGTGGTCCGCATGAACCGCCCGGACAAGAAGAACGCCCTGATCGGCGAGATGTACGCCGCCCTGGCCGAGGCCTTCGCCAAGGGCGAGGCCGATGACGACGTGAACGTCTTCCTGATCCTGGGCAGCCAGACCGACTTTTCCGCCGGCAACGACCTGCCTGACTTCCTGACCTGGGAGGCGCTGAGCGGTTCGGTGGCCGACCGCTTCATCCGCGCCGTGGCGGGAGCCAGGAAGCCGGTGGTGGCGGCCGTGCGCGGCGCGGCCATCGGCATCGGCTCGACCCTGCTGCCCCATTGCGATCTGGTCTATGCCGCGCCGGGAACCCGTTTCCACATGCCGTTCATCAATCTGGGCATCGTGCCCGAGGCCGGCTCCAGCCAGACCATGCCCGCCCTCGCTGGTCATCGCCGCGCCGCCGAGATGCTGATGCTGGGCGAGCCCTTCGGAGTGGACACCGCCGAGGCCGTCGGCCTGATCAACGGCGTGGTGCCGGGCGAGGATCTGGAGGAAACCGCCATGGCGGCGGCCCGCAAGCTGGCGGCCAAGCCGCGCTCCATCCTGGTGCAGATCAAGGCGCTGATGAAGACTCCGGCCGAGCCGATCATGGATCGCCTGACCCGCGAGGCGGCGGTGTTCGACACCTGCCTGAAGGGCGAAGCCCTGAATGAGGCCGTCTCCGCCTTCAAGGAGAAGCGGGCACCCGATTTCTCCAAGTGCCGCTAATGCGGCCGGGAGGGCCGCGCTCCTGGACCAAACCAGAGCGCGGGCATCCTGTCCTTTCCCTTACCCCGCTTGCGCGGCAGGGCTACCGCCCTGGCCCGTTCGAAGGCACAGCCTCCGAACCACCAGATTCTTTATAAAAACTGAAGGGTTCTGGAAGCCGTGCTTCCCGATTGGGGGATCGGGGGCAAACGCCCCCGATGGAGAGCTCTCCGCAACCTGCCTGCAGGATCCTACTTCTTCATGATCCGGCTGACCGACAGCATGGCCTCCATGGGTCGGCGGCCGGGGGCGGAGATCGAGGTGACCAGGGCCAGAGGCTGGCTGCCGTCCTCGGCGAAGCGCCGGCCCAGATCGCGGGCGAACCAGTCGGCGGGCATCAGATAGTAGTCGCTGATCAGCTGACCGGCCTCGTCGCGGGCTTCGAGCGCCAGCAGTTGCGCGCCGCCCTTCAGCCCCCCCTTTTCCACCATGGCCAGAAGATGTCGCTGCAGCGAGGTGGCGTCGCCGTATTCGGACCAGACCGTACAGATGCCGTCCTTGCCCGCCACCAGGGTAACGGCCCCCAGGCCGGGGCGGCGCAGCACGCGAACCAAACCCTGACGTCCCGTCAGAAAGGTCTCGGCCACCTCGGGCGCCACATCGGTGAAGCCGAACTCGCCGGTAGGCGAGGCGGCGGTGATGATGGCGTTGTAATCACCCACGTTGAGCACGCAGATGCGTCCCAGCACCGCCACCGCCAGCCGCGACGTCTCGTCGCGGGTGGCCAGACCGCCCATGGTCTGGGCCTGGGCCGGCAGGGCCAGCAGAACCAGCAGCAATGTGGCGAGTATCCGGCTCATGGCTGCCTCACTCCGATGGTGATGATGGCCTGAAGATCGGGATTGGCGCTTTCCGAGGTGGTGACGATCACCCGCAGCCCGGTGGGCTCGGCCCCGTGCGTCTTGACCAGTTCATCGCGGTACGTGGCGGTGGGCGTAAGGTCGAGAAAGCGCGAGGTCAGCGGTCCGTTGCTCTCGCGCCCGCCGGCCTGGACATTGAAATAGCGCCCGACCGCCGCCTTCAGGTCTTTTTCCACCTGGGCATTGATGGCGGAGGTGGAGACCCGACGGACAAAGACCGCGCATTGATCGTCCTTGGTCAGCAGCGCCAGGGTGACGCCGGCATCCTCGCGCAGATAGGCCTCGCCCGGACGGCCCTGGAGAAACGGCTTGGCCGCCTGATCGGACAGGCGGGGAAGGTAGAGGTCTCCGCCGGGCTGCAACCGCTGCCTCAGCTTGTCCAGCGCCCCCACATGGGCGGCGCAGCCCAGCACGAAGGTGGCCGAAGCGATCTCGGCCACGTTGCGCGGCGGCTCGGCGGCCGAGACGGGCTGGACCGCCACGGCGGCGGCCATGCCGAGGGCTAGGAACAGCCGGCTCATGCGCATTGCCGGGGCACGAAGGTCTTGATCCGCATATCCTGCTGCGTCACATGCTCCACCAGGGCCTCCATCAAGGCGTGGGCGCCCAGCAGGCAATCGAGCAGGCAATCGGCGGCATGGATTTCCGCAACCACGGACTCGGTCCTGGCCAGCAGGCGCTCGTGCTCCTGCTGGTGGATGGGCAGGGCGGGAAAGCCGATGCGGGCCATCAATCGCTCCTCGTCGGCGAAATGGGTACGCAGATTGGTGATGAACGCGCTGCAATAGGCGACGATTTCATCCTTGGGCTCCTCCGAGGCCAGGGCGGCGCGCAGGGCGGCCGCCTCCTCGAAGAAGGCGCGATGCTGGGCATCCACCAGGGGATCGCCCAGGGCGAACTCCTCGCTCCACCGGTATTGCCATAATGCGTTGCCGCTCATGACCCCTTACACTCCCGAACCCATGGCCGACTGGCGCGAACGTTGCTGCATCTTGCCCCAGGCGAAATCCCGGGCCCGTCGTCCCAGCCAGCCCCGGGGATCAAGCCCCACCGCCTTGACCACCATGCTGGCCGCCCGCTCGGCATGCACCTTGCCATAAAGTGCATAGGCACGCGAGGCATAGGCGGCGTTGCAGCGCCGCCGGTCGTAAACCGCCTCCTCGGGCTCATTGGCCGCGAACCAGGCATAGGCCAACTCGTCGTCGTCGCTTTCGCGGATACGCCCCACCGCCACCAGGGCCCGGCGCCAGACCGGCAGCCGATCCCGCCCCTGGCGATGGCGCATGGCGGTGTAGAACAGCTTGTAATGCCGGAACTCGTCGCCGGCAATGCGATGGCACAGCTCGCGCAGCACCGGCTCCCGGGTAGCGTCGCGAACGGCGCAATAAAAGGACGAGGTTCCGGTCTCGACGATGCAGCGGGCCAGCAATTCGCCGGTGACCGATCCCCGCACCGAGGTTTCGGCATCCACCGGGATGCGGTAGCCGTCGGTGAACCGCTGGAACCGCCGGGCGAAGACAAAGGAAGGATCGGCCATCTCGGCATAGCGGCCCAGGGCCTCGCCGTGGCGGATCTCGTCGGCCCGCCACTGTTCGAGGATGGCGACGAAGGCGGGATCATCACGGAACACCCGGGCAAGATACAAGGTGTAGTCGGCAGCATTGCGCTCGACCATGGCGGCGGCCTTGATCACCTTCAGGATACCGTCGTTCACCTGACCGGGATCGAACCGGTCCCAGGCGATGTCGTCGGCGCTCCATCCCGTCCTGCCTTGCATGTCCGCTCCCGCGTGAAGCCCCCATTCTGTGGCAAGAAAGGGGATTTTCAAGACAAAAGGGCCGCCCCCGGCGGGAGCGGCCCTTTCGCGAAACGATGATGCGCCGATCAGGCGACCGCGGCGGCCATGGCTTCGGCCACCAGCATCAGGCGGCCGGCATGGGCCTTGTCCCGATCCGACTTGGCGTCGTCCAGGGCTTCCTTGGCGGCCTTCTTGCGGGCTTCGGCCATCTCAGCGGTCAGTTCGCCCACCGGAATGGCTTCCTCGGCCAGGACGGTGATGCGCTCTTCGTTGACCTCAGCGAAACCGCCGGCCACGAAAACCGAGGACGAGACCTTGCCGCCGTCATGGATGTCGATGACACCCGGACGCACGGTGGTGATCATCGGGGCGTGCAGGGCCAGGGCACCGAAATCGCCTTCGGCTCCGGGCACCACGACCATGTCCACCTTGGACGAAACCAACAGCTTCGCCGGGGACACCAATTCGAACTGAATCTTCTCGGCCATGCCGCGAGTCCTTCAACTTTTTTAGCGGCGGGTCCCCGAAGGAACCCGCCCCTAATTATTCCCGAAAGCCTTAGGCCGCCTCGGCAGCCATCTTCTTGGCCTTCTCGATCACCTCGTCGATGCCGCCAACCATGTAGAAGGCAGCCTCGGGGAGGTGGTCGTATTCGCCGGCGACGATGGCCTTGAAGCCCTTGATGGTGTCGTCGATGGCCACCAGCTTGCCCGGCGAACCGGTGAAGATTTCGGCCACGTGGAAGGGCTGGGACAGGAAGCGCTGGATCTTACGAGCGCGCGACACGACCAGCTTGTCCTCTTCCGACAGCTCGTCCATGCCCAGGATGGCGATGATGTCCTGCAGCGACTTGTAGGTCTGCAGGATGCGCTGCACGTCGCGGGCGGTCTGGTAGTGATCGTTGCCGACCACGCGGGGATCCAGAACGCGAGAGGTGGAGTCGAGCGGATCCACGGCCGGGTAGATGCCCAGCTCGGCGATCTGACGATTCAGCACGGTGGTGGCGTCCAAGTGGGCGAACGACGTGGCCGGAGCCGGGTCGGTGAGATCGTCGGCCGGCACGTAAATGGCCTGCACCGAGGTGATCGAGCCCTTCTTGGTGGAGGTGATGCGCTCCTGCAGGGCGCCCATGTCGGTGGCGAGAGTGGGCTGATAGCCCACCGCCGACGGGATGCGGCCCAGCAGCGCGGACACTTCCGAACCGGCCTGAGTGAAGCGGAAGATGTTGTCCACGAAGAACAGCACGTCCTGACCTTCCACGTCGCGGAAGTACTCGGCGACGGTCAGGCCCGACAGGGCGACGCGGGCACGGGCGCCCGGGGGCTCGTTCATCTGGCCGTACACCAGGGCCACCTTGGAGCCCGGGCCGTCCAGCTTGATGACGCCCGACTCGATCATCTCGTGATAGAGGTCGTTGCCTTCACGGGTACGCTCGCCCACGCCGGCGAACACCGAGTAACCGCCGTGCGCCTTGGCGATGTTGTTGATCAGCTCCATGATCAGCACGGTCTTGCCCACGCCGGCGCCGCCGCACAGGCCGATCTTGCCGCCCTTGCAGTACGGGGCCAGCAGGTCGATGACCTTGATGCCGGTGACCAGGATCTCGGTCTCGGTGGACTGGTCGACGAATTCCGGGGCGTCGGCATGGATCGGCAGGGTGGTCTTGTTGCCGATGGGGCCGCGCTCGTCGATGGGCTCGCCGATCACGTTGATGATGCGGCCCAGGGTCTCGGGGCCGACGGGCATCTGGATGGCGGCGCCGGTGTCCACCACTTCGGTGCCACGGGTCAGACCGTCCGTGGAGTCCATGGCGATGGTACGCACGGTGGACTCGCCCAGATGCTGAGCGACTTCGAGAACCAGCTTCTTGCCCTGATGTTCCAGGTGAAGCGCGCTGAGGATGGCCGGCAGCTGGCCGTCGAAGCGCACGTCCACGACGGCGCCCAGGACCTGGGTAATCGTGCCGACGTTCTTGTTTGCCATGGTGTGCTCCTAGTCTTCCGTCACAGCGCTTCGGCGCCGGAGATGATTTCGATCAGTTCCTTGGTGATCTGGGCCTGGCGCGACCGGTTGTACTTGATCGCCAAGGCATTGATCATGTCGCCCGCATTACGCGTCGCGTTGTCCATCGCGGTCATGCGCGCGCCCTGCTCCGAAGCCTGGCTTTCCAGCAGGGCACGGAACATCTGGGTCGCCAGATTGCGCGGCAGGATTTCGGCCAGGATTTCTTCTTCGCTGGGCTCGAACTCGTAGATGGCCTTCGGTCCGGTCTCGGACTTGGCGGCCTGCTCGGGCACCGGGAAGGGAATCACCTGCTGGCGGGTCACTTCCTGGGCGATGGCCGACTTGAACTTGTTGTAGACCACGGTGCAGACATCGAATTCCTCCGCATCGAACATGGCGGAGATCTGCGACGCGACCTGATCGGCCTCGGCGAAGACGATGCCCTTGCGGCCCAGGTTCTCGAAGCCCTCGATCATGTACTGGCCATAGTCACGGCGCAGCTGCTCGCGGGCCTTGCGGCCCACCGGCATGATCTTGATGGTCTTGCCCTGCTTCAGCAGATCAGCGGCCATCGCCTTGGTGGCGCGGACGATGCTCGAATTGAAGCCGCCGCACAGACCGCGATCGGCGGTCACCGCGACAAGCAGATGCACCTTGTCGAATCCGGTGCCGGAGATCATGCGGGGCGCACCCGACTGGCCAGCCAGCGAGGCGGCCAGGGTGCCCAGCATGCGCTCCATGCGCTCGGCGAACGGCCGTGCCGCTTCCGCCGCGGTTTGCGCGCGGCGGAGCTTCGAGGCAGCGACCATCTTCATGGCGGACGTGATCTTGCGCGTCGATTTGACGCTCACGATCTTCATCCGCAGGTCCTTGAGACTCGCCATAACCTAAACTCCCACGGGACGGTTAAGCGAAGGTCTTGGAGAACGCGTCGAGGAACGCCTTGAGCTTCTCTTCGGTCTGGGCGCTGATCTGCTTCTCGGTGGCGATGGCGGTCAGAATTTCCGGCGCCTTCGACTTGATTTCCGACAGCAGGGACGACTCGAAGCGGCCGACCTGGCGCACGTCGATCTTGTCCAGATAGCCCTTCACGCCGGCGTAGATGGAAATGACTTCCTCTTCCGTCGCCATGGGCGAGAACTGCGGCTGCTTCAGCAGCTCGGTCAGACGCGCGCCACGGGCCAGCAGCTTCTGGGTGGCCGGATCCAGGTCGGAAGCGAACTGCGCGAAGGCAGCCATTTCACGATACTGGGCCAGTTCCAGCTTGATCGAGCCCGCAACCTGCTTCATCGCCTTGATCTGGGCGGCGGAGCCGACGCGCGACACCGACAGACCGACGTTCACGGCGGGGCGGATGCCCTTATAGAACAGTTCGGTTTCCAGGAAGATCTGGCCGTCGGTGATCGAGATCACGTTGGTGGGGATGTAGGCCGACACGTCGTTGGCCTGGGTCTCGATGACCGGCAGAGCGGTCAGCGAGCCGGCGCCGGCGGCGTCGCCCATCTTGGCGGCGCGCTCGAGCAGGCGCGAGTGCAGGTAGAACACGTCGCCGGGATAGGCTTCGCGGCCCGGCGGGCGGCGCAGCAGCAGCGACATCTGACGGTAGGCGACGGCCTGCTTGGACAGATCATCATAGATGATCAGGGCATGCATGCCGTTGTCGCGAAAATACTCGCCCATGGTGCAGCCGGCGTAGGGGGCGATGAACTGCAGCGGAGCGGGCTCCGACGCGGTCGCGGCCACCACGATGGTGTAGTCCATGGCGCCGTAATCGGTCAGGGTCTTGACGATCTGGGCGACGGTGGAGCGCTTCTGACCGACGGCGACGTAGATGCAGAACAGCTTCGCCTTCTCGTCGTTGGCGTCATGCCAGCGCTTCTGGTTGATGATGGTGTCGACCAGGATGGCGGTCTTGCCGGTCTGGCGATCGCCGATGACCAGCTCGCGCTGACCGCGGCCGATGGGGATCAGGGCGTCCACGGCCTTGATGCCGGTGGACATGGGCTCGTGCACCGACTTACGCGGAATGATGCCCGGGGCCTTGACGTCCACGCGCTGGCGCGAAGCAGCCTCGATGGGGCCCTTGCCGTCGATGGGATTGCCGAGAGCGTCGACGACGCGGCCCAGCAGGCCCTTGCCGACCGGAACGTCCACGATGGAGCCGGTCCGCTTGACGACGTCGCCTTCCTTGATGTTGCGGTCGTCGCCGAAGATCACGACACCGACATTGTCGGTCTCGAGGTTCAGCGCCATACCCTTGATGCCACCCGGGAATTCGACCATCTCGCCGGCCTGGACCTTGTCGAGGCCGTGCACGCGGGCGATGCCGTCACCGACAGACAGCACCTGACCGACCTCGGCAACTTCCGCCTCGGTCCCGAAGGTGGCGATCTGTTGCTTGAGGATTGCGGAGATTTCCGCGGCGCGGATTTCCATTATCCAACCCCTTTCATAGCGAGCTTGAGATGCTGCAGCTTCGTCTTCAGCGAGCTGTCAACCATGCGGGAACCGACCTGAACCACCAGGCCGCCCAGCAAGCTGGGATCAACCTTGACGTCGACGGCGACATTGCCGCCGAAGGCTGCCTTAAGGGCGGTGGTAAGGGCGTCTTGCTGGGCCGGCGAGAGAGCCACGGCGGAAGCCACCGTCGCGGACTTTTCCCCGCGACGGGCCGCCAACCGGCCAAGATAGGATGCAATCACCCCCGAAAGGGTGTGCAGCCGGCGGTTTTGAGCCGCCAGACCAAGAAATTTGTTCGTCAGCTCGGAAAAGCCGGCGGCCTTGGCAACGGCGGAGATCGCCTTGCCCTGGTCGTTGCGGCTCAGCACGGGGCTGTCGACGACGCGGCGCAGGTCCGCGCTTTCGCGCAGCATGGCCTGGAGCGTCTTGAGATCACCGGCAACCTGGTCGAGCGAGCCGGAAGAATCGGCCAACTCGAAGAGAGCGGTGGCATAGCGGTCGGCGATCACGCCAATAGTTTCGGAAGGCACCTGGGCAAGTCCTTGGATAGGGTCGAACCGGCAGCCGTAACCTATTGAAAGGCAACATAATTCTGGCGCCTGCAGGATTAGCCCCCCTGTCGGCGCGTCGGTTAACTAGCACATAGAGTTTTGCGTTGCAAGACGAGTCCTGCCCATTCGGGGGAGGAGAGCGAATTATCCTTCATCCGCCGGGCGCGCCACTGCACGCCAAAACAAGGGTGGGGGCCTGGGTGGGACGACCTACCCGTCCGCCACATTTTTTTTCGTGCCGGCGGACCCGCGGTGCTAATCTTGGGCGGCCGCCGCCCCGTCTTGCCCCTTCGAGGACCCCATGCCCTACTACACCTTCCGCTGCACCGGCTGCGGCACCGAGTTCGAGACCCTGGTCCGCTCCTCCGACGCGTCCCCGGCCTGCCCCCAATGCGGCAGCCAGGCCCTGGAGCGCCAGATGGGCGCCACCGCCCCCGCCGCCAAGACGCCCGGCGTGGTGAGCCAGGCCCGCGCCCGGGCGGCCCGCGAGGGCCATTTCAGCAATTACGCCCGGTCAGAGATCAAGCGAAAATAGCGCCACCATTCCGATAGTGTCGCTATAAACGCATCACATCGCCGACAGCGCCATTACCGGGGAAGTCAGGCGTTATGAGGGAGAGTCGGCGCGTCCCGATACGGGTAATACGCCGACCATCCGATGTTAGGCCCGCCTCACGGAACGCCCCCCGCCCGGCTGAGATATTCCTTCTTTTTTTCCATGTCGCCGTCGCTGTCGGCGAAGCGGGCGGCGATGGCCTTGAACTCGTCCTCCAGGGCGAGAAAGGCCTCGACGATATCGGGGTCGAAATGGGAACCGCTGCCCTCGCGGATGATCTGCACCGCCGTGGCGTGGGGCATGCCCTCCTTGTAGACCCGGCGGCTGATCAGGGCGTCGTAGACGTCGGCCACCGCCATCAGGCGGGCGGAGACAGGGATGTCGTCGCCGCCAATCCCCCGGGGGTAGCCGCTGCCGTCCCACTTTTCCTGGTGGGCATAGGCGATTTCCTTGGCCATGGACAAAAAGGCCACCGGCGTGCCCAGGGATTGCTCGGCGTGCTCGATGGCATCGCGTCCCAGGGTGGTGTGGGTCTTCATGATCTCGAATTCGGCGGGCTCGAACCGTCCCGGCTTCAGCAGGATGCGGTCAGGAATGCCGACCTTGCCGATGTCGTGCAGCGGCGCCGATTTGAACAGCATGTCGACGACGCCGTCGTCAAGCGAGGATGAGAAACGAGGGTGGTCCCTGAGTTTCAGGGCCAGGGCACGGACATAGTACTGGGTCCGCCGGATATGGTTGCCGGTGTCGGAATCCCGCGTCTCGGCCAGGGAGGCCATGGCCAGAATCGTCACGTCCTGAATGGCGGCCAGTTCCCGGGTACGGCGCGTCACCTCGGTCTCCAGATACGCGGTCTTGTCGCGCAGGAAATCGGCGCTGGCCTTGAGCTTCAGGTGGGTCTCGACCCGGGCCAGCACCACGGCCGGAGTGATGGGCTTGGTGATGTAGTCCACCGCCCCCATCTTGAGCCCCACCTCCTCGTCCTCGCTGCCGCTCATGGCGGTGAGAAAGATCACCGGGATGTCGCGGGTTGCTCTGCTGGCCTTGAGGCGCCTGCACACCTCGTAGCCGTCGACCTCGGGCATCATGATGTCCAGCAGGATCAGGTCGGGCGGCGCATCGGACGCCGCGATGGCCAGCGCCTTCTCGCCGCCGTTGGCGATCTTGACCCGGTAGAGGTCCTTCAGCAGCCCGCTCATCAGCTTCAGGTTGTCGGGCGTGTCGTCGACCACCAGGATGGTCGGGCGGATGTCGTCGCTCATGCTTCATTCCCCTCAATCGCCGGGCGGCTCATGGCAGCGTCACCTTCAGGGCGCGCTCGATGGATTTCTTGACGGCGGCGATGGAGACCGGCTTGACCAGGTAGCCCGAGACCTTGAGCCCCTTGGCGGTCATCACCGCCTCCTCGCCCGAATCCGAAGTCAGCATCACCACGGGAATGGCGGCCACTTCGGGAATCGGGGCCCGCTGCAGCGTCGCCACATAGGCGAAGCCGTCCTCGCCCGGCATGTGGATGTCGCACAGCACGACGGAGGGGCGGATGCGCAAGGTCTCTGAGATGGCGGCCTTGACGTCGCCGGCATCGTAGAGGTTGGACGGCGGAATGCCGATCTGCATGAGGATCTGGCGAAGGGTCAGCCGGATGAAAGGCTCGTCATCCACCAGAAGCACCTTGATCCGGCGCAGTTCCGTTTCGTTCATGGGACACCTCTGTCATCGAGGACCGGCGCGAGGGCGTCGCGCAGTTCACTCAGGGTGGGGGGCAGCAGCGGGATCAGCATGCCGGCGGCCGCGTCGTTACCATCCCGGGCCGAGTTTTCCACATCGGCGGCCAGACGACCAAGGCGCAGGGCTCCGGCGGTATTGGCGGTGCCCTTGAGACCATGGGCCACCTCGCGCAGAGCGGCGAGATCGGTCTCGGCCTCCAGGCGCGCCACCTTGGTCCCGGCATCGTCAAGGAAGGCGGCCAGGATGGGGCGCAGCCGCGCCATGTCCCATTTGTAGATGGGCCCCATGCGTTCGAAGTCGAACACGTCGGGATCGATCTCGGGAAGGAGGGGGACGGCCCCGGCCGGGGCGGCGGGGGCCACGACCGCCGTCGGCGCCACCCCGCGCCATTTCAGCAGGCAGGCGAACAGTTCGTCGGGATCGATGGGCTTGGTCAGGTAGTCGTTCATCCCGGCGGCGGCGCATCTGTCGCGGTCGGCCTGCATGGCATTGGCGGTCATGGCGATGACCGGCAGGTCGCCGAAGCCCAGACGGCGGATTTCCCGCGTCGCGGCGACACCGTCCATGACCGGCATCTGCATGTCCATCAGCACCATGTCGTAGGGGGCGGCCATGACCATATCCACGGCGATCTTGCCGTTCTCGGCCACCTCCACCTCCACGCCGCCATCGGCCAGCAGTTCGGTGGCCACCTGCTGGTTGAAGTCGTTGTCCTCCGCCAACAGCACGCGCAGCCCCCGAAGCGACGCCAGGGCGTCGTCTGACACCTCGCGCCCGGCGGCCGCCTCCTCGGGATCGCCCTCCAGCGCCGCTCCCAGGGCGCGCATGACCGCGTCAAACATGATGGAGGGGTTGACCGGCTTGATCAGCACATCCTCAATCCCGGCGGATTCGGCCGCCTTCATCACCTCCTCGCGGCCATGGGCGGTGACCATGATCATGTGGGGCGGACTGGTTAGGCCGAGGCCGAGGATGGCCCTGGCCGTCTCGATTCCGTCCATGCCCGGCATCTGCCAATCGAGGAAGACGACCTCGAACGGCTTGGCGCCGGCGACCTCGCGCACCCTGGCAACGGCCGCCGCCCCGGACTCCACCGCCTCGACCCGGAAGGACATGGAGGTCAGCATGTCCACCAACACGGCACGGGCATTCTCGTTGTCGTCGACCACCAGCATGTGGCGGCCGCGCAGGTCCGGCTTGGGAACCAGGGCGCGGCGCGGCCTGCCCTTGCCCAGGCAGGCGGTGAACCAGAAGGTCGAGCCCCGGCCCGGCTGGCTTTCCACCCCCACCTCGCCGTCCATCAGTTCGGCCAGCTTCCTGGAGATGGCCAGCCCCAGTCCGGTACCGCCGTATTTGCGGGTGGTGGAGGTGTCGGCCTGCTGGAAGCTCTGGAACAGACGGCCCATCTGCTCCGCGCTGAGCCCAATGCCGGTGTCCCTGACCTCGAAGCGCAGCCGGACCGCCTCGCCCAGATCCTCGGCCAGCCGGACGGCCACGACGATCTCGCCCGTCTCGGTGAACTTCACCGCGTTGTTGGCGTAGTTGATCAGGATCTGCCCCAGCCGGAGCGGATCGCCGACCATGTCGTTGGGCACGTCGGACGCCACGTCGAAGATCAGTTCCAGCCCCTTGGCGATGGTCTTTTCGCTGATCAGGTTGGCGACGTTGTCCAGGACGGTATCGAGATGCACGGCGGTCTTTTCCACCGACAGCTTGCCGGCCTCGATCTTGGAGAAGTCGAGGATGTCGTTGATGATTCCCAGCAGATGCTGGCCCGATTGCTGGATCTTGCGCACATAGTCCCGCTGGCGCGGATTGAGCTCGGTCTTCAGCGCCAGATGGCTCATGCCGATGATGGCGTTCATGGGGGTGCGGATCTCGTGGCTCATATTGGCCAGGAAATCGGCCTTGGCCTGGGATGCCGCCTCGGCGCGATCCAGGGCCTGATGCAGCAGGGCGTCGGCCCTCTTGCGCTCGGTGATGTCGCGGAAGGTCACCACGGTTCCCACGACGGTGCCGTCCTTGAGCACCGGCGTGGTGGAGTACTCCACCGGGAAGCTGGTGCCGTCCTTGCGCCAAAGTACCTCGTCCACCTCGGTCCGGGGCTGGCCGTCCTGGCTGGTGAGGAACATGGAGCAGCATTCGCGGGGAAATGGAGTGCCGTCGGGATAAGTGTGATGCGCCAGGGCGTGCAAGGGCTTGCCGACGATTTCGTCGAGACCGTAGCCCAGCATGCGGGCGCCGGCCGGGTTGACGAAGGACATGGTGCCGTCCTGGGCCAAGCCGCAGATGCCCTCGTCCACCGACCCCAGGATCAGGCGCGAGCGCTCCTCCGCCTCGGCCAGTTGCCCGTTGATGGCCTCCAGTTCCTCCTTGCGCGCCGCCACCTGGCGCTCGGAGGCGGCCAGGGTGGCGGCCTGGACCCGGGTCTCCTCCAGCAGGGCGGCGGTTTTGGCGCCGCGTTCCAGAATCTCCAGACTCATGGCCAAGACCGGCAGGGCCCCGTCCAGCAGGGATTGCTCGGCGGGGCCGAAGGCCTCCAGTGTCGCCAGTTCCACCACCGCCAGCAGGCGTTCCCCTCGCAGTACCGGCAGGACGGCGATGGTCTTGGGCACCATCTCGGCCATGCCGCAATCGATGCGGACATAGTCCGAGGGCGGCCGGGTGATGATGAAGGGCGAGCGCTCCAGGGCACATTGACCGATCAGTCCCTCGCCCATGGCGAAGGTCTGGTCCAGGGTCTTGCGCTGGCGGAAGGCATAGCCGCCCAGCAGGCGCAGGCGCCCGGCCTCCTCCTCGTGGATGTAGAACACCCCGTGGCCGACCTTGAGCAGCGGCGCCATGACGGACAGGAAGGTCTGGGCCAGACCGGCCATGGTTGTCGCGGCCTGAAGCTCGGCCGACAGATTGGCCAGGTGGGTCTTGACCCAGCGCTGGGATTCCATCTGCAGCGCCTCGCCGCGCAGCACGTCGATGGAGCGGGCCAGGGCGCCGATCTCGTTGGGATAGTCGGTATGGGGGACGGCCTGATCCAACTGGCCTCCCACCAGCTTTTCCACCACGTCCCGCACCCGGGTGGCGGGACGGCGGATGGACATGCCGATCAGCACGGCGAACAGCAGACCCATCCCGCCGCCGCCGAGGAGAAGCAGCAGGGTCAGACGCTGCCCGCGCTCGTAGCCCTCCTGGGCCAGGCGGGCGGATTCCTGCGCGCCGCGTTCCTTGACCCGGACCACGGCCTCCAGAGCCTCGTCCGAGGCGGCCGCCACCAGCTGGAAGGCCGGCGTGGCGACAAAGACCGCGGCATCGGCGGGATTCGTCCGCAACAGCGCCACCGCCTGATCCACATTGGCCTTGAAGTCCTTGAAGCCGTCATCGAAGCGGGCAAGGTTGCGCCGGTTTTCCTCGCGGACGAGAGTCGGACGGACATGGCTCATTTCGGTATGCAGCGCCGCTTCGGCCTGCGACAGCTGCCGCAGGGCCCTATCGCGCTCGGCCGGCTCGCGGGCCAGGATGGCCTGACGCAAGGCCCGCCCCATCTTGGCCAGTTCGATGCGCCCGTCCTTCAGGCTGGAGATGCCCACCAGCTCCCGGGTGTAAAGGGTCTGGATCTCGTCGTTCAGCCCCCTTTGGACAAGCAGGCTGTAGAGGCCCAGGCCGACGATCATCAGCAGGAAGACCGAAAAGCCGAGAACCAGCTTGGTGGTCAGTCGCAGGCGCTCCAGGGCGTTCAGAAGGAAGGTCATGACAATGCCTCGCGGGTGTCGGCCACGGCGCCCCGATGCCGGCGCTGGATTTCCAGGTTGAGGGCCAGCAGCGACGCCATTTCCATGAACTGGCCATGCACCAGGGGGTCCGGCGGATCGAGAACCGCGATTTCCGCGACGCCCAGGACCGCGTCGTCCAGCAGCAGCGGCGCCATCATCACCGCCGCCGGCCGGGCGCTCCCCAGGCCGGACCGGATGGTCCAGGCCTGAGCGTCGCTGACGTCGAGAATGCGCGGCTGCCGCTCGGCCACGCATTGACCGAGCAGCCCCTCGCCCGGCGCCAGGAGCGGCGGCGTGGCGGCGTCACAGGCGAAGCGCCCCGCCAGATGGAAGACGCCGTCTCCGCTGCCGTCATCGGCGTAAATAAGGCCCTGCAGCGCCCCGAAGATGCGGTGGCACTCGGCCAGGAAGGCGTCGGCCAGTTCCCGCGTCGACCGAGCCCGCTGGAAGAGCAGCGCCGATTCGGCCCGTCGCGTCTTGCGCTCTGCACCGGCGGCCTGGGCAGCGGCGTAGTCTTCCAGGCGCCGTGCCGCCAGGACCTGGGCATGGTGACTGTGCAGCATCTTCAGACCAAGGCCGCAGAAGACCAGCAAGAGGGCCGCCGTCGCCAATCCCACCGCAAGGCTCTCGCCGGCCGGCACGGTCCGCGTGAGATCTTCCATCAGCACCAGGGACCAGTCGCCATAAGGGTCGTTCCAGGTCACCGTGGAGGCTGCCTGGGCATGACGGCGTCCCCCCAGATCCACCACGCCTCCTTCGACGGCAAAGGGCAGGATCGATGGCTCGGCCCGATCGAACATGGCGCCAAACTGCTTGAGCGCCCGGATGGCGCTCAAGCGCTCCGGATTCGGCTGCCCCGCCAGGAAGCCGATCCATTCCGGGCGATTCGAGGCGAACACCACGCCCTGGGGGGACAACAGCAGCGCCACGTCCGACCTGCCCTGCAACAGGGAATCCACCTGGGACAAAGTGGTGCGGGCCACCACCGTCCCGACGGCTTCGGCATTGCGACCCGCCATGGCGCGCACCGGAGTGGCGAAGTAGAGGGCGCGGTCGCCACGGGCCAGACTGACGGCGGCATAGACGTTGTCATGGCCCTTCATGGACGTCTGAAAATAGGGCCGGAAGCGAACATCCAGCCCCGTCGAGGGCTTGCCGCCCATATCCCACGACGATCTGATCCGACCGTCCCCGCCAACGATGAAGACACCCTCGGCACCATGAGAACGGCCAACCGCCTCAAGCAACCGGGAAACCCGGGGACCATTGGGCGGAAAGGTTCCCAAGGCGTCACCCCGAACCTCCTCGTCGGTCATGCCGAGCAAAGAGAGCGACCCCATGATATTGCCGTTCAGGGTCTGCGACATCAATTCGACGCCGCTGCGCTGGGCCTCGATCCGCAGCCGCGAAAGCCGCTCATCGTCGCGGCGTTCGCGAACCGCCCATACCGCCATGGCCGAGCCGATCGCCACGACCAGCAACGCCAAGATCCAGGCCAGCCGGGCATGCCCGGTCGCGAAAGCGGCAATGCGGTTCAAAACGCCCCCGGCCTTTGGTGCGGTCTCTCAACCGGAAACACACGGATCCCGATAAGGTACTCCATCCTTCAGGCATATGAAATCCGCTGTTTCCACGTTCCCCCTTCCGGCAGAAGTACCGCGTCTGGCGGCCAGGGAGAAAGCCCGTCCCGCAGCCACGCACAGCTCTGCCGCCAGAATCCGTCGCGATGACGGGCATGGAACAGGCCGAAATGCCCCACATCCGCAAAGCCCAGATCGGCGGGAGCCAGCGACACCCTCTGCCGCTCGCTGTTCCGGTAATAGCTCAGCCCGCGAAGGATGGCTCGGGGCGTCCCGAATTCATCATCGGCCATGCCCACCGCCAAAATCTGCGCCCGTACGGCGGCGAAGCGGTCGAGGATCAGCGGGCGTTCGTGCTGGGGATAGCTGACCTCCATCTTCTCGCGGCGAAAGCTCCACTCATGAGCCACGCCGGCGGGTAGATCCTCCAGCCAGCCCAGCCGCCGTCCCGGGAAATAGCCCAGCAGAGCGGTCAGCACCGGCATCGCAACATGCCATTTCAGCATCAGCCGCAGACGCCGGTCGGCGGCATAGTCCCGCCAATAGGCGTATTGCGCCCCCACGGTCAGAAGACGGTCGATGCGAGCGGCGCCGGGGGCAAAGCCCGGAAGAAAGCCGCCGATGCTGTGCCCGACCACTGCCAGCATTCCATCGGGGCGCCGCCGCTGCGCCCAGGCGATGGCCGCGTCGAAATCCAGCTCGCCCCAATCGCGCCAGCGAATCCCGGCACCCTGAATCCGCCCCGGCCGCGACAGGCCGATGCCGCGATAATCGTAGGTCAGGACCGCGAACCCCTGTTCGGCCAGAAAGCGTGCGTAGCGGTGATAGTAGCGGGCCAGCACTCCGGTGGCGGGATTGATGATGACGGTTCCCGCGTCCACCGCCCCCTCGGGGCGCCAGAAATGCCCCAGCAGTTCGTAGCCGTCGCGGCACAGAAGGGAGATGGGCTCCATGACCATGCCCCCTCACGCCTGGACCGGGCGAGCAAGCCCCGCCGGCGTATTGCCGATGGGAAAGTGCAGCAGGGCCGCCACCAGTCCCGAGGCAGCCGTCGCCGCCCAGATCAGGGAATAGGACCCGGTCAGGTCCAGCACCAGCCCCCCCAGCCAGGCCCCGAGAAACGAGCCGATCTGATGGCTGAGGAAACACAGTCCGAACAGTGCGCCCAGATGCTGCACCCCGAAGATCCGGGCCACCAGCCCGCTGGTCAGGGGCACCGTCCCCAGCCAGGTCAATCCCATGATCGCCGCGAAGATCACCACGGATATCTCGCTTTTGGGCAGGGCGACGAAGGTGGTGATGGCGGCTCCCCGGATCAGGTACAGCCAGCCCAGCACCGGCCCCTGGGCGAAGCGCCCGCCCAGCCAGCCGCATCCCCAGCTTCCCGCCATGTTGAACAGCCCGATCAGCGCCAGTGCCATGGCGCCCAGGCCCACCGGCATATGGCACAGGGACAGGTAGCCCGGCAGATGGGTGGCGATGAAAGCCAGTTGGAAACCGCAGGCGAAGAACCCGACGGTCAGCAGGCGATAGCCCCGGTGACGCGCCGCCTGCGCCAGGATGGCCCCGAGCGGCGGACCGGCCGAGGATTGCGGCGGGACCGGCTCGTCTCGGCGAAGAAAGAACCCCAGGGGCGCCGCCGCCAGGATCACGGCGGCCAGGACCAACAACGACCAGGCCATGCCGCCGCTTGCGGTGACCGACTGGACCACCGGGACCAGGAGAACCTGCCCGAGCGACCCGCCGGCGCTGGCCAGACCCATGGCCATGCTCCGGGTTTCGGGCGGCGCCATCTTGCCGATTGCGGTCATGACCACGCCGAAGCTGGTGCAGCTGATCCCGATCCCCACCAGCAGGCCCATGCCGAGGACGAGGGCGGCGTCGCTGGCCACCAGGGCGGACAGGGCCAGCCCCCCGGCATAGGCAAGCGCACCGAAGCCGATCACCGGCAAGGCGCCATGGCGGTCGGCCGCCGCGCCGGCAAAGGGCTGCGCCAGCCCCCAGGCCAGATTGTGCAGGGCGATAGCAAAGGCGACCAGGGTGACGGGCACCCCGCGATCATAGGAAAACGGCCCGAGGAACAGGCCGAATGTCTGGCGGGTTCCCATGGCGGCGCTCATGATCAGCGCCGCCGACACCACCGCCAGAATCATCGTGCGGCGCCGTGTGTCGTTTGTCTTCATCTCGACCTCCATCCTGAACCCTCAGAATGGAAAGCGGCCATGACGGCGGCAAACGAGAAGCCTTCGCGGATGGATGAGGACTCCTCATCTATCCGGCAGAGTCCACCTGGGCGATCAGCCAGCGCTTGAAATTGCGGAGATCGGGCCGGTGCTCGACGGCATCGGAACAGACCAGCCAGTAGGCGGATTCGGTGGCGGCAACCTCCGGCCCCACCTCCACCAACGAGCCGTCGGCCAGTTCGAGGTCTACCAGAGGCTTGCGCCCCAGCGCCACCCCCAGCCCGGCCCGGGCGGCCTCGAAGGCCAACTGGATGGCATCGATGCGAATGCCGCCGGCGAGGTCCAGCCCCCGTGTCCCCGTGGCGTCGGCCCAGGCGGACCAGTCCTCGCTGACCGAGACCACATGGATCAGCGTCGCGCCACAAAGCCCCGGACCTCCCCCGGCGGCGGACAGGCTCGCGGCATAGGCGGGCGAGCAGACCGGAACCAATCGCTCCGAGAACAGCCGCGTCCAGGCCGCCCCGGCCAAAGGAATACGGCTCATGCGGATGGCGAAGTCGAATCCGTCCACCGGAAAACTGACCTGACGGTGAGAGGTGTCGACGGAGACGGACAGCTGGGGCCAGCGCCGGCTGAATTCGGGAAGCCGCGGCAGGAGCCAGCGCGAGGCGATAGTCGGGGCGCAACTCACCGAGATGCCCCGCTCTCCCGGACCGCCCGGCAGGCGCTGCGTTCCAATGGCGATCAGCGACAGAGCCTCGGAGATATAGGGCAGGTAGCCCTCCCCCTCCGGGGTCAGCGACAGGCTTCGGGTCTCGCGGACGAACAACGCGACGCCCAGCGCCTTTTCCAGCGCCACGATACCGTGGCTGACCGCGCTGGCCGTGACGTTCAGCTCCTGGGCGGCGCGCTTGAAACTCCGATGCCTTCCGGCCGCTTCGAAGAAGCGAAGCGAGGAAAGGGGGGGCAGGCGAAACGGCATGATGGCCTCTCCTCCGATCCCCAGAGCCTACCGGGCAACCCGGGCGGCATCAACCGGCCGACACCACCGTATGGCGCGGCGGGACAGCAAGGACCGCCGCTCTTGCGGGAAAATCAGCGCGAGCCCAACCAAGCAGCCGGACGCAACTGCGCTTTTCACACACCTTTGGTGGTGATACTGTGTTGGACATAACAGATGAGAACGATCATATGTTCACCTGATTCCGGAAGGAGGCAAAATGTCTTCAATCCTGCAACAGATTGGAACACCCCTTCAGCTCATTGCCCTGTTCCTCTTTCTCGTCGCTGGAATTGTCCGGCTGATAGTGAAAACAGGCCGACTGAATTTTGCCCCCGCAACCACGCATCTGATTATAAATCGCATCTTTCAGGCGGCCGTATTGTCGCTCTTGCTAGGAACGGGAGGACCGGCCGTTGCTCCGCTTGCCGACCGCCTGATCAACGGCGAGGACGAAGTCCTCCACGGCGCCGTTCTGTCCACAACCGGAGAGGCGATCCCCGGCGCGACGGTTAACCTGCTGACGTTAGCCACAGAGCCGACCAACACTCTGGGGCAATTTACTATAACAGTCCCGAGAAACCGCAAGCTCAATGAATACAAGATTCAAGTTACGGCGCCAGGCTACCAAACACCAGACATCATTACCGTAAAGCCATCCGACGCAAAAAATATAGAAATTAGAATTTCAAGGGAAATTCAGAAAATCATAAAATCCACCACACCGGATATTATGATTGGGCAATTCCACGGATCACCAATCATTATTGCGTCGATGCGCATTGAGAACTCAGGGACGACACTCGTCCAAATCAGCGACATGACAGCCAAGTTGAACGATGGGACGGCATCCCTTACCTTAGTGCCAATGGGCTGGACAATAATCAGTCAGTTCGGGCAGTTCATGCCAATAACAGGACCACTCCCCATCAACCCAGGGGTAAAAATAGATCTTCGCATACTGATGGCCACAAACATCAATTTTTCAAATATGTCCTCTAAATTGGCAAGTCTTCCAGAATATCAATCGCAAGCACCATGTGCTCCCGGCTTCAATGGATACCCCACACCGTTGACTGACAGAGCCTTTACTATCGTGAGAGACTTTGCCCACGAACGCTTCGCATGGCATGACGGTGACTGGACGTTCCAACTTGATACCGCGGTCGATGGGCAAAAGCAGGCCTTTGAGAGAAAATTCTCCCTCACCAGCAGCGAAGTCATGCAATTGCGCACCTCAATTGGCCTGCTGAGGCAGTGCCAGCCCGCGAACATAGCGATCCCCCTTGCCCAAGATGGCAACATTGCCAATTTCTTGTTCAAATAGGCCTCCTGCCTCCCTTGCCTGCGGAGGCGCCGCTATCGCGACACGACGGGCGCAACGCTCGTTCCGGACACGCGCCCCGCCAAAGCGGGGGCCGTATGAGCCAAGCCGCGTTGGCCGTCAAAACACTGACGCATTGCAAAACAGCAGCCAGCGCCCATTAAGGCACCGCGCTAACCGCTTGTTTTTTCGGGGGAATGGTGCCGGCGAGAAGACTCGAACTCCCGACCCGCGCATTACGAATGCGCTGCTCTACCAACTGAGCTACGCCGGCCCATTGCTGCGACCGGCATCGAGAGCGCGGTCGCGGGCCGGAAAGTAGCGCTGTGCCGACGGATTTGCAAGAGCCTGTCGCCACACCTTTGCCGCGGTCAGGCGTGCACCGGCAGAATGGCGAAGCGGGCCATGGCGCCGCGCTCGATGGCCGCGGCCGCCAGACGGTCGATGTCCAGGCGATGGCGGAACAGTTCCAGCAGGCGCATGACCTCGCGGTGGGGGTCGCGGTCGGCGGCGGCCACGTCGCAGGCCAGGGCATAGGCGGTCTCACGCAAGCGCGGCGGCAGCGATGCCTTGATCACGTCCAGGATACGGTTCAGGCCGTCGTCGGAATCGAGAATTTCGGCGCAGGCCGCCGTGGTCCGCGTCAGCAGCTCCGGATCGTAATCCCGAAAGATGGGCAGGAAATTGACGATCTCGCCGATCATGCGCAATTCCGGATCGGTCATGTTGCCATCCGCGGCGGAAACCATGACCATGACGTAAATAAGGGCCGCGTGGTGACTGATCATCATGGTGCTCTCCCGCGCCAAGCCTTGAACTGGACTTTACCCTTGCGGCGCGGCAAGGCGTCAAGCATAGATTTGTAGGATCCTTGAGGCATCGCCGGAGTAAATTCATGTCGGGCCGCACCGTGCTATTGGTCGATGACAGCCGTGTCGCCCGTATGATGACGCGTTCGGTGGTGGAAAGCGCCTGTCCCGACTGGGTCATCTGGGAAGCCTCCTCGGGCGAGGAGGCGTTGGACCTGGCCTTGACGACACCTCCCGATTTCGTCCTGCTGGACGTCAACATGCCCGGCATGGGCGGGCTGGAGGCGGCCCGGCAATTCCGCGCCAGATTTCCCGCGGTGGCGGTTTCCCTGCTGACCGCCAACATCCAGGATTCCATCCGCGACGAAGCCTCCCAGCTTCAGATCGGGTACATCTCCAAGCCCTTGCGGGACGATCTGCTGATCCGGTTCCTGACCGGCGGGACGCCGGCGCCATGACGGAATTGATCGGCGCGCTGGAGCGCGATGCCGTCGGAGAGATCCTGAACGTCGCCATCGGCCAGGCGGCGGCGTCGCTGTCGCGGATGGTCGGCGACCGGGTGGCCCTGTCCGTCCCCTTCGTTGAATTCCTGCCGCCGGCCGAGGCGGCCGAGCGCCTGGACGCCACCACGGGCGGCGCCGATTCGGTGGCGGTGCGCCAGCATTTCTCCAGCAGTTTTTCCGGCGACATCCTGCTGATCTTCCCGGAAAAGCGCAGCCTGGACCTGGTGCGGTCCATGCTGGGCGATTCGGTGCCCATGGACTCGCTCACCGAGTTGGAGCAGGAGGCGTTGCTGGAGGTGGGCAACGTCATCCTCAATGCCTGCCTGGGCAGCCTGGCCAACCAGCTGGGTCTCGTCATCGAAAGCTCGCTGCCCATCTATCTGCGCGGCCGCGGCGCCCGCATCCTTGACGCCAAGCACCCGGACACCGAGCTGGTGATGTTCCTGAGGGTGGATTTCTCCCTGACCGCCAAGGGCGTCCAGGGCCATCTCGCCTTCGTCATGGACATCGTCTCGGCGCGGCACTTCGCCGATGCGGTCTCCGCCTATGTGGCGCGCGTGGTCGGGAGATAGCCCCCAGATGACGATCTCGGCCAGCGACACCTTCCTGCGTTCCCTGACCGATGCCACGGAGATGGGCGTCATCCTGCTCGACGACGAAGGCCGCGTGACCCTTTGGAACGCCTGGCTGGTGGAATCGTCGGGCATCCGGGCACGCGACGCCATGGGGCGCACCATCGCGGAGCTGTTTCCCTCCCTGGCCGACGGCCGCGTCGCCGAGGCCGTCGAGCAGACCCTGGCGAACGGCCTGTCGGCCATGCTGTCGTCGTCGCTCAACCGCATGCTGTTCCCGCTGACGCGGAAGGGATCACGCCCCGACCGGCGCGAAACCATGCACCAGATCGTGGTGATCAAGCCGCTGGATGCCGACGGACGGCGCACTGGCCTGATCCAGATCTTCGACGTCACCAGCATGGCATCGCGGGAGACCCTGCTGCGCCAGCAGGCCCGCACCATGGAGGCGCTGGCCGAGAATTACCGGCTGTCGGAGCTGCATAACCGGGCCATCGTCGACAACACCGCCGACGCCATCGTGACCTTCGGCGAGGACGGGGGCATCGGCACCTACAACCCGTCGGCGGAACGCATCTTCGGCTATGCCCCGCCGGAAATCGTCGGCAAGCAGATCTCGCTGCTGATCCCCGAGCTGATAAAGCCCGATCCCTTCCTGGACCACCGCACCGAGGTGGTCGGCGTGCGCAAGACCCGCGCCCACTTCCCGCTGGAGCTGTCGCTGGCCTCCATGGAACTGGGCGGCCAGCGGCTCTATGTCGCCATCGGCCACGACATCACGCTCCGCAAGGCCAACGAGGCCGAGCTGGTGAATCAGAAGGAGTGGCTGACCACCCTGATCAACGCCCTGCCTGACCTGATCTGCTTCAAGGACGGCAAGGGGCGCTGGCTGGTGGCCAACCAGTTCTACCTGGATCTGGTGGGGCTGTCGGGGGTGGATTACGTCGGGCGCACCGGCCCGGAACTGGCGCGCCTGTCGCACAATTTCCAGGAATTCCTGACCACGGCCAAGGAGACCGACGAGCGGGCCTGGAAGGACGGCAAGCCGCTCAGCTACGAAAAGGCCATGGAAACCCCGTCGCGGGGCACCAAGGTCTTCGACATGCTGAAGATCCCCCTGTTCAAGCCGGATGGCCGCCGCAGCGGTCTGGTCCTGGTCGGCCGCGACGTCACCGAACGCAAGCTGGCCGCCGCCCGCATCCAGCATCTGGCCCACCACGACGCCCTGACCGAGCTGCCCAACCGCGTCCTGTTCCAGGAACGCCTGCGCCAGAGCCTGGCCCAGGCCAAGCGGTCCGGGTGGAAGCTGGCGCTGATGTTCCTCGATCTCGACAAGTTCAAGGACATCAACGACACGCTGGGCCACCATGTGGGCGACCTGCTGCTGCGCGCCGTGGCCAAGCGCCTGACCCGCTGCGTGCGCGAGACCGACACGGTGGCGCGCCTCGGCGGCGATGAATTCGCGGTGATCCTGACCAATCTCGACGATCTGGAAGGCGCCTCGCGGGTGGCGGAAAGCATCATCGCCGGCATCGCCGATCCCTTCGGCCTGGACGAGCACGAGGTCAGGACCAGCACCTCCATCGGCATCACCCTGTATCCCGACGATTCCATCGACGCCGACCAGTTGCTGAAGAATGCCGATCTGGCCATGTTCCGCTCCAAGGCCGAGGGGCGGAACAATTATCACTTCTACGTGGCGCAGATGGATGCCGAGGTCCGCGCCCGCAAGCTGATCGAGAACGATCTGCGCCAGGCGCTGGGCACCGAGCAGCTTGAGCTGCACTACCAGCCGCTGGTGGAGATGAGCTCGCGCCGCATCGTCGGCTGCGAGGCCCTGCTGCGCTGGAACCACCCGACGCGGGGCTGGGTGCCGCCCGGCGAGTTCATCCCCATCATCGAGCGCTCGGACCTGATCGGCCCTCTCGGCCGCTGGATTCTGCACCGCGCCTGCCAGCAGGGCCGCGAGTGGCAGAGGGACGGGCTGGAACCCATGAAGATCGCCGTCAACCTGTCGCCGGCCCAGTTCAAGCAGACCCAGAGCATCATCGCCATGGTGGCCGACATCCTGGACCAGACCGGCTTCGCCCCCGACCAGCTGCAGTTGGAGATCACCGAGGGCATCGCCATGCAGAATGTGGATGCCACCATCGAGGTGCTGCAAAGCCTGCGCGCCATGGGCGTGGTGATCTCCATCGACGATTTCGGCACCGGCTATTCGTCGCTGAACTACCTGAAGCGCTTCCCCGTGGACAAGCTGAAGATCGACCGCTCCTTCGTGGTGGATATCGGCCTGCATCCCGACAACGCCGCCGTGGTGGAAGCCATCGTCAATCTCGGCCACTCGCTGCGCACCCGGGTCAACGTGGAAGGCATCGAGACCAAGGAGCAGTTGGACTTCCTCCAGGCCCACAAGGTGGACGAGGCCCAGGGCTTCTATTTCAGCAAGGCGGTCCCCGCCGACCAGTTCGCCCATCTGGTCCGCACCAAGAGCCCGTGGCCCGCATAGCCCTTTTTTCTTGGATAAATCAAAGGGAGGCTTGGAGGCATCGCCTCCAACCGGGGACCGGGGCGGGAGCCCCGGGGAAGGGCCGCCTCACTCCCCCTTGTGGCTCAGCGCCTTTCTGAGGCGCCGCACCCCCAGCCAGACGGCGGCGGCCACCACCGGCAGGCCGATCAGCCCGGCCAGGTCGTAATCCACCGGCAGGCCGACGGATTTCAGCCCCTTGGCCAGATAGCCGATCAGGCCCAGCAGGTAATAGCTGATGGCCACCACGGACAGGCCCTCCACCGTCTCCTGCAACCGCAATTGCAGCTCGGCGCGGCGGTTCATGGAGTTCAGCAGGTCGCGGTTCTTCTCTTCCAGGGCGATGTCCACCCGGGTGCGCAGCAGATCACCGGCCCGCGACACCCGGGTGGCCAGCAATTGCTGGCGCTCGGAGACTGATTCGCAGGTCTTCATGGCGGGACCCAGGCGCCGGTCGACGAATTCGGCGAAGGTCTGCAGGCCGGGAATGCGGTCTTCGCGCAATTCCTCGATGCGGCGGCAGACGATGGCGTAATAGGCCTTGGCCGCCGACATGCGGAAGCTGGTGGCGGCATCCAGGCGCTCGGCCTCGGCGGCCAGCCGGGTGAGATGCTCCAGCAGGTCGCGGTCGTTCTGCTGCACCGCCGGGTCGGCCAGCTGGCTGACGATGCCGGCCAGCTCGCGGTCGATGCGGGCCACCTCGGGCGCCGACTGGCGCGCCAGGGGAAAGGCCAGCAGCGCCATCATGCGATAGGTCTCGATCTCCAGCAGCCGCTGGACGAGGCGTCCGGTCTGGCCCCGCGTCAGGCCGCAATCCTTGAGCACGACGCGGGAAAAGCCGTCGGCGTGCAGGCGGAAATCGGTCCAGGCCTCGCCCGCCCCCCACAGCACCTTGGCGCCCACCAGGGTGTTGCCGTCGAACAGCGGCCCCAGATCGTCGGGCAATTCCTTGGTCACCAGCACGTGGACGGCGGTCATGGCCTCGCCCGGCATGGTCTCCAGCCAGGACGCCGGCAGCATGTCCAGCGCCGTATGGGCGAATCCGTCGTCGAACGGATCGAAGCGCATCACCGTATAGGTGGAGAATTCGGAATGCCGCTCCCAGCGCAGGCGAAAGCCGCCCAGGTCGCGGATGAAGTATCCGGCGCCGTCGCCGGGCGGCTCGGCCCCGTGGGAGGCCAGCAATTGGGTGAGATGCTCGCGCTCGTCGGCGGGATTGGCCCCCACCATGGCCAGTTGCGAGGCCCGCACCGGGGCGGACAACAGCTCGTAGGGCCGGGCGTGGACCTCGCCGGCCAGGCTTCGCCGCTGGGCGTGTTCATTGAGCCGGATTGGCAAGCCTTCGGCCATTGCCCATATGTCTCCGATAAGAGATGCTGCTTCGTCAGGTTTACACCACTCAGCCCCTTTCCGTCAGGAGCCTTTATGTCCAACCTCGCCGTGGCCCAGGATCTGTTCTTCACCCAAACCGGCCTCGACGCGGATGGATTGCGCCGCATCGTCGCCGAGGCGCTGACGGGCGCCGATGACGGCGAACTGTTCCTGGAATACCGCCAGTCGGAATCCCTGGTCCTCGACGACGGGCAGATCAAGAGCGCCAGCTTCGACACCACCCAGGGCTTCGGCCTGCGCGCGGTGGCGGGCGAGGCCCACGGCTACGCCCATGGCTCGGACCTGTCGGCCGAGGCCATCCGCCGCGCCTCGGCCACGGTGCGCGCCGTGCGCTCGGGCCATTCGGGCACCATGGCCCAGGCCCCGGCCGGCGGCGCCAAGCCGCTTTACACCGGAATCAACCCCCTGGCCCAGGTCCCCTTCGAGGACAAGGTGCGGCTGCTGGAGGAGATCGATTCCTACACCCGTTCCCGGGACAACCGGGTGCGGCAGGTGACCGCCTCGCTGGCCGGGTCGTGGCAGGCGGTGACCATCCTGCGGGCCGACGGCACCCTGGCCGCCGACATCCGCCCCATGGTGCGCCTGGGCGTCAACGTGGTGCTGGGCGACGGCGACCGCATGGAGACCGGCGGCCACGGCATGGGCGGGCGCATCGGCTATGGCGGCGTCATGGGCCTCGCCGACTGGCAGCATTGCGCCGACGAGGCGCTGCGCCAGGCCTCGGTCAATCTGGGCTCGATCCCCGCCCCGGCCGGCGAGATGCCGGTGGTACTGGGGCCGGGCTGGCCCGGCGTCATGCTGCACGAAGCGGTGGGTCACGGGCTGGAAGGCGACTTCAACCGCAAGGCCACCTCAGCCTTCACCGGCAAGATCGGCACCCGCGTCGCCTCGCCTGGCGTCACGGTGATCGATGACGGCACCATTCCCGACCGGCGTGGCTCGCTGTCCATCGACGACGAGGGCACGCCGACCTCGCGCACCGTGCTGATCGAGGACGGCATCCTGGTGGGCTACCTTCAGGACCGCATGAACGCCCGCCTGATGGGGGTGGCCGCCACCGGCAACGGCCGGCGGCAATCCTATGCCCACGCCCCCATTCCGCGCATGACCAACACCTTCATGATGGCGGGAGACAAGGACCCGGCCGAGATCATCGCCTCGGTGCCGCGCGGGATCTACGCCGTCAATTTCGGCGGCGGACAGGTGGACATCACCAACGGCAAGTTCGTCTTCTCGGCCTCCGAGGCCTATCTCATCGAGAACGGCAAGGTCGGCCCGGCGGTCAAGGGCGCCACCCTGATCGGCAACGGCCCCGACGCCATGACCCGCGTCACCATGATCGGCACCGACCTGGCGCTGGACCCCGGCATCGGCACCTGTGGCAAGGACGGCCAGGGCGTGCCGGTGGGCGTGGGACAGCCGACGCTGCGCATGGACGGCCTGACGGTGGGTGGAACGGCCGTGTGATCCGCCGGACGGCGCCCGGCGCCCCTCCGCGAGCCGCCTAAAAAGCGCACCCCACCTTCGTCATAGCATGACGATGCGAGTTGCCCTGGGCTGACGTATAATGGGCGACAACTAAAACATCCCCCGCCCCAGGGGGATCTGATGTCGTCCCTGTCATTTGGAGAAATCGCCGGTCCATTGGCCCCTTGTCTTATCCGTACGTCATGACCATTCCGGCCGTTTTCCGAGCAGCGACTCCTTTTGAAGGAGGCGTACCATGCGAAACCCACTCTCCCGATTCTCGCTCAAGATTCAGATCGGCTCTCTGGTCGCCTTGGCCGGGCTGGTTCTGTCGACCCTGTTGGCCGTGGACCTGATGGAGCAATCCATCGCCGATCGCGCCAACGCCATTGCCGCACGGGAGACGATCATCGGCGATCAGGCCGGCGCGGTGGATCGTGCGCTGCTCAATGCCCGCCGGCATGAGAAGGACTTCCTGCTGCGCGGCGAAGCCAAGTACATTGCCCAGCATGCCGAATCGATCCGCGCCGCCCGGGCCGCCCTGGACGGCATGACTTCGGCCATGGTCACCGACGATGTCCGGCATCCTCAGATCGACGCCGTCCGCAAGGGCCTGACCACCTATGTCGACGCCTTCCGCGTCCTGACCGAACGGCACATCCTGGTCGGCCTGACCGTGAACGACGGCCTGACGGGGGCTTTGCGCAAATCGGTCCACGAGATCGAAAGTGCGCTCAAATCCCATGATGACCCGCCGCTTGCGGTCGCCATGCTGACCATCCGGCGCGACGAGAAGGACTTCTTCGCCCGCCTCGACCCCAAATATCTGGACGAGATGGCGCAGAACTATGTGGATTTCGAAAAGGCGCTGTCGGTGTCGGCCGTTCCCGCCCGGGATCGCCCGGCGATCCTGAACCTTCTGGCCGACTACCGGCGTGATTTCACCGCCGCCGCCGAGGCCTCCCTGGCCATGGTCGGCGACGGCACGGTTCTGGCCTCGAGCTATGCCAGCGTCCAGCCGCTCATCGATGCCCTGGACGACGAGGCCCTGACGGCCATGAAGGTCGCCAAGGAACGCGCCCACCAGGCCGACGAGACCGCCGGCCGGATGATGCTCTCCGTCATGGCGTCCGGCTTCGCCATCATGGTGGTGATCGGCACGCTGATCGCCCGCTCCATCTACGGCCCCATCACCGCCATGACCGGGGTGATGGGCGAACTGGCGGGCGACAATCTGTCGGTCACAGTGCCCTTCACCGATCGCGGCGACGAGCTTGGCGGCATGGCCAAGTCGGTGGGGCATTTCAAGGATCAGCTGATCCGCGTCCGGCAACTGGAAGCCGCCCAGGAAGAGCAGAAGCGCCGCGCCGAGGCCGACCGGCTGGCCGCCATGCGCAAGCTGGCCGATACCTTCGAGGGCAGCGTCGGCAAGGTGATCGAGACCGTCACTTCCGCCGCCACCGAGCTGGAAGCGGCTTCGGGCCAGATGGCGGGCACCGCCACCGAGACCAGCAGCCAGGCCACCACCGTGGCGTCGGCGGCCCAGCAGGCGTCGACCAATGTCCAGACCGTGGCCTCGGCCACCGAGGAACTGGCTTCCTCCATCAAGGAGATCGCCCATCAGGTCGAACGGTCGCAGGCCGTGTCGCACCATGCCGGCGATGAGGCCCACACCACCACCATGCAGGTCCAGGCCCTGTCGGCGAATGTCGGCAAGATCGGCGAGATCGTCAAACTGATCAACGACATCGCGTCGCAGACCAACCTGCTGGCCTTGAACGCCACCATCGAGGCGGCCCGGGCCGGCGAGGCGGGCAAGGGCTTTGCCGTGGTGGCCGGCGAGGTCAAGGATCTGGCCAACCAGACGGCCAAGGCCACCAGCGAAATCGCCGGTCAGATCCAGGCGGTGCAGGACAGCACCCGCGTCGCCGTGCACGCCATCGAAAGCATCTCCAAGGTAATCGCCGAAATGGGCGAGATCAGTTCCGCCGTCGCCGCGGCGGTGGAGCAGCAGACCGCCGCCACGGGCGAGATCGCCCGCAATGTGGAACAGGCCGCCGAGGGCACCCAGGAGGTGACCCGAAACATCGTTTCGGTCGAGCAGGCCGCCAAGGAAACCGGCCAGGCCGCCGAGCAGATTCGGGAATCCTCGGGCGAGCTGTCCCGGCAGGCCGAGTTCCTGCGTCATGAAGTCGGGCAGTTCCTGATCCAGGTCCGCTCCGAGAAGAAGGATATGGTCCTGCTGCATTGGGATCGCGACCTGGAGGCCGGCGTGACCTCCATCGACCGCTATCACCAGGAAAAATTCGAGCACATCAATGAGTTCTATCGCCAGATGATGTCCGAGGACGGCGGCAAGGCGGCCATCGCCCTGCTGTCCGAGATCGACCGGTCCATCCAGGGGCATTTCGGCGAGGAAGAAGCCCTGATGGCGAAGTGCGGCTATGGCGACGGCGAAGCCCATCGCCGCAGCCACAAGGCCTTCCAGGAGCGAATTCGCGCCCTGAGAACCGGCATCGAGACCAACCACCCCGAGGCCGTGTCCCAATTGTTCGACTACGTCTCGGACTGGTTCCCCGACCATATCCGCAACGAAGACATGGCCCTCGCCCTGTTCCTGCGGGACAGGAAGATGGCCGCCTGAAGTGAGAGGCCCGATGGGGCGCGATGACGGTCGCGCCCCGTCGGCTAAGGTTCAGACACTAACCCTTCAGGCGAAGAACCACTTGTAAATGGCCGTTGTTTTTTTAACTTCTCATATACGCATGCCCAGGTGCCCATAAGTTTTTCATGGAATAATCTGTGCGGGTAAAGAGGGGGGAGCGCGCCATTGGCGGTTCCCCCTTTATTGTCCGAGAAGGTTGTCCTTATGGTAAAAAACGGCCCTAATGAAGGCCCCTGTGGCTGGGAAAAGCGTTGCTCGCCCCTGGATGTCGATGAGTTGCACCACGTGCTCAACTGCGCCTCGGGGCGAGGGTGCAATCAATGCGTGAAGTGTAGCGAGCTGGCCCTGGAGCAGATCCTGCACCAAGCCCGCAAAAGCGGTCGCGGCGTGCTCACCGGGCTCGAGCGGCTTGAGAACGACATGGAATTCGCCGGCGCCTTCGGTCTATAGCCCCGCCGCCATCAGGCCTCGCAGCCTGTCCAGGCATTGGGAACGGTCAGGACGGTAATCCAGGTCTTCCCACCACGCCTCCACCGCGGCCAGAAGGCTGCCGATCCGCGGTCCGTGCGGAACCCCCAATTCCAGCAGATCACGCCCCTTGACCGGCAACTCCACCGGCTGCCAGTCGCGGGCGGCATCGAGCAAGGCCGTCCAGCACCGGGACTCGGCGGCATCGGGGCGCGCCTCGGTCGAGCGCCGCGCAGCCCAGGCCACCATCACCAGATCACGGAACTCGTCGCCGCCCACCTTGCGCAAGGCCCGCCGGGTGGCGGGACCGTCCATGGCGAAACCCACGTGGACCCGCGGCGCCGCCATGGCGGCCACCCGCTTGGCCTGCACCCCCGACAGCTTGAGACGCTCGCCCAGGTCCAGGGCTCCGGCCCGGTCGGTGGCCAGCAGGGCGGCCAGGCGGCGCATGGAATCGGGACGGATCTCGGGCCGGGCCAGTCCGCGACGCTCCAGCCAGGCCAGGGTCCGCAGCCGCCCGAACTCCTTCGCCTCCGGCAGGATGTGCGCCAGGATGCCGTGGCTGTGCATGACCAGCAGGGACGGCGTGGGGTCGTCGGCCAGCAGCAGGCGGACCAGCTCCCCCGCCACCCGCTCGCCCGACAGGCCCTTCAGCCGGTCGGCCATGCGGCGGCAGGCGTTGAGCGCCCGGGTCTCCATGGCGATGCCGCGGCCGTAATGGGCATGGAAGCGGAAGAAGCGCAGCAGGCGCAGCGCATCCTCCTCGATGCGCTTTTCCGGCTCGCCCACGAAGCGCACCCGGCCCGCCGCCATATCGGCGATGCCGTCAAAGGGGTCGTAGACGTTGCCTTCGGGATCGGCCGACAGGGCGTTCATGGTGAAGTCGCGCCGCGACGCATCGGCCCGCCAGTCGTCGGTGTATTCGATGCGGGCGTGGCGGCCGAAGCTCTCCACGTCGACCCTGAGCGTGGTGATCTCGTAATGGGCCTTGCCGATCACCGCCGTCACCGTGCCGTGGTCGATGCCGGTGGGAATGGCATGAATCCCCGCATCGTCCAGCAGGGCCAGCACCCGCTCGGGCGGGTCGGGGGTGGCGATGTCCACATCCTTGATGGGACGCTTCAGCAGGGCGTCGCGCACGCAGCCGCCGACGAAGCGCACCCGGGCCCCCTCGGCCTGCAGCGCCGCCACCACGGCGCGGGTCTCGGCGGCGTCCATCCAGTCCTGCGGCCCCAGTAGGCCGATGGGATCACCGGGATTGAGGTGAAGGCGGGTGTTACTCATGCCGGACCACCGATGTCATTCCGACGACCATCGGGAGGAGGAATCTCATTCTGAACCGGCGGTTCCGTCGCGGGAACGGCGCGCCAAGCGGAGATCCCTCGCCTACGCTCGGGATGACGGTCATGGTCATTCCGAGGTCCTGCCGGTTTCGCGAGGAACCAGCACTTCCGACAGGTTGACCAGGATTCCGGCGGTGGCGCCCCAGATCAGCCGGTCTTCCCAGGTCAGCGCCCAGAACGGCCGCTGGAAGCCCCTGACTTCGCGGCTTTGAAGCTGGTGGTTGGCCTGGTCCAGCACGAAGGCCAGCGGCACCTCGAACACCTCGGCCACCTCGAAGGAATCGGGGGCCAGCGTGAAGGGCGGATCGATGACGCCGACCAGCGGCGTAATGATGAAGCCGGTCCCGGTGGCGTAGTCGTCCAGACGGCCCAGCAGGCGGACCAGATGGCGGGACAGGCCGGTCTCCTCCTCGGTTTCGCGCAAGGCGCAGGTGGCGAAGTCGCCCTGGTCCTCGGGTTCGAGCCGCCCGCCGGGAAAGCTGATCTGGCCGGGATGGTGGGCGAGATGGGCGGTGCGCTTGGTCAGCATCACGGTCAGGCCCTCGGCGCGCTCCACCAGCGGCACCAGGACGGCGGCCGGCGTCAGGCTGTCATCGGTGGTGGCGGTGCCGGGGCGCACGGCGCCGCCCTGGACCATGGCCTCCAGGGCCGAGTCCGAGCGCCCGCCCGGGTCGAACCCGTCGGTCAGCCGTCGCGCGATCACCTCGCGCGTCAGTCGGGAAGGTCCAGCCTCCCCAATGGAAAAAAGCTCCCGCTGCTCCATAGGCCGTAAACCGCTTCTCCCTCCCGGTCCTCCTCCCACCCTTGAGCGACCAGTTCGTAATAGACGGAGCGGGTGAGGCGCGCCTCGATCCCGTTCCGCACGGTGACGTAGGGCGACGGCTCCCCCGAGCCCTCCCCTTCGGCAATTCTCAACGGATGGTCGGCGTCGACGGTGACCATCTCGTCCATATTGGTGCGAAAGCTGACCACCATGTCGCGGCCGCCACCGCAGGTGAACATCTCGACCGCCAGGAAGGGAACATCCTCCACCTCGATGCGGCCCATTTCGCCCGGTGTGATCAGCAGATAGCCGCCGTCCTTGGACCGGTACAGCACCGAGGCGAACAGGCAGACCATCTCTTTGCGGTTGATCGGCGAGCCATGGTAGAACCAACGTCCCTGCCGGTCGATGCGGATACCGAGATCACCGCAATACTCGGGCAGTTCGCCCGGGTAATCCACATCCGGGGGGGATTCGGTCAAAGGCTGGTTCAATCGGCCGCTCCTGAGCATTCTTCTCCTGCGAGGCGCCAATTCCATGACACCGCACACCAGTTCCGCCGCCCCGCAAGACGAGATCGCCGCCCTCGAATCCCGCCTGTCCGAGGCCCGCGCCGCCATCGGCCGCGTGATCTTCGGCCAGGACGAAGTCATCGATCAGAGTCTTATCACGCTGCTGGCGGGGGGTCACGCCCTGTTGATCGGGCTGCCCGGCCTGGCCAAGACCCGGCTGGTCCACACCCTGGGCATCGTGCTGGGCCTGGACGACAAGCGGGTGCAGTTCACCCCCGATTTGATGCCCGCCGATATCCTGGGCTCCGAGGTGCTGGAAGAGGGCGCCGGCGGTGCGCGCGCCTTCCGCTTCATCCAGGGGCCGGTATTCTGCCAGCTGCTGATGGCCGACGAGATCAACCGCGCCGGGCCGCGCACCCAATCGGCCCTGCTGCAGGCCATGCAGGAGCACCACGTCAGCGTGGCGGGCGCCCGCCAGGACCTGCCCCGGCCGTTCCACGTCCTGGCCACCCAGAACCCGCTGGAGCAGGAGGGCACCTACCCCCTGCCCGAAGCGCAGCTCGACCGTTTCCTCATGCAGATCGACGTGGGCTATCCCGACCGTGACGCCGAGCGCCGCATGCTGATCGACACCACCGGCGCCGTCTCGGCCGAGGCGGAACGGGTCATGGGCGCCGACGACCTGCTGGCGGCCCAGGCCCTGGTCCGGCGCATCCCGGTGGGCGATGCGGTGGTGGATGCCATCCTCAACCTGGTGCGCCAGGGCCGCCCGGAAAGCACGTCGCTGGATCTGGTCCGCCGGGCGGTGGCCTGGGGGCCGGGCCCCCGCGCCGCCCAGGCGCTGATGCTGGCCGTCCGGGCCCGCGCCCTGCTCCAGGGCCGCCTGTCGCCATCGGTGGACGACATCCGCGCCCTGGCCGCGCCGGTGCTGCGCCATCGCATGGCGCTGGGCTTTGCCGCCCGGGCCGACGGCATCACCCTGGCCCAGGTGATCGAGGCCCTGGACGGCACCCTATGACGGACGGCTCCGTCCTTTCTTTCGACGCCGACCAGCGGCAGCGCCGGGCCGCCGACCCCACCGCCAGCGTCTGGGTGGCGGCCAGCGCCGGCACCGGCAAGACCAAGGTACTGACCGACCGGGTGCTGACCCTGCTGCTGGCCGGCACCCCGCCTCACAAGATTCTCTGCCTGACCTTCACCAAGGCCGCCGCCGCCGAGATGTCCAACCGCATCGCCGGGCGGCTGGGCCAGTGGGCCACGGCCCATGACAGCGACCTGGCCGACGACCTGGGGAGATTGCTGGGCCGGGCGCCGTCCCCGGGCGAGATGACGGGGGCGCGCCGCCTGTTCGCCGCCCTGCTGGACGCGCCGGGCGGCATGCACATGGAGACCATCCACGCTTTCTGCCAGTCGCTGTTGCGCCGCTTTCCCCTGGAGGCAGGCATCGCGCCCCATTTCCAGGTGATGGACGACCGCGACGCCGGCGAGCTGCTGGAGGCCGCCAAGCTGGAAATTCTTTCCCAGGCCCGCATGGGCGACGGCGCCCTGGGGGGCGCCCTGGCCCTGGTGACCTCCCGCGTGCATGAAACCGCCTTTCCCGAACTGATGGGCGAACTGACCGCCGAGCGCGGGCGGCTGGAGCGTCTGTTCGAGCGCCATGGCGGAGTCGAGGGCGCCCTGGCGGCGCTGCGGACCCGGCTGGGGCTGGAGGCGGGCGACACCCCGGACTCGCTGCTGGCCTGGGCCACCGATGAGGCCCATTTCCAGGGCGAAGGCCTGCGGGAAGCCGTGGCGGCGTTGCTGACCGGCTCGGACTCCGACCGCAAGCGGGGCGAGGCCATGGCCCGCTGGCTGGCCGATCCGGCGGGGCGGGAAAATGGCTTTGCCGGCTGGTGCGCCCAGTTCCTGACCGCCGAGGGAGGCATCCGCAAGACCCTGGCCACCAAGGCGGTGCGCGAGGGCTTTCCCGGCGTCGAGGATTGCCTGCTGGCCGAGGCCGAGCGCCTGTATCGCCTGACCGAGAGGCTGCGGGCCGCCCGCATCGCCGAGGCCACGGGGGCGCTGCTGACTCTGGGCGGCGCCCTGCTCGCCTCGTATCGCCGCGCCAAGACCCATCGCGCCCTGATGGATTACGACGACCTGATCCTGGGCGCCCGCGACCTGCTGGCCCGGCCGGGTGTGGCGCCCTGGGTGCTGTACAAGCTGGACGGCGGCATCGACCACGTGCTGATCGACGAGGCGCAGGACACCAATCCCGACCAGTGGGCGGTGGTGGAGAAGCTGACCGAGGAATTCTTCGCCGGGCGCGGCGCCCGCGAAACGTTGCGCACCGTCTTCGCGGTGGGCGATGCCAAGCAATCCATCTACTCGTTCCAGCGGGCCGACCCGCGCGAATTCGAGCGCATGCGCGAGGCCTTCGCCACCCATGTGCCCGCCGCCGGCGGCAAGTGGGAGGTGGTCGACCTCAACCTGTCGTTCCGCTCGGCTCCCGCCGTGCTGGAGGCGGTCAACGCCGTCTTCGCGCCGGGACGGCCGGGCCGCGACGGAGTGGCCGGGGACGAGGACATCACCCACCTGCCCCACCGCGGCGGCCAGGCCGGACGGGTGGAGGTCTGGCCCGTCGTCGAGCCCCGCCCCGCCGACGAGCTTCCCGCCTGGAAGCCGCCGGTGGAACGCATCAGAGGCGATTCGCCGCGCACCCGGCTGGCCCGGCTGATGGCGGCGCGCATCCGCGCCATGATCGACGGCGAGGTCCTGGAGTCCAAGGGCCGTCCGGTGCGGGCCGGCGACGTGCTGGTGCTGGTGCGCCGCCGGGGCGGCTTCGTCGAGGATCTGGTGCGCGAACTGAAAAGCCGCAAGGTGGAGGTGGCCGGCGCCGACCGCATGGTGCTGACCGAGCAGATGGCAGTCATGGACCTGATGGCGCTGGGCAATTTCCTGTTGCTGCCCGAGGACGACCTGACGCTCGCCACCGTGCTGAAGGGGCCGCTGGTGGGGCTCGGCGAAGACCAGCTTTTCACCCTGGCCCATCATCGCGGCAAGGATGTGGGGCTGTGGGAGGCCCTGCGCCAGGGCGTCGCCGACGAGGGCGGCGTGTTCGAGGCGGCCTTCCGCCGGCTCTCGGAGCTGCTGGCCCAGGCCGACCGCGTCTCGCCCCATACCCTCTATGCCCGGGTGCTGGGGCCGCTGGGCGGGCGCCGGCGCCTGCTGGCCCGGCTGGGGCTGGAGGCCGAGGATTCCATCGACGAGTTCATGTCCCTGACCCTGGCCTTCGAGCGCGCCCACCCGCCCTCGCTTCAGGGCTTCCTCCACTGGCTGGAGGCGGGCGCCCTGGAGATCAAGCGCGACCTGGAGCAGGCGGGCCGCGACGCGGTGCGCATCATGACCGTGCATGGCTCCAAGGGCCTGCAGGCGCCCATCGTCTTCCTGCCCGACACCATGCAGGTGCCCACCCGCTCGCCCCGCCTGCTGTGGCTGGGCGAGGGCGAGGGCGAACTCCCCGCCTGGCCGCCCCGGGCCGAGGACATGGATTCCGTGTGCCGCCAGGGCGCCGACGCACGCAAGCAATCGCGGGAGCGGGAATACCGCCGCCTGCTCTACGTGGCCATGACCAGGGCCGAGGACCGGCTGGTGGTCTGCGGCTGGCGCGGCCTGAAGGCGGCGCCCGAGACCTGCTGGCACGCCCTGGTCCAGTGCGCCCTGGCCCCCACCGCCGCCGCCTTCGACGATCCCTTCCTGGCCAAGGCGGCCGAGACCGCCGAAGGCCCGGTGCTGGTCCTGGCCAATGCCCAGACCGCGCCGCCGGAAAAGGAAAAGGGCGCCGGGCCGGGAGCGGGGCAATCCTCGCCGCTGCCCGACTGGGCGCTGCTCTCCGCCGAACCGGAGCCCATCCCCCCCCGGCCGCTGGCCCCGTCGCGGCCCGAGGGCGAGGAGCCGACCGTACGCTCGCCTCTGGCCGAGATGGACGGCAAGCCGCGCTGGCAGCGGGGCAAGCTGATACACCGCCTGTTGCAGACCGTGCCCGACCTGCCGCCCCCCGACCGCTCGCGCGCCATGTTGCGCTTTCTCGCCCGCCCGGCCTGGGGCCTGGAAACGCCCGAGCAACTGGCCATCGCCAACGAGGTCTCCGACATCCTCGACCATCCCGGGCTGGCCGGGCTGTTCGCTCCCGGCTCCAGGGCCGAGGTGCCGCTGGTCGGACGCATCGGCGACCGGGTGGTCTCGGGCCGCGTCGACCGGCTGGCGGTCAGCGACACCGAGGTGGTGATCGCCGATTACAAGACCAATCGCCGCCCCCCCGCCACGCCCGACGAGGTGCCCGAGCTTTACGTCCGCCAGATGGCCGCCTACCGCCTGGCCCTGGCCTGCATCTATCCCAGCCATCGGGTGCGTTGCGTGCTGGTGTGGACCGACGGCCCCCTGCTGACCGAGATTCCCTCCGCCCGCCTGGACGACGCCCTGGCCGGACTGGTGGAATAACCACACTTTCCCCTTCCCAAAACTGAACTGGTTGGTTTAGTTTTGCGGCTGGAGGTGCCATGACCCAAACCCGGACCCGGTCCAAACCCTCGGCCAAGCGCGAGGCCATCCTCGACGCGGCCCAGCGCCTGTTCCTGGTGGAAGGCTATGCCGCCACCAGCATGGACGCTGTAGCGGCCGGGGCGGGCGTGTCCAAGGCCACCATCTACGCCCATTTCGAGGGCAAGGATCAGCTGTTCGCCGCCATCATGCACCGCCGGTGCGAAGCATCCTTCGTCTTCGCCTCGCCGGACGAGAGCTTCGACGCGGTGCGGACCTTCACCACCTATGCCGAGCGCCTGCTCACCCTGCTGATGACCCCCGACGCACTGGCTCTTTACCGGGTTGTGGTCGCGGAATCCGCCCGCACCCCGGAACTGGCCCAGGCGTTCTATGACACCGGCCCCACAAGAGGCAAGACGGCCATTTCGGCCTCGGTGGTCAGGTTGCAGGAACGGGGCGAACTGGTGGCCGAGGTCGACCCCCTGGTCATTGCCGACCAGTTCATCGGCATGCTGCGGGCTGAAACATACCACCGTGCCCTGCTTGGCCTGCCCTCTGGCCGTTCCATCGGAGACACGGTGGCCCATGCGGTGCAGACGCTGATCCGCGCCTACGGCAAACGGTAGAACCCCCTATTTCCTTCGTGATGCGATCCATCCTCCAACGGATAGCGCGTCACAATATTGTTGTTACAAACAACAGTTATATGTAACAACATATGCAACGATGTCGCCCGGATCAACCGGACGGACCGAAGAGAACAAACGGGAATCAGGCTTCATGGCCCCGCCGGACCACCGGCGTGGCGAGGGAGGAGTCATGCGTCTGGCAGATGTGAGAATCGGCGTGCGTCTGTTCGCCGGATTCGGGCTGATGATCATCATCACCGGGGCGCTGGGGCTGTTCTCCAGCCTGCAATTGCGTTCCATTTCGGCCCATACCGAGTTGCTGTACCGCCACCCCTTCACGGTCTCGACGGCCCTGTCCGAGGCCGATGGCGGCATCATCGCCATGCACCGGGCCATGAAGGATCTGGCGCTGGCCTTCGAGGACAGCGATATCGCCAAGGCCGAAGCGGCCATCGATGCGGCGGAAAGCCGGGTCGTGAAGAAACTCGACACGGCGCGCGAGCGCTTTTTGGCCGACCGGGCGGTCTTCGACCAGCTGGGCAAGGCTCTGGCGGCGTGGAAGCCCATTCGCGCCGAGATCGTCGAGATGATGAAGCAGGGCCGCAGCGTCGAGGCCGCCGACTTGACCAAGGGCGCCGCCGCCAAGCAGGCGGAGGAGATCCAGACCCTGATGGCCTCGGCCATCTCCCTGGCGGCCGAGGATGCCGCGCGCTTCCGCGAGAAGGCGGAAAGCGAGCAAGTGAGTGCCGGGCTCTCCCTGCTGGTGTCCTTCCTTGCCTTCGCGGTCGCCGGCCTGGGGCTGGCCCTGCTGGTCACCCGCTCGCTGACCCGGCCGCTCGAAGCCCTGCGCACCTGCATGGCGAGCATGGCCACCGGCGATTACGAGGTGGCGGTGCCCGGCGGCGAACGCAAGGACGAGATCGGCGCCATGGCCCGCACCCTGAACGTCTTCGCCGAGAATGGCCGGCAGATGGGGCGGCTGGCCGAGGACCGCCGCGAGGCTGACCGCCGCGCCTCGGTGGAACGCCGCGAATCCCGCCTGGCCCTGGCCGCTGAATTCGAGGAGAAGGTCACCGCCGTCATGGGGCGCCTGTCCGAGGCCGCCGCCGAGATGAGCCATGCCGCCCAATCCATGTCCGGCGTGGCCGCCGACGCCTCCGGCCAGGCCAGTTCGGCGGAGAGCGCCGCCGATACCGCTTCGGCCAATGTGCGCAATGTGGCCGAGGCGGCCGACGAACTGTCCCACTCCATCGCCGCCATCGAGCGCCAGGTGGCCGCCTCTTCGTCCACCACCGCCGAAGCGGTGGGCAAGGCCGAGCGCGCTTCGGCCAACGTGGCCGGACTGGCCACAGCCGCCGAGCGCATCGGCCAGGTGGTGGACCTCATTACCTCCATCGCCAAGCAGACCAATCTTCTGGCCCTGAACGCCACCATCGAAGCCGCTCGTGCCGGGGAGGCCGGCAAGGGCTTCGCCGTGGTGGCCAGCGAGGTCAAGAATCTGGCCAACCAGACCGCCGGCGCCACCGACGAGATCTCCACCCAGATCGCCCAGGTCCAGTCGGCGACCGGCGAGGCGGTGGCGGCCATCGGCGATATCGTGCGGATCATCGGCGACATCAGCGCCGCCGTGGGCTCCATCACCCAGGCCGTCGCCGAGCAGCAAAGCACCACCCGGCGCATCTCCGACAGCGTCAGCGCCGCGGTGGGCGGCACCGAGGAGGTGGTGGGCAGCGTCGGCCGCGTGGCCGCCGCCGCCGCCCAGGCAGGCGATGCCGCCTCCCTGGTGCTGGGCCAGTCGAACGGCGTCGCCCGACGCACCGACGACCTGATGGGCGAGGTGGAAGCCTTCATCGAGGGGATAAGGGCCGGGTAGAACCGGCGGCCCGTTCGGAAGGAATTGATAAGCGTCAAGCGGCACGACGCACAGCATCGCCCAGGCCCGTCACGGCCTGGGCGATGCCGTTTTCACGGTCGGCGCATCGTGACTAAAATCAATATAGAACCAGTAAGATTTACGACCTTCATTGTCGTTGCGCTTAACGATTATTGACATTTGTCATTTGATGAATGTCAAATTATTATCGTTTACTTGATTCAATCCCACACAGAGATTACGGTCTCCCCCGCCGGAATTGCCGGTGATTTTGACTTGCCCAGGGGAAACCGATGAAGGCAGCGACTTGGATGATGGCGGCACTGGCGGTCGCCTGGGCCGGGACGGCCATGGCGGAAGAGAAACCCGCCCATGGCGCCGGCGAGCATTATGAAACCAGCGGCGACCAGCTCCGCGCCGCCCCCATGAGCCAGCCGGGCGCCCAGCCCGGACCGCAGTTGAGCGCGGCCGAATTCACCAGGGCAAAGCAGATCTATTTCGAGCGCTGCGCCGGCTGTCACGGCGTGCTGCGCAAGGGCGCCACCGGCAAGCCCCTGACCACCGACATCACCCGCGAGCGCGGTTTCGACGCGCTGAAGGCCTTCATCACCTACGGCTCGGCGGCGGGCATGCCCAACTGGGGCTCTTCGGGCCAGTTGTCCGAGGCCGAGGTGGACCTGATGGCCAAATACCTGCTGAACGAGCCGCCGCAGCCGCCGGAATTCGGCATGGACGAGATCAAGGCCACCTGGAAGGTTCAGATTCCGGCGGACAAGCGTCCGGCCAGGAAGATGAACACCCTGGACCTGTCCAACCTGTTCTCGGTGACGCTGCGCGATTCGGGCGAGATCGCCCTGATCGACGGCGCGTCCAAGAATATCGTCAGCATCATCAAGACCGGCTACGCCGTCCACATCTCGCGCATTTCCGCCTCGGGCCGCTATCTCTACGTCATCGGCCGCGACGCCAAGATCAACCTGATCGACCTGTGGATGGAAAAGCCCGAGACGGTGGCCGAGGTGAAGATCGGCATGGAGGCCCGCTCGGTGGAGACCTCCAAGTTCAAGGGCTTCGAGGACAAGTACGCCATCGCCGGCGCCTATTGGCCGCCCCAGTTCGTCATCATGGACGGCAATACGCTGGAGCCGAAGAAGATCGTCTCGACCCGCGGCATGACCTCCGACAAGCAGGAATACCACCCCGAGCCCCGCGTCGCGTCCATCGTCGCCTCGCACTTCAAGCCGGAATTCGTGGTCAACGTCAAGGAAACCGGCCTGATCCTGCTGGTGGACTACTCCGACATCAAGAACCTGAAGGTCACCTCCATCGAGGCCGAGCGGTTCTTGCATGACGGCGGCTTCGACGCCTCCAAGCGCTACTTCCTGGTGGCCGCCAACGCCCGCAACAAGATCGCCGTGGTCGATACCAAGGAAGACAAGCTGGTGGGCATGGTCGAGGTGGGCGCCACTCCCCATCCGGGCCGCGGCACCAACTTCGTCCATCCCAAGTTCGGCCCCGTCTGGGCCACCGGACACCTGGGCGACGACAGCGTGGCGCTGATCGGCACCGATCCCAAGGGCCATCCCAAGCAGGCCTGGACCAAGGTGGCCTCGCTGACCGGCCAGGGCGGCGGTTCGTTGTTCCTGAAGACCCACCCCAAGTCCAAGAACCTGTGGGTCGACACCACGCTTAACCCCGACGCCGACGTGGCGGCCTCCATCGCCGTGTTCGACATCAACAACCTGGACAAGCCCGCCGAGGTGCTGCCCATCGCCAAGTGGGCCGGCATTTCCGACGGCGCGCCGCGCGTCGTTCAGCCGGAATACAACAAGGCCGGCGACGAGGTGTGGATCTCGGTGTGGAACGCCAAGGACAAGGTCTCGGCCATCGTGGTGGTGGACGACAAGACCCGCAAGCTGAAGTCAGTGATCAAGGACCCGCGTCTGATCACGCCCACCGGCAAGTTCAACGTCACCAACACTCTGCACGACGTGTACTGAATTCCCTTGAATCGAAGCGGGGCGGCTCTCCAAATGAGGAGAGCCGCCCTTTGTCGCTTTCAGGGGAGAAGCCGCCATGTCCGCCTATCTGATCGTCGATACCCAATTGGACGATCCCGAGCTGTACGAGGAGTACAAGCACAAGGCCCGGCCGCTGATCGAGCGGTGGGGCGGCGAATATCTGGCGCGGGGCGGAACCCTGATCCAGCGCGAGACCGACCTGTGGTCGCCCACCCGCATGGTGCTGATCCGCTTTCCCGACCTGGAGACCGCCAGGGCCTGCCTGGACTCCCCCGAATACCAAGCCATCGTCGGCCTCAGCCACCGCTCGGCGCGGCGCACCGTGGTGATCCTGGAAGGGCTGTGACCTACTCTGCGCCGCTCTGCTGCTTCATGCGGAAGGGATGGCGGGGATAGACGCCCAGGATGCGGACCTCGTGGCTGAAGAAGTCCAGTTCCTCCAGGGCCAGACGCAGATTGCGCTGGGTGGGGTGGCCTTCCACGTCGGCGTAGAACTGGGTGGCGGCGAATTCGCCGCCCACCATGTAGCTTTCCAGCCGGGTCATGTTGATGCCGTTGGTGGCGAAACCGCCCAGCGCCTTGTACAGCGCGGCGGCCACGTTGCGCACCCGGAACACGAAGGTGGTGACGCAGGGCTGGTTGGGATTGGGCTCCAGCGCCTCGCGGGCCAGGACCACGAAGCGGGTGGTGTTGTGCTCGGCGTCCTCGATCCCCGCCTTCAGCGACACCAGGCCATAGGCCTCGGCCGCCAGTTCCGAGGCGATGGCCGCCATGGTGGGGTCCTGGCGCTCGGCCAGCTCGGCCGCCGCGCCGGCAGTGTCGGTGCCGACGATGACCTTGAGGCCCAGTTCGCGGATCAGGTTGCGGCACTGGCCCAGGGCGTGGACGTGGCTTTTCACCGTCTTGATGGTGTCGAGCGTCGCGCCGGGAACCACCAGCAGGTGGTGGCTGATGCGCTCGAAATGCTCGGCGATGATGTGCAGCCCGGCATAGGGCATCAGGTGATGCACGTCGGCGACCCGGCCCGCCACCGAATTGTCGATGGGGATCATGGCATAGCGGGCGCGGCCCTCGCGCACGGCGGCGAAGGTGTCCTCGAAGGTGGCGCAGGGCAGCGGCTGCATGCCGGGATAGGCATTGCGGCAAGCCAGATGGGAATAGGCGCCGGGCTCGCCCTGGAAGGCGATAGCCTGATCGGGATTGGGCTGGTCGTTCATGCGGGACTCAGGCTTTCAGCAGGGCACGCGCCCGTTCGAGGTCGGCGGGAGTATCGACACCCAGCGGAACCGTGTCAACCAAGGCGCAATCGATGCGCATGCCATTCTCCAGCGCCCGCAACTGCTCCAGCTTCTCGCGGCTTTCCAGCACGCCCTGGGGCAGGCTGACGAAGCGCTCGAGCGAGTCCCGGCGATAGGCGTAGAGCCCGATGTGATGATAGTGCGGCCCCGCATTGGCCGGCACGGTGGCGCGGCTGAAATAGAGCGCCCGGCCCACGCGCTGGCCGGGACGCAGCCCCACCACCGCCTTGACCACGTTGGGGTTGGTGCGCTCCTCCTCGTTGGTGATCTCGGTCACCAGGGTGGCGACGTCGACCCCCGGCTCGGCCAGAGGCGCGAAGACGGCGCGGATGATCTGGGGGTCCAGGGTGGGAAGGTCGCCCTGCACGTTGACGATGGCATCGAACCGGCCCTCGGGGTCGAGCTTGCGCACCGCCTCCCACACCCGGTCCGAGCCGGACGGATGGTCGGGGTCGGTCATCACAGCCTGGCCGCCATGGGCGTGCACCGCATCGAACACCTCGGCCTCCGAGCAGGCCACCACCACGGGGCCAAGCCCGGCCTGCACCGAGCGGCGCCAGACATGGATGATCATCGGCTCGCCATGGATGTCGGCCAGGGGCTTGCCCGGCAGCCGGGTGGCCTGCATGCGGGCGGGAATGACGATGATGGGGGTGAGTTCGGCCATGGGTGATCCGTGTGTGTATCAGCTAGTTAATACGCACCCTATCCACATCCGCCATTTCGCGCCACACTCGGGCGCGTCGCAACGGCACGGAAACGACAAACATGACCGCCTGTCCCTCCGAATTCATCGCCCTGGCCGAGAAACTGGCCGATGCCGCCCGCCCGGTCGTCCGGAAATACTTCCGCACCCCGGTGGCGGTGGACGACAAGGCCGATTCCAGCCCGGTGACCATCGCCGACCGCGAGGTGGAAGCGGCCATGCGCGCCATCCTGGCCGCCGAGGCGCCCTCCCACGGCATCCTGGGCGAGGAACATGGGCGCGAGAATTGCGACGCCGAATACGTCTGGGTGCTGGACCCCATCGACGGCACGGCGGCCTTCATCACCGGCAAGCCCAGCTTCGGCACCCTGATCAGCCTGGCCCGCAACGGCACGCCCATCCTGGGCCTGATCGACCAGGCCTTCACCAACGAGCGCTGGCTGGGCGCCCTGGGCCGCCCCACCACCTTGAATGGCCAGCCGGCCAGGGTGCGGGCCTGTCCCGATCTGGCCCATGCCTACGCCTTCACCACGGCGCCGGAATTGTTCTGTGAAGCGACCCGTCCCGCCTGGGACCGCATCGCCGCCGGGTGCAAGCGTCCCCGCTACGGCTGCGACTGCTACGCCTATGCCCTGCTGTCCTCGGGGTTCTGCGATCTGGTGGTGGAGGCGGGCCTCAAGCCCTACGACTTCGCCGCCCTGGTGCCGGTGGTCGAGGGAGCGGGAGGAATTATGACTGACTGGTCAGGTAAGCCACTGACCATCCATTCCGACGGCAAGGTCTGCGCGGCGGGCGACCGGCGTCTTCATGCGGAGGCGCTGGGGGTTCTCAACCGATGACCCCCAAGCAGGCCGACCGCTTCTACGCCCTGCTGGCCGAGCGCAATCCCGAGCCCAAGAGCGACCTGGAATACGCCGATCCCTACACCCTGCTGGTGGCGGTGGTCCTTTCGGCCCAGGCCACCGATGCCGGGGTCAACAAGGCGACGCGGCCGCTGTTCGCCCGGGTCAACACGCCCCAGGCCATGGTCGAGCTGGGCGAGGAGGGGCTGGTCCAATCCATCCGCACCATCGGCCTGTACAAGACCAAGGCGAAGAACGTCATCGAGCTGTCGCGCCGCCTGCTCAGCCTTCACGGCGGGCAGGTACCCCACGACCGCGCGGCGCTGGAGGCCCTGCCGGGGGTCGGGCGCAAGACCGCCAACGTGGTGCTGAACATCGCTTTCGGCGAGCCCACCATCGCCGTGGACACCCATTGCTTCCGCGTCGCCAACCGCACCGGACTGGCGCCGGGCAAGACGGTGGAGGCGGTGGAACAGGGCCTGATGAAGGCCACCCCGGCCAAATGGCTGCAGCACGCCCACCACTGGCTGATCCTGCACGGCCGCTATACCTGCAAGGCCCGAAAGCCGGACTGTGCCGCCTGCGTGGTGCGGGAGCTTTGCGCCTTTGACGGCAAGGAGACGGTTTAGGAGCCGTAAGCACCCGCCACGTAGGGCTTGAACTCCATGTCGCTGTTGACGATGTGGCTGACCAGCCAGGTGGCCAGGGAATCGCCCAGGGTGCGAACGATGCCGCTGCGGACCTCGTCGCAGCCATCGGTGAAATGGGCCAGCACGGCGTCCAGGCGCTTCATCAGCATTTCGTGGGCGGTGCGGTGGGATTCGGTTTCGGGAAAGCCGACGGCATGCTGCAGGGCTTCCTCGCGGGCGAAGTGTTCGCGGCACAGATCGGTCAGGTCGCGAAGCGTCCGGCCGATCCCGGCACAGTCGATTTCCAGACCCGCGGCCACCTCAAGCCGGGCAATCAGCTCGATCATCCGCCGATGGTCGGCATCGATGATCGGATCGCCGATCGCCAGCGCCTCGTTCCAGGCGATTGACATCAGACCCCTCCCGGTCGATACCCGAACTCCCGTCCCGGACTCTACCCGAGGCGGGCAAAGGGGGAAAGCCGGATGATGGTCGTATCTCACGTGGTGCTGGGGGTGTCCGCCTGGACCCTGGCACAGCGGGCGGGGCTGGCCGTTCCCCTGGGGCCGGAGGGCGCGGCGGCGGCGGCCCTGGGCGCCCTGCTGCCCGACATAGACCATCCGTCATCCTGGCTCGGCCGCCGCCTGTGGCCCATCTCCAAGCCGATCTCCATGGTGCTGGGCCATCGCGGCCTGACCCACTCCCTGCTGGCGGTCATGGGCGGTCTGGCGGTGCTGATGCTGGTGGAGCCGGGCCGGGGACTGGTCCGCCTGGCCGAGCCGCTGGCCCTGGGCTATCTCTCCCATCTGGCGGCCGATGCCCTGACGCCGGCGGGCGTGCCGCTGCTGTGGCCCTGGAAGCAGCGCTTCGGCGTGGGGCTGTGCTCCACCGGGGGCGTGATGGAATGGCTGGTGGTGGCGGCGGTCGCCGCCGCCACGGCCTTCCTGACCGGGCTGTCGCCCGGCCCCGTCTGGGGCTGACGCCCCTTACAGATGGATAAGCGTCGGCGCCAGCCAGCCCAGCAGGCCGAAGGCGATGCCCAGCGCGCCCAGTCCGCCCGCCACGAAGGACAGGGCCAGCATGCCGGTGACCACCGAGGCCGAGGCCAGCACGATGGCGATCTGCAGGGCGGCGGCGCCGTATTCGAACATGTGATAGGCCGACAGGGCCTTGTCGCGGCGGGCTTCCTCGCTCTTGGCCTTAGCGGCCAGTTCCTTGCGGCCCTCGCCGGTCTCGGGCTCGGAATCGTAGCGGCTGGCGGTGGCGCGCCATTCGGCCGCCTTCTTGGCGACGCCGTCCGACGGCGGGGCCGAAAGCTCCAGGGCGTCGGCGGCGGTGCGCAGCGTGGTCGAGCGGATATGCTTGGCCTGATAGAAGGCCCACAGGTCGTTGGCGTGGATATTGGCCGACAGCGAGGTGTTCTGGGCGCTCTTGCCGCCGGCCTCGATGATGGCCAGCAAGGCGGCGAGAACGCTGATCAGCACCGCGATCTTCTTGTTGCGGCTGGCCTTGCCTTCCTTGTGGGCATGTTCCTCGTGGTGGTCGTGGTGGGCGACCTCGTGGATGGTCTCGTGCGTCTCGTGGGCTTCCATGACCGGCCTTTTTTCCGTTACCTTAGGGGGCTTCATATCCGAATTCGGAGTATCAGAGTATGTTCATGGTCCAGTGCAAGGACAAGCCCGGTCATCTTCAGACCCGCCTCGACAACCGCGCCGCCCATCTGGAATACGCCAAGACCTTCCTGGACAAGATGATCATCGGCGGCCCGCTGCTGACCGATGACGGCCAGGGCATGATCGGCAGCGCCTTCGTGTTCGACACCGACAACCGCGCCGAGGTGGAGGCCTTCCTGGCCAACGACCCCTATGCCAAGGCCGGCCTGTTCGAAAGCGTCAGCGTCATCCGCTACAAGAAGGTCCTGCCCTGATGGCCTTCTGGCTTGTCAAGTCCGAGCCCGGCGCCTGGTCGTGGGACGATCAGGTGCGCGACGGCGTGACCGCCTGGACCGGGGTGCGCAACTATCAGGCCTGCAACAACCTGAAGGCCATGAAGCTGGGCGACCGGGCGTTCTTCTACCACTCGGTGGACGAAAAGCGCATCGTCGGCGTGGTCGAGGTGGTGCGCGAAGCCTATCCCGACCCCACCGCCGAGGACCCGCGCTGGATGTGCCCGGACCTCAAGGCGGTGGCCCCCCTGGCCCGGCCGGTCACCCTGGCCGAGATCAAGGCCGATCCCCGGCTGGCCGAGCTGCCGCTGCTGCGCCAGAGCCGGCTGTCGGTCTGCCCGGTGGACGAGGCCTCGTGGCGGCTGCTGTGCGACCTGGGCGGGGTGACGGCTTGAAGACCCTCTGCGCGCTGGAGTCCATCCCCGATCCCGGCGCCCGCGAGTTCCGCGCCATGGTCGATGGCGAGAAGCGCCGCGTCTTCGTGGTGCGCCGGGGTGGGCAGGTCTTCGGCTATGTCAATTCCTGCCCGCATGTGGGGGCACCGCTCAACCTGGAAGACAACAAGTTCCTGGACCTGTTCCAAACGTCGATCCTGTGCGCCAACCACTTCGCCCTGTTCGAGATCGAGAGCGGCCGCTGCACCCGCGGCCCCTGCAACGGCCAGTCGCTCCAACCCTTTGCTGTCGAAATCCGCGACGGACAGGTCATGCAACTGGAATGATTGCAATTCCATGATGGCATGGCACCTACCCCTTTGAGCGGGCTTGTTTCGTCATGGCGAGTCGAACATAATCATCAGCCTGCTTACTGGGGAAACATCCCGCGCCAGCCACCAAATGGACGCGGGTCAATCAGAAAAGGGAGACACCCCCAAGATGTCCGAGGTCTATCCTGTGCCCGCTGAGACCGCGAAGAACGCTCTCATCGACAACGACAAGTACAATGAATGGTATGAGCGCTCGGTGAAGGACCCCGACGGGTTCTGGGGCGAGCACGGCAAGCGCATCGACTGGATCAAGCCCTTCACCAAGGTGAAGAACGTTTCCTATTCCGGCGACGTCAGCATCAAGTGGTTCGAGGACGGCACGCTCAACGTGTCGGCCAACTGCCTGGACCGCCATCTGGCCAAGCGCCGGGACCAGACCGCCATCATCTGGGAAGGCGACGACCCCAACGAATCCGCCCATATCACCTATGGCGACCTGCACGAGCGCGTCTGCCGCCTGGCCAATGCCATGACCGATCTGGGCGTGAAGAAGGGTGACCGCGTCACCATCTATCTGCCCATGATCCCCGAGGCGGCGGTGGCCATGCTGGCCTGCGCCCGCGTCGGCGCCGTGCATTCCATCGTGTTCGGCGGCTTCTCGCCCGACGCCCTGGCCGGCCGCATCCAGGATTGCGATTCCTCGCTGCTGATCACCGCCGACGAGGGTCTGCGCGGCGGCCGCAAGGTTCCGCTGAAGGCCAATGTGGACAAGGCTCTCGAGACCTGCTGGTCGTGCAAGAGCGTCATCGTCGTCAAGCGCACCGGCGGCGACATCCACATGGTCACAGGCCGTGACCACTGGTACCACGACCTGGTGGCCAAGGCCGCTCCGACCCACACCCCCGTGGAGATGAGCGCCGAGGACCCGCTGTTCCTGCTCTACACCTCGGGCTCGACCGGCAAGCCCAAGGGCGTGGTCCACACCACCGGCGGCTATCTGGTCTATGCCTCCATGACCCACCAGTACGTCTTCGACTATCACGAGGGCGACATCTACTGGTGCACCGCCGATGTGGGCTGGGTCACCGGTCACTCCTACATCGTCTATGGTCCGCTGGCCAACGGCGCCATCACCCTGATGTTCGAGGGCATTCCCAACTACCCGACCGTGTCGCGCTTCTGGGACGTGGTGGACAAGCACAAGGTCAACATCTTCTACACCGCGCCCACCGCCATCCGCTCGCTGATGCGCGAAGGCGAGGAGCCGGTGAAGAAGACCAGCCGCGCCTCGCTGCGCCTGCTGGGTTCGGTGGGCGAGCCCATCAACCCCGAGGCCTGGACCTGGTACCACCGCGTGGTGGGCGACGGCCGTTGCCCCATCGTCGACACCTGGTGGCAGACCGAAACCGGCGGCATCCTGATCACCCCGCTGCCGGGCGCCACCGCGCTGAAGCCCGGTTCGGCCACCCGTCCGTTCTTCGGCGTCAAGCCGGTGATGGTCGACGCCGAGGGCAAGACCCTGGAAGGCGCCGTCGAGGGCAACCTCTGCCTCGCCGAGCCCGGCTGGCCCGGCCAGATGCGCACCCTGTGGGGCGATCACGAGCGCTTCAAGCAGTCGTACTTCGCCACCTACCAGGGCATGTACTTCACCGGTGACGGCGCGCGCCGCGACGAGGACGGCTATTACTGGATCACCGGCCGCGTCGACGACGTGATCAACGTGTCCGGTCACCGCATGGGCACCGCCGAGGTGGAATCCGCCCTGGTCGCCCATCCCAAGGTGGCCGAGGCCGCCGTGGTCGGCTATCCCCACGACATCAAGGGCCAGGGCATCTATGCCTATGTCACCCTGGTCGCCGGGGAAGAGCCCTCCGAGGATCTGCGCAAGGAACTGGTCAACTGGGTCCGCAAGGAAATCGGCCCCATCGCCAGCCCCGACCTGATCCAGTGGTCGCCGGGCCTGCCCAAGACCCGTTCGGGCAAGATCATGCGCCGCATCCTGCGCAAGATCGCCGAGAACGACTTCGGCTCGCTGGGCGACACCTCGACCCTGGCCGATCCCGGTGTGGTTGACGACCTCATCGACAGCCGCATGAATCGCGGCTAATACTCCACGCCAAGTGGGAAGACAGAGGCCCGCGGAGCAATTCGCGGGCCTCACCCTTTTCAAGGCCCTCTTTCTCAAGCAAGGATCACCCCGGTGCTGATGATCATGGTCAAGACGGTGCTGGGCCTGGGCGGGGTTTACCTGCTGCTGGTCGGTTTCGTCGCCCTGATGCAGCGCGGCATGATCTACCACCCCGGCACCACCCGCACCCGTCCCGACGAGGCGGGACTGCCCGAGATGGTGCCGGTTGCGCTCAAATCCGCCGATGGCTGGATCGCCACCAGTTGGTATGCGCCGCCCAAGATTCCGGGCCGCCCGACCATCGTGTTCTTTCACGGCAATTCCGGCACCCTGGCCGACCGCGCCCATAAGGCCCGCGCCTTCCTCGACGCCGGCTTCGGCGTCCTGCTGGCGGAATACCGGGGCTTTGCCGGCAATGCGGGCCGCCCCAGCGAACAGGGGCTCTACGCCGATGCCGAGGCGGCCGTCCGCTGGCTGACCGGCCAGGGCGTGCCGTCGCGCCGTCTGGTTCTTTACGGCGAGTCGCTGGGCTCGGGCGTCGCCATGGAAATGGCCATGCGCCACGACATCATGATGCTGGTGCTGGAAAGCCCCTTCACCTCGCTGGCCGATCTGGCGCCGGCCTATGTGCTGCCGCCGCTGGCCCAGATGCTGACGCGGGACCGCTACGACAACCTGCTCAAGGCCGCCAGCCTGCGGGTGCCGCTGCTGGTGGTGCACGGCGACAAGGACCAGCTGGTGCCGGTAACCATGGGCCATGCGGTGCTAAACGCCGCCGACTCCGTCAAGGAAGGGCTGTTCCTGCCCGAGGCCGGCCACAACAATCTGTGGGAGCATGGCGCGGGCAAGCGGGTGATCGACTTCATCTCGCGCCAAATGGTCTGAAAAGCTGAAGGGTTCGGGAAGCCATGCTTCCCGATTGGGGGATCGGGGGCAAACGCCCCCGAAGTGGAGCCGTTCCCCAACCCGCTTAACGCTCTATTCCAGCGCCTGCCGCAGCGCCGCGGCGCTGGCCCAGGGGGCGAGGACCAGGGCGGCGGCCAGCATGGCCGACAGGATCAGCAGATGGGGCTTGGCCGACAGGCCCTGCACGGCGGCATCGATGGCCCCCACCCCGAAGATCAGCACCGGGACGTACAGCGGCAGGATCAGCAGCGACAGCAGCACCCCGCCCCGCCTTGCCCCCAGCACCAAGGCGGCGCCGATGCCGCCCACCAGGGACAGCACCGGAGTGCCCAGCGCCATGGCGGCCAGCAGGGTCAGGAACCCGTCCTCGTGCATGTGCAGCAGAACGGCCAGCACCGGCGCGGCCACCATCAGCGGCAGGCCGGTGGTCAGCCAGTGGGCCAGCATCTTGGCCGCGACCACCACGCCCAGGGGCGCCGGGGTCAGCACCAGCAGCTCCAGCGAGCCATCCTCGTAATCGGCCTGGAACAGCCGGTCCAGCGACAGCATGGAGGCCAGCAAAGCGGTGACCATCAGCACCCCGGCCGCCACGCGCTCCAGCACATTGGCTTCCGGCCCGATGCCGAAGGGAAACAGCACCACGGTCAGCACGAAGAAGGTCACCACCATGACGCTGTCCGAGCCCTGGCGCAGGGCCAGACGCAGGTCGCGGCGAACCACCTCGACAAAGCGGTTCATGGAAGCTCCTCCGCCACGGCGAATTGATCCAGATGCAGTTCCTGGGCGCCCGGCATGTTGATGTCGGCATGGGTGGACAGCACCACCATGCCGCCCGCCGCCCGGTGCTCGGCCAGCACGTCCTCGAGGACCTTGATGGAGGCCTTGTCCAGCGCCGTGGTCGGCTCGTCCAGCAGCCACAGCGGGCTGGGAGCAGCCAGCAGGCGGGCCAGATTGGTGCGGCGTTTTTGCCCCGCCGACAGCATCTTGCCGGGAATGGTGGCCAGCCGCGCCAGCCCGAAGCGCGACAGCGCCGCGTCCACGGCCCGCCCGGCCCGCTCGGCGTGGGGATCGTGCAGGTGCGCCCAGAACCGCAGGTTCTCGGCCACCGAAAGCACCGGCTTCACCGCGTCGTGATGCCCCAGGTAATGGGTGCGCGCCGCATGGGCCTCGGGGTCCTCGGCCAGGGCCTCGCCGTTCCAGGCCAGCAGCCCGTGGGCGGGCTTCAACAGCCCGGCCAGCACGCGCAGCAGGCTCGACTTGCCCGAGCCGTTGGGCCCCAGCAAAACCAGGGCGCCGCCCGCCGACAGGGAGAACCCCAGCCCGGCGAACACCACGCGCCCGCCGCGCACGCAGGCCAGATTCTTGGCGGAGAAGGTCGAATCGCTCATGGCCCGCACCATGGCAAAAATCGCGGCACTTGACGAGGGGTGTTTGCCCTATTGCCTTTTTCCACGGCCGACCGATCATAGGACGTATGAAGTTGGTCGGCAGAATGCTTTGGGGGTACGAGGTCCGGCGGCGCCATGTGGTGATGGCGGCGGCCGCGCTGGTCGTGCTCGTCCTCGGCCTGGCCGGCGACCTGCTGCCCGAGGCGGGGTTCCGCTGGGGTCTGGCCAAGGCCCTGCGCGGCCTCGGCATGGTCGAGGTCAGCATCGACGACACCGATATCTCGCTGTTCGGCGGCCGCCTCACGGTGCGCAAGGTGGTGGCCCAGCCCGCCCTGGGCAAGGCCCTGGGCATCGGCGATTTCGACCTGAAATTCCGCTGGCGCCCCCTGCTGGACCGCCGTCTGGTCGTGGACCGGGTGGCGGTCGAGGGCATCGACATCGACCTGAAGCGCGACGGCGACGGCTTCGTCCTCAACGGCCTGCCCCTGGCGGTGGCCGCCGCGCCGCCCTCGGCCCAGGACCCGACGCCCTCGCCCCCCTGGGGTATCGACGTGGCGGGGCTGGAACTGACCCATTCCCGCCTGCATGTGGTTGACGGCGACTTCGTCGCCGACATCGCCGTCGAGCGGCTGCTGGTGGAGAACGTCAACAACCTGGACCCCCGCCGCGCCGTCTCCTTCACCCTCAAGGGCAGCCTGAACGGCGCCGCCATTGCCCTGTCCGGCACGGCGCACCCCTTCGCCGCCGAGCCCTCTCTCGCCGTCGCCGCCCAGGTGCAGGCCCTGGCCCTGGCCGATTTCGCCGCCCTAGCGGCGCGCGCCGGCGCGGAAGGGCTGAGCGGCAAGGCCGACCTCTCCCTGACGGCGGAGGGCGTTCTGCTCCCCTCTGGACCGTCGGTCAAGGTCAACGGCCGCCTCGCCCTGGACGCCCCCGCCCTGACTGCGCCGGCCGCCGCCAAGGCGACCCGCCTGGACCTGGAGATCGGCCGCCTGACCTGGGACGGAACCCGGCTCGATCTGGCCGCCACCCTGGGCGCCGAGGCCCTGGACGCCAAGGTCGCCGAAACCGGCGGCACCGCCGGGCGGCTGGACCTGGAATTGGGTGGCCTGGCCTGGGACGGCGCCAAGGCGGAGCTTAGCGCCGTCAAATTCGCCACCGAGGCGCTGGCCGTCACCGCTCCCGGCGGCAAGGGCTCGGCCGGCAAGCTTTCCCTCGATCTCAAGACTCTCTCCTGGGACGGCGCCAAGGCCGCCCTGGCCGGTCGCATCGACGGCGCCACCCTGGCGGGCAAGGGCGAGGGCGGCGAGGGAACCGCCGCCGCGCTGGCCCTCGACGCCGCCCGCCTGGACTGGGACGGCCGCCGGGTGGGCTGGCAGGGCGGGCTGAAGGCCACCGGCGCCCATGTCGCCGTGGCCGGCCACGATGCCGCCCCCGACGCCGTGGACTGGACCGGCCACTTCGACCTCGACACCGCCGACCTGGCGGGGCAGGCCGAGGGCAAGGTGGGGCTGGGACCGCTGCGCCTGGCTGTGGGCGATATCCGCACCGGATTGCGCGCCGCCGGGGCCGAGGGCAAGGTGACCTTCGGCAAGGCGGTGGAGGCCGAACTGCCCAAGACCCGTCTGGACGGCCTGACCGTTCAGGACGCGGCCCGCAAGACCGATCTGGCCACGGTTGAACGCGTCGAGGCCCAATCCCTGAAGCTGGCCCGCGACGGCGCCGTCTCCGTCGCCACCCTGACCGCCGACGGGGTGAACGCCCTGCGCAAGGAGGGCCAGGGTGGCTATAACTGGCGCCTGGAAACCAAGCGGCTGCGCCTTGACCGCGCCGCCCGCGATGGCGATGGCGACGTCTCCGCCGACGAGGTGCGCATTGACGGCATGCTGGCCCGCGTCAACCGCACCCCCGAGGGTCTGGTCGGCTTCATCTCCGACGACAAGGCGCCCAAGGACGCCAAGGAGACCAAGGCGGCCCGGACCAGGGACGAGGACACCACCGACATCCGCATCGGCAAGCTGATGGTCGGCGACAGCCGGGTCAACCTGCGCGACCGCACCATGACGGAAACCGTGCGCATCGACGTGATGCCGCTGGACTTCATCATCACCAATCTGGACAGCGAAGCCCCCGACCGGGATTCCGCCTTTGAGATCAAGGCAGGGGCTGGCCGGGGCCTGATCACCGCGGCGGGCACCGTGCGGCCCTTCGCCGACAAGATCTCCGGCCGGGTCGATGGCAAGATCACCGCCTTCGAACTGCCGCCCCTGTCGCCCTATCTGGCCGAGGCCCTGGGGGTCAACCTGCAATCGGGGCATTTCGACGGCACCCTGGGCGTCAGCGCCGATCAGGGCAAATTGTCGGGCGCGCTGAACCTGGCCCTGTCCCAGCTGTTCATCGCGCCGCCCGATCCCAAGGCGCCGGCCAAGCCGGGCAAGATCGACATGCCCATCGCCACGGTTCTCGACCTGCTGCGCGACGGCGACGACCTGATCCGGCTGTCCCTGCCCATCCGGGGCGACACCACCAATCCCGACGTGGACATCAGCGACGCCGTGGCCCAGGCGGTGGCCGGGGCGCTGAAATCCACCCTGCTGACCACCCTGAAGCTGGCCTTCCCGGTGGCGGCGCTGATCGAACTGGCCATGGATGCCGACGATCCGTCCCATCTGGCCCTGCCGCCCCTGGCCTTCGCCCCCGGAATCGACGCCCTGACGCCCGAGCACGAGAAGACCCTGACCGCGGTCGCCGAACTGGTGAAGGGCCGCGCCGGCCTCAAGCTTACCCTGTGCGGCAAGGCCGACGACAGCGACTGGCCTGTGGTGGCCGCCAAACGCCGCAGCGCCGACCGGCCGCTGCTGTCCAAGCTGGAAAAGCTGGTCGGCTATGATCGCCCGGCCGAATCCTTCGGCCCGCCCGACCACAACCTGCTCTCCGCCCTGGCCCAGCGCCGTACCAACGCCGTGCGCGACTTCCTGGCCGACAAGGGCGGCGTCGAGCCCAGCCGCCTGTTCGGCTGCCGCCCCATGGTCGAGGCGGCCGAGAAGGGGCCGAGGGTGGAGTTGCTGCTGTAGGGCGGCCCTGTTCAAACCCATCTGCTTGTGGGCTCTGCCCACACCCGCAAAGGGCCTCGGGCCCTTTGATCCCAAGGGTTAAGTCCGCGCCCGAGGAGCTCGGACCTTCGTGAGGCGACCGCCCTTGCGGACATCGGCCGGCTGGACCTGATTTGAGCGAACGCCCAAGTGCGACTCTGGCCCCGGCCTTCCCGCCGAATGGGTGTGGCCATTTTCATATGGGGAAGCAACCAATTGGAATTCCGCCTCAACGCTTAGATCTACGGTAAAGGTCAGAGAAACATTCAGGAAAATCACGATGTGAATTAGTGTATTTTTCATACTGCTTTTACTCCATAGGCATTGTTCTCATGTCGAATCCGATCATGAGGTGTTAAGGCGCTGTATTTAGGAGTCGAGGGACCGCCGGATTGCCTTGAACGCAGCAATACACCTCGCGATACCAAACCCTAGGTCGGCAGTCGCGTGGGTATAGTGAGCAAGCAAGTCAAGAAGGCCAGGTCCGACAACCAGCGCCCACATGAAGAGTTCCATGCGGGAATCTCCTGCGGGTCACCAAGTGCCCCAGCAGAGGTCTGAACCATGAATTGGATGGGGGAACCCATCTCAGTTCACATCGAACATAAAAAATCCGCCAGAGATTACCCCTTGGCGGCTAGATATGCGATTGTGCAGAAAGTACGGGATTTAACCGCACTCGTCAAGTACTTCTTGATTCAGCGCGCCCATCATGGTCCATCTATACTACAGATCGACCTGACCTGACATCATATTATTGCTCCCCTTCCAGACAAACCAAGGGGATCAAAGGGCCCAAGGCCCTTTGCGGGCGTGGGCAGAGCCCACAAGGATCTCCCCCTCCCCTTCGACGGAAAGTGGCCGAGCCACAAACAAGAAGGGCGACCCGAGGGTCGCCCTTTTCGTTTAGTCGTTCTTGGCGGCGCGATCGGCCTTCTTGCGCTCGTTGGGGTCGAGCAGGCGCTTGCGCAGGCGGATGGACTTGGGCGTCACTTCCACCAGTTCATCGTCCTCGATATAGGCGATGGCCTGTTCCAGGCTCATCTTGCGGGGCGGGGTCAGCTTGACGGCCTCGTCCTTGCCGGCGGCGCGGATGTTGGTGAGCTGCTTGGCCTTCAGCGCGTTGACTTCGAGGTCATTGGGGCGATTGTGCTCGCCGATGATCATGCCCTCGTAGATCTTCACGTTGCCGGTGATGAACATGGAGCCGCGATCTTCAAGGTTCCACAGCGCGTAGGTCACCGCGTCGCCCTGGCCGTTGGAGATCAGCACGCCGTTGCGGCGGCCCTCGATGGCGCCCTTGTAGGGGGCATAGCCGTGGAACATGCGGTTCATCAGGCCGGTGCCGCGGGTGTCGGTGAGGAACTCGCCGTGATAGCCGATCAGGCCGCGGGCGGGCGCCAGGAAGGTGACGCGGGTCTTGCCGCCGCCCGACGGGCGCATGCCGGTGAGTTCGGCCTTGCGCAGGCTCATCTTCTCGACCACGACGCCGGAATATTCGTCGTCCACGTCGATGAACACTTCCTCGATGGGCTCCAGGCGCTTGCCGGCATCATCGGTCTTGAACAGCACGCGGGGGCGCGAGATGGACAGCTCGAAGCCCTCGCGGCGCATCTGCTCGATCAGCACGCCCAGCTGCAGCTCGCCACGGCCCGACACCTCGAAGGCGTCCTTGCCGGCGGTCTCGCGGATATGGATGGCGACGTTGGACTCGGCTTCACGGGCCAGACGGGCGGCGATCATGCGCGAGGTGACCTTGTCGCCTTCCTGACCGGCCAGCGGGCTGTCGTTGACCGAGAAGGTCATGGACAGGGTCGGCGGGTCGATGGGATTGGCCTTGAGGGGCTCGGTGACCTCGGGGGCGCAGATGGTGTCGGCCACGGTGGGCTTGGTCATGCCGGCGATGGCGATGATGTCGCCCGCCTCGGCGCTTTCCACCGGAATGCGCTCGATGCCGCGGAAGGCCAGCAGCTTGGAGAGACGGAACTGTCGAGCAGCTGGCCGTCGTGGGACAGGCCCTTGACCTGCATGTTCAGCTTGGCCGTGCCGGAATAGATGCGCCCGGTCAGCACGCGGCCGAGATAGGGGTCGGCTTCCAGCGTGGTGGCCAGCATGGAGAACGGCGCCTCCAGGTCGCGCCGGGGCGGCGGCACATGAGCGACGATCAGGTCGAACAGGGCCGAGAGGTCCTTGCGCGGGCCATCCAGGCTGTCGTCGGCCCAGCCGTCGCGGCCCACCGCGAACATGGTGGGGAAGTCCAGCTGGTTGTCGTCGGCGTCCAGCGCCGCGAACAGGTCGAAGCACTCGTCGTGCACTTCGTGGGGGCGCGCGTCGCCGCGATCCACCTTGTTGATCACGACGATGGGGCGCAAGCCCAGGCCCAGGGCCTTGCCGGTGACGAACTTGGTCTGGGGCATGGGGCCCTCGGCCGCGTCCACCAGCACCACGACGCCGTCCACCATGGACAGGATACGCTCGACCTCGCCACCGAAGTCGGCGTGGCCGGGGGTGTCGACGATGTTGATGCGCGTTCCCTTCCACTCGACCGAGGTGCACTTGGCCAGGATGGTGATGCCGCGTTCCTTTTCCAGGTCGTTGGAATCCATCACGCGTTCAGCAACCTGCTGGTTTTCGCGGAAGGTTCCCGATTGCCGCAGCATGGCATCCACCAGAGTGGTCTTGCCGTGGTCGACGTGGGCGATAATGGCGATGTTGCGAAGTTCCATGGGACTCGTCTTACCGGAGATTTTCGAAGATATGGGGACCCAGCTTGGCGCGGGCCAGATCCTTGAGCGAACGCTCGGGCCGGGCGCCGTAATGGGAGATGATTTCACCGGCGGCAATGCCGCCGAGAATGGCGCAGGAGGCGAGATCGCGCCCCTGGGTGAAGCCGAACAGGAATCCGGCCGCATAGAGATCGCCGGCACCGGTGGTATCCACCAGCGCCTCGATATCGTCGGCGGCGACCACCTGGACCTCGTCCTCGGTCACCACCACCGAACCCTTGTCGCCGCGGGTCACGGCGGCGACGCGGCAATGGCCGCGCACGGCGCGCACCGCCTCGTCGAAGGACTCGGTCTTGTACAGCGAGCACAACTCGGCCTCGTTGGCGAACAGGATGTCCACATGGCCGGAGACCAGATCGAGGAAGGCATCGCGATGGCGGTCGACGCAGAAGGGGTCGGACAGCGACAGCGACACCAGCCGGCCGGCGCCATGGGCCGTGGTGGCGGCCTTGAGGAAGGCACGCTTGGCCTCGGGCGGATCGTAGAGATAGCCTTCGAGATAGGTGACCTCGGCGCCGGCGATCAGGCCGGCATCCACGTCGTCGGGGCCAAGTTCGACGCAGGCGCCGAGATAGGTCAGCATGGTGCGCTGGGCATCGGGGGTGACCAGGACGAAGCAGCGCGCCGTCGAGGCGCCGTCACTGGCCGCCATGGTCTCGAAATGCACACCGGAATTGCGGATGTCGTGGCGGAACACCTGACCCAGCTGGTCGTCCTTGACCTTGCCCACATAGGCGGCGCGACCGCCCAAGGCGGCGATGCCGGCGATGGTGTTGGCGGCGGACCCGCCCGAGCATTCGATGCCCGGCGGCAACTGGGAATAGATGGCCTCGGCCTGCTCGGCGTCGATCAGGGTCATCACGCCCTTGGTCAGGCCGAGACGATGCAGCAGCAGATCATCGGCATGCACCAGTACATCAACGATCGCGTTGCCGATTCCGGCGACGTGAATGGTCTTGTCCGCCATGGCTAGATACGGGCCTTCTCGCAAGGAAAGTCTGCGCCCCGGGCGCTGACGCGCCATTTCCTGAGGCATTTTGCGGCGCAGTATAGCCAGGAAGCCGCCATAAACAACAAAAACCGCCTTTGGCCTTGGCGAATGGCGCGGAGCGTGCTTGAATCCGTGGTTTCCCCGCCCCCGTTCCATGGACCTCCATGACCATCCCCGCCGCCCTGTACAAGGCCTTCGCCCAACTGAGCGATCCCCGCCTGCGCCGCATCCTGCTGTTCGGCGTGGCGGCGGCCCTGGCCTGCTGGGCGGCGCTGGCCATGGGCGCCTCGGCGGTGTTGCGCCAGGTTCACCTGTTCGACAACGCCCTGGCCCAGACCAGCGCCGAGATCGTCCTGGTGCTGACCGCCCTGCTGCTGCCCATCCTGTTTTTTTCGGCCCTGGCCACCTTCGTCATGAGCTTCTGGCTGGACGACGTGGCCGGCATCGTCGAGGCCGAGCACTATCCCCATCTGGCCCCGGCGCGGGAGATGGGCTGGGCCGAAATCCTGAAGGGGTCGCTCCGCTTCCTGCTGGTGATGGTGCTGATCACCGCCCTGGCGGCGCCGTTCTATCTGGCGCTGCTGTTCCTGGGCTTCGGCATCATCCTCAATTACGGGGTCAACGGCTATCTGCTGGGCCGCGAGTATTTCGAGCTGGTGGCGGCGCGCCGGCTGGAGCCCGAGGCCATGCGCCTGACCTTCGGCAACAATCTCGGCCGCCTGTGGCTGTGCGGCGCAGCTATCAACCTGCTGTTCCAGATTCCCATCCTGAACCTCACCGCCCCGGTGGTGGCCACGTCGTTCATGGTCCACATCTTCCACTCGCTGAGGACGGAATGATCAAGCGCCTTGCGTCAGCCTCGCTCCTGCTTTTGCTGGCCGCCTGCAACGGGGCGGGCAATTCGGCCGCCACCGGCGGACCAGCCACCGGCAGGCCGAGCCGGGGCGGCGACGAGGACGTCGCCATGATGGCGCCGCCGGCCCCCGGCAGCATGGCGCCCTCGGCCCTGCAGGGCATGAGCGCCGCCGCCGTCGAACACGCCCTGGGCAAGCCCGCCTTCGTGCGCCGCGATCCCCCGGCCGAAATCTGGCAATACCGGGTCAAGCTCTGCACGCTGGATCTGTTCCTTTACGAGGACAACGGCCGCACCGCCGTGGCCCACTACGCCGTGCGCACCCCCGGCGGCAATTCGGTCAGCGACCGGGGCTGCCTGGACGAGGTCCTGGCCCGGCGCGACGGCACGCCGACCAGCTGAGGGCCGGTTTTATACCAACCCGCTGGCGCGACAGGGCCACCGCCCTGACCCGTTCGGAGGCGCAGCCTTCGAACCACCAGTTTTTCAAGAAACTGAAGGGATCGGGGGCAAAAGCCCCCGACGGGGAGTGGCGCCGATGGGCTACACCCCCTTCAGACCCTGGGCGATGCGGCGGATATGGGCACGGATTTCGCTCTCGGCCGCTTCGCCGTCGCGGTGCACCACCGCCTCGACCATGCGCGCGTGCTCCTCCACCCGCTCGTCCATCAAGGCGGGACGCAGGTCCGGGCGGATGCACATGGCCTTGGTCCGCGCCCACAGGCGTTCGATGATCTCCACCATCACGACATTGCCCGAGGCCTCGGCCAGCAGGCGGTGAAAGCGCTCCACCTCGGTCGCATAGGCCTCGTGGGCGCTGTCCGCCACGGCCGAGCGCTGCAGGCCGATGGACTCGCGCAGGGCCTTGATCTGCTCGGGACTCGCCTTCTCGGCGGCCAGACGGGCGGCGGCGCCTTCCAGCGCCTCGCGGGTGGCGAGGATGTCCATCAGGCGGCCCTTGTCGAAGCCGACGAAGAACACGCCGTGACGCGGCCAGACCTCGACGATGCCGTCGGCTTCCAGCCGGGCGATGGCGTTCCACACCGGCGAACGGCTGACTCCCAGCTGGCGCGCCAGATCCTCGACGCTGATCTTGTCGCCGGGCATGAAGCGCCCGCCGCCCAGCAGCATCTCGTGCAGCACCTTATAGGCCTGATCGGCCAGATTGGTCTTTTGCAGCTTCACCTTGGCCCTCCCCTCTTGCTGGGATGATGCACCAACTGGACTCTTGGGGCAAATGCGAATAATGTATCACGTAACATGAAACATGAGGTGGCGTGATGAGCTTTCCCCTGGTGCGGCTGCCGCTGCCCCGCCTGCTGGCCTGGACCGCCGTGGCGGTGGGCGCGGCCATTGTCGTTCTCGACCCTTTGCCGGGCACCGAAGGGCGCGTCCTCGGACTGGCGGTGGCCTTCATCGGGCTGTGGGCCACGGCGGTGATCCCCGAGCCCATCACCGCGGTGTTCTTCTTCACGGCCGCCATGCTGCTGAAGGCGGCCCCGGCCTCGGTGGTGTTCGGCGGCTTTCAGTCGGCGGCGCTGTGGCTGATCTTCGGCGGATTGGTCATGGGCATCGCGGTGCGCTCCACCGGCCTGGGAGAGCGGCTGGGCGCCCGGCTGAGCCACGCCTTCGGCTCCAGCTATTGGGGGATCATCACCGGGGTCACCCTGGTGGGCCTCGCCATGGGCTTCCTGATGCCGTCCTCCATGGGGCGCGCCATCATGCTGATGCCCATCGCCGTGGGGCTGGCCGAGCGTTACGGCTTCGAGCCCGGCTCCAACGGCCGGCTGGGGGTGGTGCTGGCCGCCGCCTTCGGCTGCCATGTCCCCACCTTTTCCATCCTGCCCGCCAATCTGCCCAATCTGGTGCTGGTGGGCGCCTCCGAGACCCTGTGGCACTACACGCCCAATTATGGCGAATATCTGCTGCTGCACTTCCCGGTGCTGGGCTTTCTCAAGACCGCCATCATGATTCCGCTGATCGTCAAGCTGTGGCCCGACACGCCGCGGCCCGAGGCGGCGGGACGGGCCATGGGCCCCATGAAGCGCCAGGAGGGGCAGCTCGCCCTGCTGCTGGCCGCCGCCCTGGTGCTGTGGGCCACCGACTTCGTCCACCATGTCAGCCCGGCCTGGATCAGCATGGCGGCCGGCGCCCTGCTGCTGCTGCCCGGCGTCGGGCTGGTGGACCGCAAGGCCTTCAACGAGCAGATCAATTACGGCTCCATGTTCTATGTGGCCGGAATCATGGGTCTGGGCGCCGTGGTGGCCCAATCGGGGCTGGGAGCGCGGCTGGCCGGAGCCATCCTCGAGGTGCTGCCGCTGGCCCCGGGCCATCAGGCCACCAACTTCGCCGCCCTGGCCGTGCTGTCCACGGTGGTCAGCGTGCTCACCACCCTGCCCGGCGCGCCGGCGGTGCTGTCCCCCATGGCCGGTCAGATGGCCGAAGCCTCGGGACTGTCGGTGGAGGCGGTGCTGATGAGTCAGGTGCTGGGGTTCTCCAACCCCATCCTGCCCTACGAATCCGCCCCCATGGTGGTGGCCATGCAATTGGGCGGCGAACGCCTGGGCCCGGCCCAGACGCTGTGCCTGTGGCTGGCGGGAATCACCATTGTCGTCCTGCTGCCGCTGAACTTCCTGTGGTGGCGCCTGCTGGGCTGGATCTGACAAAGATCCCGCTTCGCGGCAGGGCACCCGCCCGGACCCGTTCGGAGGCACAGCCTCCGAACCACCCGCTTTTTTCAATGAATTGAAAAGCTGAAGGGTTCGGGAAGCTATGCTTCCCGGTTGGGGGATCGGGGGCAAAAGCCCCCGAAGGGGCATTCTCCGCAGCCGATTAGAACAGAGCGTACTGGTTGACCGGCTGGCCCGCCTTGGGCCGCCGGGCGGCGACGGCGGCTGGCGGCGGAACGGCGGGGCGGCGGGGAGCCGGTTCGGCCCGCACCACCGGGGCCGGTTGCACGACCGGCGAGACGGCCTGAGGCATCGCCACCGGCGGCAGGGGATGATTGCGGTCGGCCAGACGCTCGTCCAGTTCGCCCTTGAGGGCGGTGGCCACCAGACCCAGGCGGCGGTTCTCGGCCTCCAGCCGGTCGGTGCGGCCCTTCAGCGCCTCGAGCTGGGCGGCCAGACGCTCGGCCGCCTCGATGGCCTGGGCCAGATCGGCCAGACGGGCCTGCTCGGCCGCCTGGGCGGCGTCGGCGCGGCGGGTCTCGGCGCCCAGGGTTTCGCGCAACTCGTCGCGTTCGGCCTGCAGACGGATGACCTGGGCCACATCCTGGGCGGCGGTGGCCAGACCGTTCGCCGGGGCCGGAGCGGTCTGGCGCAGCTTTTCGTTTTCCGAGCGCAGGTGACGGATTTCGTTGCGCAGGTCGAAGACCGTGTCTTCCAGGTCCTCCAGCCGGGTGGAGCTGACCACCGGCCCGCCTTCGGCGACCCGCGACGCCAGGGCGACGAAGTCCAGCCCGGCGCCTTCCAGCAGCCGCCCGGCGGTGCGCAAGGCGTGCAGCGCCTCGGCATCGTTGTCCGAAGCGGCCAGCGCCAGCACCTTGGCAAGTCGTTGAACGTCCATGAGCCCCTATTCCCCGAGAACGCCGGATTCTGTCAAAAGCCGAGTCCGGGGGCAAACCATATTTTGTGGTTCGGTCCGAGACCGCCCCACCACGGCCAGATCCGTCGTGGAGTCGGTGACTTAGTCACAAGACATTCTGGAGAGGTTTTCATATACTGCCGGCCTAATATAAATTCCCGGAGAGCCCAGCATGGACACCAAGCCCGCCGTACCGGCCTTGCCGCTGCACAAAGGCGAGGTGCCGGTCTACATGGAGACCGGCAAGGCCCAGCCCCGCGCGGTCAGCGGCACCTTCCGCTCGTGGAAGTGGTGGTCCATGATCGTCACCCTGGCCTGGTGGCATCTGGGGCCGTTCCTGCGCTGGGACCGGGGGCCGGGGGCGCCCAATCAGGCCATCCTGATCGATATGCCGGGCCGCCGGGCCTATATGCTGTTCATCGAGATCTGGCCGCAGGAGATCTACTACCTGACCGGCATCCTGCTGATCTCGGCCATCCTGCTGTTCCTGATGAGCGCGGTGGCGGGCCGCGTCTGGTGCGGCTTCATCTGCTGGCAGACGGTCTACACCGACCTGTTCGTGGCGGTGGAGCGGCTGGTGATCGGCGACCGCAGCCAGCGGATCGCCTTCGAGCGCCAGCCCCTCTCGGCGGGCAAGCTGGCCCGCAAGGCGGTGATCAACCTGCTGTGGCTGGCCATCTCGGCGGCCTGCGGCATCGGCTTTACCTTGTGGTTCGGCGATGCCTTCGAGATGCTGCGTGACATCTTCACCGGCCAGGCCAACCCGCCGGTCTATGCCTTCGTCGCCATCCTGGGCGGGTTCTGCTTCCTGCTGGCCGGCTATGCCCGCGAGAGGGTCTGCGTCTATCTCTGCCCCTATTCGCGCTTTCAGTCGGCCATGTTCGACGAGCATTCGCTGATCGTCACCTACGAGGCGTGGCGGGGCGAGCCGGGCGGCCCGGCGCGCAAGGGCCAGAGCTTCGAGGGGCGCGGCCATTGCGTCGATTGCCGCTCGTGCGTCCAGGCCTGTCCCACCGGCATCGACATCCGCCAGGGCAATCAGCTGGCCTGCATCGGCTGCGCCCTGTGCATCGACGCCTGCAATCAGGTGATGGACCGCTACGGCCTGCCGCGCGGCCTGATCTCCTATGATTCCAGCTCCAACATCGAAGCGCGCAAATGCGGCAAGCCCACCGGTTTGCGCATCATCCGCCCGCGCACCATGATCTATGGCGGCATCATGGCCCTGGCCGCCTCGGTCATGCTGTTCCGCCTGACCACCCGGCCCGATGTGGACGTCAACGTCCTGCACGAGCGCGCCCCGCTGTTCGTCCAGATGTCCAACGGCTCCATCCGCAACGGCTATGTCTACAAGGTGCTGAACATGAAGGCCGAGGACCGGGTCTTCAGCGTGCATCTGGAAGGCGTCGAGGATGCCGCCATCGACGTGGTCGGCGGCGCCAGCAATGTGGCCAAGGCCGAACTGCGCGTGCCCCGCGATTCCGTCGGCGAGTTCCGGCTTTACGTCACCGTTCCCGCCGCCAAGGCGGCGTCCAAGAGCATGCCGGTCACCTTCGTCCTCGACGGCTCCAGCCGCGAGGTGCGCACCAGGACCATCTTCGCCGGGCCGGAAAAGTAAGCTTTCCGTTTACCCCCTATTCGTCGTCGCCCAAGTCGACCCAGCTGGGGTCATGGCCGACGCGGTGGGCGGGCGAAACCAGACTGGGCTTGGCGGCCGGCTCGCCCAGGGCGGGCAGCACCGCCTCGCCCAGGGCGTCGCGAATGGCGGCGGTCAATTGCTCGGGCGAGACCGGCTTGCCCTGGAACCGCACCGCCGGCCCCACCTGCTGGTGCGAGACGGCGGGCGTCCAATGACCCGACAGGACCAGCACCACCACGTCGGGATAGGCCTCGTACATCTCGGCGATCAGCGCCTTGCCGTCCATGACCGGCATGGCGATGTCGGTGACCACCACATGGACGGGCTCGGCGGCCATGATGTCCAGGGCCTGAAGAGCGCTGGTGGCGAACAGGCTGACCCACTCGTCGCCATACTCCAGCATGGTCCGCCGGATACCTTCGAGCACCCTGGGCTCGTCGTCGACGAATAGAACACGGCCGTGCCCCATGGCTCACTCCCTGTTGTTCACAAAGGGGCCGGTCGGCCCCGGCTTTCCGGTCAGAACACGTCCTTGCGCCGCCGCAATTCGGCGAAGACCAAAGCGGGATCGGTTCCCGGCTCCAGCCCCACCGCCCGGGCGATCGCGGCGGTGTCGGCCCGCAGGAAGGGATTGGCGGCACGCTCGTCGGCCAGCCGCACCGGCACGGTGGGACGGTTGTGGGCGCGCAGGCGCTCCACCTCGTCCAGCCGGGCCTTCAGCGCCCCGTTGTCGCGCTCCACCAGCCGGGCGAAGCGGCCGTTGCCGGCGGTATATTCGTGGGCGGGATAGGCCAGCGTGTCCGGCGGCAGGTCGCGCAGCTTCTTCAGCGAGGCCCACATCTCCTCGGCCGTGCCCTCGAACAGCCGACCGCAGCCCAGCGAGAACAGCGTGTCGCCGCAAAACAGCACATGGCTGTCGGCCAGCCAGTAGGCCACATGCCCCGAGGTATGGCCTGGAACCTCGAGGACGGTGACGGCGGCATGGCCCAGCATGAAGGTCTCGCCCTCGGACACCTCCAGGGTGATGCCGGGGATGCGCTCGGAATCGCGGGCCGCTCCGACCACGGCGCAGCCCGTGCGCCGCGCCAGATCCAGATTGGCCCCGGTGTGGTCGCCGTGATGATGGGTGTTGAGGATATGGGTCAGCGTCCAGCCCCGGGCGGCCAGACGTTCCAGCACCGGCTCGGACACCGCCGGATCGATGGCGGCCGTGGCCCCGCCCAGGGGCTCGTGCGCCAGATAGACGTAATTGTCGGACAATACCGGAATCTGCTCGACGATGATCTTGGCCATGGACATCCACCCGCAGCGATAGGCCGAATGTAGCATCAAGCGGCCGAAACGCCTATCCTTGCGCCATGAATCGAGACCTGTCCTATCCCGCCATGTGGACCGATGTGGTCGATCTGCGCGATTTTTACGGCAGCAGCCTGGGCCAGACCGCCCAGCGGCTGATCCGCCGGCAGGTGCGCGCCCTGTGGCCCGACGTCACCGGCCAGCGGGTCCTGGGCCTAGGCTTCGCCACGCCTTATCTGCGCATCTTCCTCGCCGAGGCCGAGCGGGTGATCGCCGCCATGCCGGCCAGCCAGGGCGTGCTGCCCTGGCCGCCGGAAGGTCCCGGCCTCACCACTCTGGTGGACGAGACCGACCTGCCGCTGCCCGACCGCTCCATCGACCGCCTGCTGCTGGTCCATGCCCTGGAATCCGCCGAACAGGTGCGCGCCATGATGCGCGAGGCCTGGCGGGTGTTGGCCGATGGCGGCCGCCTGATGGTGGTGGCGCCCAACCGCCGGGGCATCTGGGCCCGGCTGGAGCGCACCCCCTTCGGCAACGGGCGGCCCTACACCATGGGCCAGTTGAACCGCCTGCTGCGCGACAACATGTTCACGCCCATCAACAAGGCCTCGGCCCTGTTCCTGCCGCCCACCACGTCGCGGATGATGCTGCGCTCGGCCTCGGCGGTGGAAAAGATCGGCCAGCGCTGGTTCGAGACCTTCGGCGGCGTGATCATGGTCGAAGCCGCCAAGCAGATCTACGCCGGCTCCGCCGTGCGCGAGGCCAAGGGCAAGCGCCGCTCCTACCTGCCGGTGGCGGAAGGGTTCTCGCGGGTGATGAAATAGGCACCTAATAGCGGCCATTGAGGCCGCGGCCAAGCGGGCGGAAGCCCGCGCCCGGCGAGGGACTGACATGATCTAGCGGGACAGGATGTCCCGCAGCCGGTCGGCTTGGCGGGAATCCACGCTGCGGCTGAACAGGATGTCCTCGGGCGTCGGATTGCCGCCGTAATAGGCGGCGTTCCACGAATGACGGGGCAGGATGCCGGCGCCGTCCAGGGTGGCGCCGCCGTAAAGCCCCACGGCGCGGGAGAAGGCATAGATATCCGCCCCCACATTGGTGGTGGTGTTGGCCGAGGCGCCGGCGCCGACCACCGCCACCGCCACGCCGGCCTCGGCGCCGGCCTTGAACTGGTTCTCCACCACGGCCTTGAGGCCACCCTCGCTCATGATGACATAGACCGCCTCGGCATCCTGCAGGCCGATCTGCAGCCCGACGCTGCCCGCCGCGATGGAGTAGAAGGCCGGACCGCTCCAGCGTCCCGACCCGTCGCGGGCCAGCAGCACGCCGGTGCCGTATTGCGCCCCCAGGATGAACCCGCCCTTGACCAGATCGGGCACCACCAGCACCGCCCGCGCCCGCCCCAGCAGATTGGCCATCTGCCCACTGAAATTGGGATCGGCCCGCAGGCGCTCCACCACGGTGACCGCCTTGCCCACCATCATGGTCTGATCGGTGACCTGCTGGGCCTTGGCGCCGCCGGCGAGAAACAGAACCGCAAGGGCCAGGGCGATCAGTCTGGACATGGAGGCCTCCGTGGAAAACTGTGGTCGCTCCACTCCAACCACGAGCGTGGTTAGGATTTTGTTAACCCTTGCCTGCCATGCCCTTTGAGGGTAAGCCTGTAACGCTTCCAAACGGAAGGACGCTGAGCGGATGTTCTCCCTGATCATCAACGGTGAACGGCACAAGGTGGACGCCGCGCCCGACACCCCCTTGCTGTGGGTGCTGCGCGACCTGCTGTCCATGACCTCCATCCGCTACGGCTGCGGCCAGGGCCTGTGCGGTGCCTGCTCCATCCTGGTGGACGGCGAGCCGACCCGGGCCTGCCAGACCCCCGTCTCCGAGATCAACGGCCGCCGCATCCAGACCCTGGCCGGTCTGGGCGACGCCGTCTCGGCCCAGTTGCGCGCCGCCTGGATCGAGCTGGACGTGCCCCAATGCGGCTATTGCCAGTCGGGACAGCTGATCAGCGCCGGCGCCCTGCTGCGCCGCAATCCCAATCCCAGCGATGGCGACATCGACACCGCCATGAGCGGCAATCTCTGCCGCTGCGGCACCTATCAGCGGATTCGCGCCGCCATCCATCTCGCCGCCCGGCGGCTGCGGGGGGCGTCATGAAGCGCGCCGTCCCCACGGGCGGAATCGACCGCCGCACCTTCCTGATCACCACCGCCGGAGCCGGACTGGCCCTGGCGGTGGGCGACGCCCACGCCGATACCGAGGCCGAGGGCTGGCGGCCCAATGCCTTCGTCGCCATCGGGCCGGATGGCAAGGTGACGGTGACGGTCAAGCATCTGGAGATGGGCCAGGGCGTCGCCACCGGCCTGCCGGTGCTGGTGGCCGAGGAGTTAGAGGTGGACCCCGCCCAGGTCAGCGTCGCCTTCGCCCCCGCCGACGCCAAGCGCTACAATAATCTGTTCTGGGGACCGAGCCAGGGCACCGGCGGCTCCACCGCCACCGCCAATTCCTGGGAGCAGCTGCGCCTGGCCGGCGCGGCAGCACGCGAGATGCTGGTGGAAGCGGCCGCCCGAATCCTGCGGGCCGACGCCGCCAGCCTGAGCGCCGTCAATGGCGGCGTCGTCCATAGCCCCAGCGGCCGCCGCCTGGGCTATGGCGAACTGGTGTCGGTGGCCGCCAAGCTGACTCCGCCCAGCGCCCCGGCCCTCAAGCCCGCCTCCCAGTTCCGCCTGATCGGCCGCGACGGCGTCAAACGCAGCGATTCCCGCGTGAAAAGCGACGGCACCGCCCAGTTCGGCGCCGACCTCCGCCTGCCCGGCATGCTGACCGCCCTGGTGGCCCGCCCGCCGGTCTGGGGCGCCCGCCCGGACGGCCATGACCGCAAGGCGGCCCTGGCGGTTCCGGGGGTGATGGCGGTCTTCCCCATCCCGTCGGGCATCGCCGTGGCCGCCAGCTCGTTCTGGGCGGCGCACAAGGGCCGCGAGGCCCTGAACGCCCGCTGGGCCGAACCGGCGGACAAGGTCTCCACCGAGAGCCTGCGGCGCGACTGGACCGCCCTGCTGGGCAAAGCCGGCCGCCCGGCCGCCGCCCGCGGCGACGCCGAGGCCATCCTGGCCCAGGCGGCGCAGCGCCAGAGCGCCACCTACGAACTGCCCTATCTCGCCCATGCCCCCATGGAGCCGCTCAATTGCGTGGTGCGCCTGGCGCCGGGCAAATGCGAGATCTGGACCGGCTGCCAGTTCCAGACCCACGACCAGGCCATGGCCGCCAAGGCGGCGGGTCTGAAGCCCGAGCAGGTGGAAATCCACACCATGCTGGCCGGCGGCAGCTTCGGGCGCCGCGCCAACCCCACCTCGGACTACATCGTCGAGGGCGTCGAGGTGGCCAAGGTGCTCAACACCCCGGTCCGCCTGATGTGGACGCGGGAAGACGACATCGCCGGCGCCTATTACCGCCCCATGGCCCTGCACGGCTTCGAGGCGGCGCTGGACGAGCGCGGCATGCCGCTGGCCTGGCGCCACCGCGTCGTCTGCCAGTCCATTCTGGACGGCGGCCCCTTCGCCGGCATGATCAAGGACGGCATCGACCCGGTCTCGGTGGAGGGCGCCTCCAACCTGCCCTACGCCATCCCCAATCTGGCCGTGGACCTGCACTCGCCCAAGGCCCCGGTGCCGGTGCTGTGGTGGCGCTCGGTGGGCTCCAGCCACACCGCCTTCGCCACCGAGTGCTTCCTGGACGAGTTGGCCCAGGCCGGGGGCAAGGACCCGCTGGAGCTGCGCCGCGCCCTGCTGGCCGACCAGCCCCGCCATCTGGCCGTGCTGGAGCTGGCCGCCGCCAAGGCCGGCTGGGGCTCGCCGCTGCCCGCCGGCAAGGGCCGGGGCATCGCCGTGCATGAAAGCTTCCACTCCTTCGTCGCCCAGGTGGTCGAGGTGAGCATCGGAGCCAAGGGCGAGATCAAGGTGGACCGCGTGGTCTGCGCCGTGGATTGCGGCGTGGCCGTCACCCCCGACGTGGTCCGCGCCCAGATGGAAGGCGGCATTGCCTTCGCCCTGTCCGCCGCCCTGTTCGGCGAGATCACCCTGAAGGACGGCCGGGCCGAGCAATCCAACTTCCACGACTACCGCTGCCTGCGCATGAACGAGATGCCCAGGGTGGAGGTCCATATCGTGCCCTCGGCCGCGCCCCCCACCGGCGTGGGCGAGCCCGGCGTGCCGCCCCTGGCCCCGGCCCTGGCCAACGCCATCTTCGCCGCAACCGGCAAACGGCTGCGCAAGCTGCCCCTGGGCGAGCAGGTGTAGGTGCAGGTGTCATCCCGAGAGAGCATCGCGACCGAGGGATCTCGTCCTGGCACACCACATCAGAACGGGCGCCGGCGATCCAGGTGGAGATCCCTCGCTTCGCTCGGGATGACAATCGAGGTCGACATGAACTTTTGTTCACCGTCCGCCCGTTCGACTCCGCTGGAAAAGCGGCGGGAACGGCGGTAAGAAGAGGCCCCATGCATCGCTTCGCCAATCCCGCCCGCTTCCTGCGTCTCGCCAAGGTGATCCTCCCCTGGTCGAACGCCGTCGCCATCCTTTGCCTGGGAGCTGGTCTTTACTTCTCCCTGTTCGCCTCGCCCGCCGACTACCAGCAGGGCGAAAGCGTGCGCATTATGTATGTGCACGTGCCGTCGGCCTGGATGGGCATGTTCTGCTATGTGGCCATGGCGGTGTTCTCGGCCATGGCGCTGATCTGGAAGCATCCCCTGGCCGACCTGCTGGCCAAGGCCACCGCGCCGGTGGGTGCCGCCTTCACCTTCCTGTGCCTGCTGACCGGCTCGCTGTGGGGTAAGCCCATGTGGGGCACTTGGTGGGCCTGGGATGCGCGGCTGACCAGCATGCTGATCCTGCTGTTCCTCTATCTCGGCTACATGGCCCTGGTGAACGCCTTCGACGACCCCGAGCGCGGCCACAAGGCCGCCGCCATCCTGGCCCTGGTCGGTGCCGTCAACGTGCCGGTGATCAAGTGGTCGGTGGACTGGTGGAACACGCTGCACCAGCCGGCCAGCGTGGTGAAGATGGGCGGTCCGGCCATCGACGGCTCCATGCTGGTGCCGCTGCTGCTGATGGCGGTGGGCTTCAAGGCCTATTGGATCTCCATCCTGATTCTCCGAGGCCGCGCCGAGATCGCGTCCCAGAAAATCCGCGTCATCCGCATGGCGCAGATTCACGCCGCGTCGCAAGGGGAGTGACCAACGTCATGGAATCCTTCCAGGCTATGCTGCATATGGGCGGCTATGGCGGCTATGTGTGGCCCGCCTACGGTGTCGGCATCGTTCTGCTTGTTCTGGTGCTGGCGCTGTCGCTCTCCTCGGCGCACAGGGCCGAGGCCGAGCTCGAGGTGCTGCAGCAGGCCCGGCGCGCCCGCCGGGGCAAGGATTCGGAGAGCCCAGAGTGACCCGCAAGCAACGCAGGCTGTATTTCGTCCTTCTCGGCATGGCGGCGCTCGGTGGCGCCGTGGCTTTGGTGCTGACCGCCATCTCCGACAGCCTTGTCTATTTCTATTCCCCCACCGATATCGTCAGCCAGCGCATCCCGGAAGGCCGGCGCATGCGCATCGGCGGGCTGGTGGAAAACGATTCCGTGGTCAAGGACGGCAAGACCGTGACCTTCAAGGTCACCGACGTGACCAATGCCGTGCCGGTGGTCTATACCGGCGTGCTGCCCGACCTGTTCCGCGAGGGCCAGGGCGTGGTGGTGGAGGGCCGCATGGAGGCAGGGGGGCACTTCAAGGCCTCGGAGGTGCTGGCCAAGCACGACGAGAACTACATGCCCAAGGAAGTGGCCGAGGCCCTGAAAAAGTCCGGCCAGTGGAACGACGGCAAGCAGCCGAAGCAATGATCGAGGATGGTGTCATCCCGAGCGAAGCCGAGGGATCTCATCCTGGTACTTCGGAGCAGAAGGAGATCCTTCGCTTCGCTCAGGATGACAGCCTGAGGTGTCGCATCGCAGGAACGCAAGCCTAGTGAGGTTATCCCCATGATCGCCGAAATCGGCCATTTCGCCCTGGTGCTGGCTTTGTGCGTCGCCCTGGTGCAGGCGGTGGTGCCGCTGGTGGGGGCAAAGCGCGGCAACCTGGCCTGGATGAACGTGGCCGGCCCTGCCGCCACCTTGCAGTTCCTGTTCATCGCCATGGCCTTCGGGGCGCTGACCAACGCCTATGTCACCAGCGATTTCTCGGTGATGAACGTCGCCCAGAACAGCCATACCGACAAGCCCATGCTCTATAAGGTGGCCGGGGTGTGGGGCAATCACGAGGGCTCGCTGCTCTTGTGGATCACCATTCTGTCGCTGTTCGGCTTCGCGGTGACCCTGTTCGGCCGCAACCTGCCGCCGGGCCTCAAATCCCGTGCCCTGGCGGTGCAGGCCATGATCGCCGTCGGCTTCCTGGCCTTCATCTTGCTGACGTCCAACCCCTTCGCCCGGCTGGACCCGGCCCCGGTCAACGGCCAGGGCCTCAATCCCATGCTGCAGGACCCGGGCCTCGCCTTCCATCCGCCGTTCCTCTATCTGGGCTATGTGGGCTTCTCCATGGCCTTCTCCTTCGCCATCGCCGCCTTGCTGGAAGGCCGCGTCGACGCCGCCTGGGCGCGCTGGGTGCGGCCGTGGACGCTGGCCGCCTGGGTGTTCCTCACCTGCGGCATCGTGCTGGGCTCGTGGTGGGCGTATTACACCCTGGGCTGGGGCGGCTGGTGGTATTGGGACCCCGTGGAGAACGCCTCGTTCATGCCCTGGCTGGCCGGCACGGCGCTGCTCCACTCCGCCATCGTGGTGGAGAAGCGCGACGCGCTGAAAAGCTGGACCATCCTGCTGGCCATCGTCGCCTTCGGCCTGTCGCTGCTGGGCACCTTCCTGGTACGCTCGGGCGTGCTGACCAGCGTGCACGCCTTCGCCACCGACCCGGCCAGGGGCGTGTTCATCCTGCTGCTGCTGTGCGGCGCGGTGGGCGGATCGCTGGCGCTGTACGCGGCGCGGGCGCCGTCCATGAAGATGGGCGGGCTGTTCTCTCCCATCTCGCGGGAAGGCGCGCTTCTCCTCAACAACGTGCTGATGGCCACCGGCGCCGCCACCGTGCTGCTGGGCACCCTTTACCCGCTGATCGCCGATGCGCTGAACCTGGGCAAGGTCTCGGTGGGGCCGCCCTTCTTCAACGCGGTGTTCCTGCCCCTGATGGCCCCCATGGTGCTGGTGATGGCCGCCGCTCCCATGATGTCGTGGAAGCGCGGCGATCTGGCCGGCGTGCTGGGCCGCCTGAAGTTCATCGGCGCCCTGGCCCTGGGCGCCGCCATGCTGGTGTGGTTCCTCCAAGGCGGCTCGGCCGGTCCGTGGTGGACCGCCGCCGGCTTCGCCCTGGCCGTGTGGCTGGGCCTGGGCACCCTGTGGGATCTGGCCGAGCGCATCGGCCTGTTCTCGCGCCCCGGCCAGGCGCTGGCGCGGGCGGCCAAGCTGCCCAATTCCGCCTGGGGCATGGTGCTGGCCCATTTCGGCCTGGCGGTGTTCATCGTCGGCCTGACCGCCTCGTCGGCCTGGACCACCGAGCGCATCCAGACCCAGAAGCTGGGCGAGACCGTGACCGTGGCCGGCTATGGCATCACGCTGAAGGCGGTGGACGAGGTCCCCGGCCCCAACTACACCGCCACCCGGGCCACCTTCGAGATCTCCAAGGGCGGCCAAGCCATCGCGGTGATGCAGCCGGAAAAGCGCCTCTATCGCCAGCCGCCGCGCCCCACCACCACGGCGGCCATCCGCTCGGGCTTCACCGGCGACCTCTACGTGGTGATCGGCGATCCCGATCCCAACAAGGGCGGCTGGGTGACGCGGCTGTATTTCAATCCCTGCATTCCCTGGCTGTGGGCCGGCGGGCTGCTGCTGGTGATCGGCGGGACCATCTCCCTGGCCGACCGCCGCCACCGGGTGGGCGCGCCGACCCGGGCGGCCAGCGCCGCCGCCAAGGCCTGAGGAGAGACCGCCCATGCGCCGCCTTCTCTACATCCTGCCGGTGGCGGTGTTCGCCATCCTGGCCCTGTTCTTCCTCAAGGGCCTGACGCTCAATCCCCGTGACATTCCCTCGGTGCTGATCAACCGGCCGGTGCCGGAGATGGCCCTGGCCCCGCTGCCGGGACGGGGCGAGACTTCGGGCCTGACCACCCAGTCGCTGAAGGGCCGGGTGTCCCTGGTCAACATCTACGGCTCGTGGTGCATTTCCTGCGTCCAGGAGCACCCGGTGCTGATGGAGATCAAGAAGCGGGGCGACGTGCCCATCCACGCCGTGGACTGGCGCGACGATCCGGTGCTGGGCGCCGCCTGGCTGAAGAAGAACGGCGACCCCTACGAGCGCGTCGGAATCGACCCGCCGCCGGGCCGCACCGCCGTGGATTTCGGCGTCACCGGCGCGCCGGAAAGCTTCATCGTCGATAGGGACGGCATCATCCGCTACAAGCATGTCGGCCCCATCTCCAAGGAGATCTGGGCCAAGACGCTGCTGCCCATCATCCGGGAGCTGGAGAAGAAATGACTTCCATCCGTCATCCCGAACACCGTGAGGGATCTCCGCCTGGATCATCGCGTCCGGCCCGGCACGAATGGAGCAGAATGGGATCCCTCGGCTTCGCTCGGGATGACAGGCGGATCGGCGCGGCCCTTGTCGCCCTCCTGCTGCTGTCCACGCCCGCCCTGGCGGTCAATCCCGACGAGATGCTGAAGGACCCGGCCCAGGAACACCGCGCCCGCGAATTGGGCAAGGATTTGCGCTGTCTGGTCTGCCAGAACCAGTCCATCGACGATTCCGACGCCGATCTGGCCAAGGATCTGCGGGTCATCGTGCGCGAGCGCATCGCCAAGGGCGATTCCGACGATCAGGTGAGAGCCTTCGTGGTCGACCGCTACGGCGACTACGTGCTTTTGAAGCCGCCGTTCAAGGCCACGACCCTGGCCCTGTGGCTGGGACCGCTGGGGCTGTTCCTGGGCGCGGTCTGGGCGGTGCTGGCCTTTTACCGCCGCCGCCCGGGCGAGAAGACCACGCCGCCGCCCCCGCCGCTGTCGGCCGAGGAGCAGCGCAAGCTGGACAAGCTGTTGAAGGAGAGCGAGCGGTGATCTGGATCGTTTTCGCCGCCATGGTCGCCCTGGCGCTGCTGGTGCTGCTGCGCCCGCTGCTGGCCGCCCCCGCCGCCATGGCCGCCCGCTCGGATTACGACCTGATGGTCTATAAGGACCAGTTGGGCGAGCTGTCCCGCGACGTGGAGCGCGGCCTGGTCAACGCCGATCAGGCCGAGGCGGCGCGCACCGAGATTCAGCGCCGCATGCTGGCCGCCACCGATGGCGACAAGGGTGGTGGCGCCGCCGCCGCGCTGCGCAAGGGCAAGGTGGCGCCGGTCATCATCACCGTGCTGGTGCCGGTGCTGGCCGTGCTGCTTTATCTGCCCCTGGGCGCGCCGGAACTGCCCGACAGCCCCTATGCCGGCCGCGTCGCCCAGATCAACGAGATGAAGGAAAAGGCCGCCACCATCCAGGCCATGGTCACCCGTCTGGCCGAGCGTCTGCGGCAGGACCCATCGGACGGCAAGGGCTGGGCCATGCTGGGCCGCTCGTACCGGGCCATGGGCATGGCCGAGGAGGCCAAGGACGCCTACCGCAAGGCCGTCACCCTGCTGCCGTCCGAGACCCAGGCGCGCATCGAGCTGGCCATCATGCTGCTGGAAGAGGCCGAGGGCGACGCCCTGCCCGACGAGGCCGTCCTGCGCCTGGAAGAGGTGCTGGCCATCACCCCGGATCAGCCGGACGCCCTGTATTTCACCGGCCTGTCGGCGGCCATGAAGGGCGACAGCGCCCGCGCCAAGGCCCGCTGGAACCGCCTGCTGATGGTCCTGCCCGCCGATTCTCCGGCGCGGGGCCAGGTGGAGAAGGACATGGCCCGGCTGAAGTGAGGGGCTCCGGCAGGAATGACGGCTTGAGCCCCTTGCCCCCGGACGCCTTCGGCTGTATGAGTTTCCCCCATGCATATCCTTGAATTCGAAAAGCCCATCGCCGAGCTCGAGGGCAAGATTGAGGAGCTGAGGCACCTGTCCGATGGCGGCGACGTCAACATCGCCGACGAGGTGTCCAAGCTCCAGGCCAAGGTCGACAAGCTGCTGCGCTCGACCTACGCCAAGCTCACGCCGTGGCAAAAGACGCAGGTGGCCCGCCACCCGGAGCGTCCGCACACGCTGGCCTATATCTCGACGCTGATCGAGGACTTCACGCCGCTGGCCGGAGACCGCGCCTTCGCCGAGGACGAGGCCATCATCGGCGGCCTGGGCCGCTTCCGCGGCCGCTCGGTGATGATCATCGGCCACGAGAAGGGCCACGACACCGAAACCCGGCTGAAGCACAATTTCGGCATGGCCAAGCCCGAGGGCTATCGCAAGGCCAAGCGCCTGATGGAAATGGCCGACCATTTCCAGGTGCCCATCATCACCCTGGTGGACACTGCCGGCGCCTATCCCGGCGTCGACGCCGAGGCGCGGGGCCAGGCGGAGGCCATCGCCCGCTCCATCGAGACCTGCCTGAACGTTCGCGTGCCGCTGGTCTCGGTGATCATCGGCGAAGGCGGCTCGGGCGGCGCCATCGCCCTGGCCACCGGCAATACCGTCCTGATGCTCGAACACGCCATCTATTCGGTGATCAGCCCCGAGGGCTGCGCCTCGATCCTGTGGCGCTCGGCCGAGAACGCCAAGGACGCCGCCGAACAGCTGCGCCTTACCGCCCAGGACCTGCACAAGCTCAGCATCATCGATTCGGTGGTGCCCGAGCCCATGGGCGGCGCCCATCGCAATCCCGACCTGATGATGCAAACCCTGTCCATGGCGCTGGATTCGGCGCTGCGCGACCTGTCGGGCCTGGACGGCGGCGTGCTGCGCGCCCGCCGTCGCGAGAAATTCCTGGAGATGGGGCGGGCGGGCCTGTCGTGACCAGCCTCGTGGTTCCGGAACTGTCGGTAGTCGTCCCGGTCAAGAACGAGGCCGAGAACATCCTGCCGCTGCTGGACGAGATCCACATGGCGCTGCAGGGCAAGGTGGAGTTCGAGGTCGTCTATGTGGATGACGGCTCGGACGATGCCACGCCCGCGGTGCTGGAGCAGGCCCGGGCCATCCATCCCCGCCTGAAGGTGGTGCGCCACCGCACCGGCTGCGGCCAGAGCCAGGCGGTGGCCACCGGGGTGAAGCATGCCGGCGGCAAGCTGATCGCCACCCTGGACGGCGACGGCCAGAACGACCCCGCCGACCTGCCCGCCATGCTCGAGCACTGGCGCTCGCGCCCCGAGACCGTGCGGGCCGGGCTGATGATCACCGGCTGGCGCGCCAACCGCCGCGACGACGGCATCCGCCGCCTGTCGTCCAAGCTGGCCAATGCCATCCGCTCCAAGCTGCTTCGGGACCAGACCCCGGATTCGGGCAGCGGCATCAAGCTGCTGCCGCGCGAACTGTTCCTGGACCTGCCCCGCTTCGACCACATGCACCGCTTCATGGCCGCCCTGGTGATCCGCGCCGGCGGAAGCGTCGAGGTGGTCAAGGTCAACCACCGCCCGCGTGAACGCGGCACCTCCAAATACGGAGTGTGGAACCGCCTGTGGGTGGGCATCGTCGACCTGTTCGGCGTGATGTGGCTGATGCGCCGGGCGCGCAACCCGGTCGTCGAGTGCCGCGAGTGACCGCCAAGGGTCACCATCCCCTGCTCAATCCCCGCGCCATGGTCAAGGGACTGGTGCTGATCGCCACCCTGGTGATGATCGGCTTCCTGCTGGAGGGGCTGGGGCTCAAGGACGCGCTGGATACCCATTGGATCGATGCCGAGGTCAAGGGCAAGGGGCTGAGCGGCGACGCCCTGTTCGTGATCATCGGCGCCCTGGCCGTCTGCATCGGCCTGCCGAGGCAGGGGGTCTGCTTCCTGGCCGGTTACGCCTTCGGATTCGCCGAGGGCCTAGTGTGGTCCAGCCTGGCCTCCATGGTCGGCTGCATCATGACGTTCTTCTACGCCCGCCAGATGGGGCGAAGCTTCGTCACCTCCCGCTTTCCCGAGCGCGTCGCCCGCATCGACGCCTTCCTGGCCGGCAACGCCTTCGCCATGACCCTGCTGATCCGCCTGCTGCCGGTGGGCAGCAACGTGATCACCAATCTGGCGGCGGGAGTGTCCGGAGCCCGGCCGATTCCGTTCTTCCTGGGCTCGCTGCTGGGCTATCTGCCCCAGACGGTGGTTTTCGCCCTGCTGGGCAGCGGCATTCAGGTGGATCCGGTCTTCCGCATCGGCGCCAGCGTGGTATTGTTCGTCGCTTCCGGGGTGATGGGCGTGTGGCTGTTCCGCCGCTTTCGTCACGGCCGGCATCTGGACGCCGCCACCGAGGCGGTCATCGAAGAAGATGGCGACGAACCCAATGAACAAGCCCGCTAAAGCCCTTTGCCTCTGTCTCGGCCTGATCGGCCTTGCCGCCTGCACCCCGGACCAGGGATCGCCCACCGTCACCGCCCCGCCGCGCAGCTCGGATCTCAGCTTCGACGCCCAGGGCCGGGTCGTGCGGCCGCGAGCAGAGCGCAATTGGGACGACTCGGTGGGCAAGAAGGTTCAGACCATGCTGGCCCAGGCCGACCGCGAGGCCTTCAAGGGAGTTTCCGTCCGCGCCTGGGACGGCGGCGTGCTGCTGACCGGCGCCGTGGCCAAGCCCGACCAGCGCCGCCGCGCCGCCGAGACGGCCCGCAGCGTCGAGGGCGTCACCCAGGTCTATGACGATCTGGTCCTGGCCGAGAATCCGGCGCACCCCATGTATATCCCCGATCCCAATCTGGAACAGCGGATCTATGCCGGGCTGCTGGGCGAAGACGCGATCACCGGCGCTTATACGGTGCGCGTGGTCAACGGCGTCGCCTTCCTGCAGGGCTCCACCCGCTCCAAGGCCGACGCCGACAAGGCCGCCGACTTCGTTCGCGGCTTCGACGGCGTCAAATGGGTGGTGGACCGCATTTCGGTCCGTTGACCATCGTTTAGCCGCAATCCGGAGCCAGGGTCGAGGGGTTGACCCTGGAGCCCCGCCCCATGTCCCGTCGCCTCGCCCTGCTGCTTGCCGTATCCGCCTCCGTGACCGCCTCCGCCGCCGAGGTCACGGTGCCGCCCGAGGAGCGCTCGACCCTTTCGCTGAGCCTGCACCAGGATGGTCCGGCCCTGATCCGCGACCGCCGCCCGGCATTCCTGGAAAAGGGGCTCTCCAGCCTGATCCTGGACGGCATTCCCCGCACCATCCGACCGGGCAGCGCCACCATCGAAGGACATGGCCTGACCGTCACCGAGCGCTGGATCGACCCCGGCGCCCTGTCGGCGGAGCGGCAATTGGCGGCCCATCTCGGCCGGACGGTCTCGGTGATCTGGGACGGCAACGGCCCGGCCCAGGCCGCCAAGGTCCTGGCCACCGAGGGAACGCCGCTGTTCGAAGCCGACGGCAAGGTGGTGGCGGGCCGGCCGTCGCGCATCGTCTATGACGGACTGGCCCCCGGCCTGGGGCCGCGCCCGGCCCTCCGCGCTCAGGTGGAGGCCGAAGCCGCCGGACGGCGCGAGTTGGAACTGTCCTATGCCGCCGACGGTCTGGCATGGTCGTCCCAGGCCAATGGCGAGTTGAAGGGCGATCAATTGTCCCTGACCATCTGGGCCGATCTCAGCAATGCCAGCGGCGCCGATTTCACCGACGCCACCCTGCATCTGGTGGCGGGGCGGCCTCAGACCGGCGGCGGCGCCCCCAAGATGATGGCCCGCGCCATGGCCGAGGCGGCCCCCCTGCCGTCGCGCGAGGCGGTCGGCCCCTATCATGTCTACACCTTGCCCCGGCCGGTCACCCTGCGTGACGGCGAAAGCCGGCAGGTGCCCCTGCTGCCGCCGGCCCAGGTGAGGGTGAGCCGCGAGCTGGTTCTGGAATCCCAAGGCGCCAATGCCTTCCTGTCGCGGTCGCTGGATGCGCGGCCTCAGCACCCGGTGCTGCGGCTCGGCTTCGCCAACACCGCCAGGGCCGGACTGGGCAAGCCCATCCCCGCCGGCCCCATCCGGGTGACCATGCGCGGTCCCGGCGGCGACCCGGTCCTGCTGGGCGAGGACATGCTGCCCGTCCTGCCCGAAGGGGCCGAGGCCCGCCTGACCCTGGGTCAGGCCTTCGACCTCACCGCCAGGCGGGTCCAGACCGACTACCAGAAGGTCTCGGCCGAGGTGACGGAAACCGCCTGGGAGATCCGGCTGGCCAATGGCGGCGAACGGCCGGAAGCCGTCACAATCCGCGAGACCTTCCGCTCCGACTGGCTGATGCTGGAAGAGAGTGCGCCCCACGCCAAGGAAAGCGCCAGCCAGGTGCGCTGGCTCGTCCAGGTCCCGGCCAAGGGCGAGGCGGTGCTGCGCTATCGCGTCAGGATGAAGTAGGGAGAATCAGGCCACCCGCTGGCGAAGAGCCTCGAGCTGTTCGCGAATCTCGTCGAGGCGGACCACCATGGTGACGATCCCCAGTTGCTCTTCCACCTGATTGCGCTCGTCCATCAGCGCCTGGCGGGCAACGGGGTCGGCGGTCTGCCAGCGAACGTTCATCCCCTCCTCGTATTCAGCGAAGGTATGAAGCGCCGCGTCCAGCTCGTGGTCGAGCCGGTTTTTTTCTTCGGTGAGAGTCTCGATCATGGCCATCACGTCATCCACGAAACAATCGTCGCCGCCCGCTAGGCGGCGAGCCTCTTTCTGGGATCAAGCGCCTCGACCTCGGCGCGGGCGGCTGCGTCCTCGACGCCGGTGACCGCCGCCAGCAGCATGGCTGCGGCCGTCAGTCCCTCGGCGTGGGCGACACCGGCTCCTTGCCCGGCGGCCAAGGCATCCTGAACGGTCTCGTCATAGGCGGTCAACACCATCTCCAATGTGGCCGAGTCCATGGACGCCCCCTTTCAGGTCGCTTCGCCTCATCCCTGTGACGAGGATCTTCCTGGACGATAGTATGTCCAACGGAATCAGATCCGCAATAGCATAATGCCCGCATTACAAATGGGATTATTGTAATGACTGGGCCTTTATTAAGCACTTTTATTAAACACATCATGAATGGATTGTAATAGCCGCTTTGACCGCCCGCGGCCCAACTCACCCCCGCCATGGCGAAGGTATGCGCCGCCAGGAGCGTGTCCGGCTTCAGTCAATCCAGGTCCGCCCGGCCTCACGCCTGGAGGCCACGGCTCCAAACCTCATTCTTGCCTATTGATAAAAACAAAGGGGGACCGGGGCATCGCGCCCTAGGCGGGTGCGGGCGGCAGCCCGCCTTGTCATGGACCAGAGTTAACGCCGGTCACTTCAGTGCGCCGCACCCCAGGTGTCGGCGATGCCGGCTTCCACCAGCAGGGGGACGGAGAGGCTGGCGGCAGCTTCCATGACCTGCTTGACCACCGCGACGGTGGCGTCGGCCTCCGCCTCGGGGGCTTCGAGCACCAGTTCGTCATGGACCTGGAGCAGCAGCCGGGCCGACAGGCCGGCAGCGGCCAGGGCGGCGGGCAGGCGGATCATGGCGCGCTTGATGATGTCGGCGGCCCCGCCCTGGATGGGGCCGTTGATGGCGGCGCGCTCGGCGAAGGCGCGCATGGCGCCGTTCTTGTCCTTGATGCCCGGGGTGAAGACCTTGCGGCCGAACAAGGTGGTGACGAAGCCCTGGTCGCGGGCCTCTTCCTTGGTCCGCTCCATATAGGCGCGGATTTCGGGATACCGGGCGAAATAAGCCTCGATATAGGCCTTGGCCTCACCCTGGGGGATGCCCAGCTGGGCCGCCAGACCGAAGGCGCTGATACCGTAGATGATGCCGAAATTGATGGCCTTGGCCCGGCGGCGGAGCGCCGGGTCGATCCCGTCCAGCGGCACGCCGAACACCTGTGACGCGGTGATGGCGTGGATGTCGGCGCCATGGGCGAAGGCATCGCGCAGGCCGGCGATCTCCGCCACATGGGCCACCAGACGCAGTTCGATCTGGGAGTAGTCGGCGCTGACCAGTTTCTTGCCCGGTTCGGCGACGAAAGCGTGGCGGATCTTGCGGCCTTCCTCGGTGCGGATGGGAATGTTCTGCAGGTTGGGGTCCGACGACGACAGCCGCCCGGTGGTGGTGGCCGCCAGGGAATAACTGGTGTGGACCCGGCCGGTGGCCGGATTGATCTGGGCCACCAGGGCGTCGGTATAGGTGCCCTTCAGCTTGGACAACTGGCGCCAGTCCAGCAGGCGGGCGGGCAGCGCATGCAACGGCGCCAGCTCTTCCAGCACGTCGGCGCCGGTGGCCCATTGCCCGGTCTTGGTCTTCTTGCCACCGGGGAGGTTCAGGGTCTCGAACAGCACCTTGCCCAGTTGCTGCGGCGAGCCCAGGTTGAAGGCCTCGCCATTGTTGAGGGCGATGACCTCGGTCTCCAACTCGGTCAGGCGGCGGCCGAAATCCTCGGACAGCGCCATCAGCTGGGCGCGGTCGACCTTGATGCCGTCGCGCTCCATGGCGGCGATCACCGGCACCAACGGACGTTCCAGCGTCTCATAGACGCTGACCATGCGCTCGGACAAAAGGCGCGGTTTCAACAGCGCATGCAGCCGCAGCGTCATGTCCGCGTCCTCGGCGGCATAGTCGCGGGCCTTGTCCAGCGGCACCCGGTCGAAGGTCACCTGATTGCGCCCGCTGCCGCAGACCTCGGAGAACGGGATGTTGGCGTGGCCGAGATGCAGCAGGCACAGCTCGTCCAGGCCGTGACCGTGGCTGGCCCCGTCCAGGGCGTAGGACAGCAGCATGGTGTCGTCGAAGGGCTCGACGGCCAGGCCCTGCATGGCCATCACCTGCATGTCGTACTTGATGTTGTGCCCGACCTTCAGCACCGAAGGATCGGCCAGCAGCGGCTTCAGCCGGGCCAGGGTCTCGGCGGCGGGAATGATCTGGGGCGCGTCGGTCGACGGGCCGCCCAGCAGGTCGCCCTGGGCCTGGGCCGGGGCGTGCAGCACGGGAATGTAGCAGGCCCGCCCCGGCGCCACCGCCAGGGACACGCCCACCAGCCGGGCGCGCAGGGGGTCGAGGCCAGTGGTCTCGGTGTCGAAGCCCACCAGCCCGCCCCCGGTGGCCAGGGCGATCCAGTTTTCCAGCGCTGCCAGATCGGTGACCAGCTCGTAGGCGGTCTCCACCTTGGGCGGCAGGGACGGCGCCTCGGCCGGAGCCTCGGTGGGCAGCACCGCCCGCGTGGCGGTGGGAGCGGCGGTGGGAATCTTGGCGTTTAGGCGGCCCATCAGCGAGCGGAAGCCCTGGGCGGCGCAGAAGGCGGCCAGCTTTTCCGGCGCCGGCGGCTTGACGTCCAGCTCGGACAGCGGCACCGGCACCGGCGCGTCGGTGCGCAGCCGCACCAACTCGCGCGAGATGCGGGCGAGATCGGCATTGGCTATCAGGGATTCGCGGCGCTTGGGCTGCTTGATCTCCGACGCCCTGGCCAGCAGGGTGTCGAGATCGCCGTATTCCTCGATCAACTGCGCCGCCGTCTTGACGCCGATGCCGGGCACGCCGGGCACGTTATCCGAGGAATCGCCGCACAGGGCCTGGACGTCGACCACCTTGTCGGGGGAAACGCCGAACTTTTCCCGCACTTCGGCCTCGCCGATGGTGCGGTTCTTCATGGGGTCGATCATCTCGACCCCCGGCCCCACCAACTGCATCAGGTCCTTGTCGGACGAGACGATGGTGACCCTGGCGCCCGCCTCCACCGCCAGACGGGCATAGGTGGCGATCAGGTCGTCGGCCTCGAAGCCTTCCAGCTCGATGGCCGGCAGGTCAAAGGCCCGCGTCGCCTCGCGCACCAGCGGGAACTGGGGCACCAGCTCCTCGGGGGCGGGCGGGCGGTGGGCCTTGTATTCGGGGTAGATCGCGCTGCGGAAGGTCTTGCGCGACGAATCGAAGATCACCGCCACATGATCGGAGGACGAGTCGGCCAGCAGCTTCATCAGCATGGTGGTGAAGCCATAGACGGCGTTCACCGGCGTCCCGTCGGCCCGGGTCATGGGCGGCAGGCCGTGGAAGGCCCGGAAGATGAAGCCCGAGCCGTCGATCAGCGTCACATGCCGGGGGGCTTCGCCCACCTCAGTGATGACCGATCTTGGCGCCTTCGGCCAGCACGTAGGTCCGCGAGCAGTAAGGGCAAACGATCTTGCCCTCGGCGGTCAGGTCGAGGAAGACGCGGGGATGGCCGAGGCCGTTGGCCACGTCGCCGTCACAGGCGACCTTGGCGGCGGAAACGGTGACGGTGTCGAAAGCGGGCTGGGTGGAAGCGGAAGACATGGGTGCTCCGTTGACCGAGGTGTTGGCCGGATGATACCCATTGGTGGCCATGGTTCAATCACTCTCTCATCCCACCCTGCCCGAATCGGCAGTGGAAGCCCACTCCCTGGTCAAGGTCTACAAGGGCCGGAGCGGGGAAAAGCGCGCCCTGGACGGCGTTTCGCTGTCGGTGCCGCGCGGCTCGTTCTTTGGCCTGCTGGGTCCCAACGGCGCCGGCAAGAGCACCTTCATCAACATCATGGCCGGTCTGGTGCGCAAGACCGAGGGCCGGGTCAGAATCTGGGACCGCGACATCGACGTGGACGCCAGGGGCGCCAAGGCCGCCATCGGCGTGGTGCCGCAGGAACTGAACCTGGACCCCTTCTTCACGCCGCGCGAGTTGCTGGACGTCCAGGCCGGCATGTACGGCGTGCCCAAGTCCGAACGCCGCACCATGGAAATCCTCGAAGCCGTGGGGCTGGCCGACAAGGCCGGAGCCTATGCCCGGACCCTGTCGGGCGGCATGCGCCGCCGGCTGCTGGTGGCCAAGGCCATGGTGCACGCCCCGCCGGTGCTGGTGCTCGACGAGCCCACCGCCGGGGTCGACATCGAACTGCGCCAGCAATTGTGGGCCTATGTGCGCGAGCTGAACGCCAAGGGCACCACCATCTTGCTAACCACCCATTACCTGGAGGAAGCGGAAGAGCTGTGCGACCGCATCGCCATCATCAACCATGGCAAGCTGGTGGCCTGCGATTCCACCCCCAACCTCCTCAAGCGCATCGACGGCAAGGCCTTGACCATCACCCTGGCCGCCGATCTGGCGGAGATCCCGCCGGAACTGGCGCCGTTCGGGCCGGAGCGGCTGGGCGGGCGCCGCCTGCTGTTGCGCTATCGCCCCTCGGCCATGCCCATGGGCCGCATCCTCGACGCCTTCGCCGCCGCCCATCTCTCCATCGCCGACCTGTCCACCGAGGAGACCGACCTCGAGGACATCTTCCTGCAACTGACCTCGGCGAAGTAATGCGCATCCGCGCCTCGGGGGCGAAATAATGCGCGCCCGCGCCTCGGGGATCCTGGGAGGCCTGCTGATGGGGTTGCTGCTTTCCGCCTGCGCCGCCAGCACCCAGCCGGCGGGACCGGACATCCGTCCCGCCGCCCTGGAGGATGGGGCCATCGTCACCGGCGACGGGGCAAGGCTGCCTCTGCGCTCGTGGCTGCCCACCGCCGCGCCCAAGGCGGTGATCGTCGCCGCCCATGGCATGAACGATTATTCCAACGCCTTCGACGGTCCGGGCAAGGGTCTGGCGGCCCAGGGGATCGCCGTCTACGCCTATGACCAGCGCGGCTTCGGCCAGGCCCCCCATCCCGGCTGGTGGTCGTCCACCGAGACCATGGCCGCCGACCTGCGCACCGTGTCGCGCCTGCTGGCCGCCCGCCACGGTCCGGCGCCGCTCTATCTGCTGGGCGAGAGCATGGGGGGCGCCGTGGTCATCGAGGCCACCGTCCACGCCCCGCCGCCCGAGGTCAGGGGGATCATCCTGTCGGCGCCGGCGGTCTGGGGCCGGGCCAGCATGCCGTGGTACCAGCGGGCCGCCCTGTGGCTGAGCTACAAGGTCGCACCCGGCTGGACGCTGACCGGGCGTGGCCTGAAGATCATGCCGTCCGACAATATCGAGATGCTGCGCGCCCTGTCCCGCGACCCCCTGGTCATCAAGGAAACCCGGGTGGACGCCATTCACGGCATGGTCGACCTGATGGATGCGGCGCAACGGGATGCGCCGAGGCTGGACCTGCCCCTGCTGCTGCTTTACGGCGCCCATGACCAGATCATCCCGCCCGAACCCACCTGGGACGCGGTGGCGGCCCTGCCCCATCTGGGAACCCGCCAGCGTGCCGCCCTTTACGCCAATGGCTGGCACATGCTGCTGCGCGACCTCCAGGCCCAGGTGGTGGTGGACGACATCGCCGCCTGGGTGGCCGACCAGACCGCCCCCCTGCCCTCGGGAGCCGACAGGGCTGCGTCAGGAAAGCTTGAGACCCTTGCAGCGGAGACCCGATGACGGCGCGCCGTCGCCGTGCCATACTTCGCTGCTGCACAATGGATTGGCGCACCCCATGACGGCTCGTTTCTGGATTCCCGCATTCGTCGCCGCCCTGCTGCTGGGTGCTGGCACGGCCTCGGCCGACCCCAAGGTGGTCCGGGCGCTGGGCGAGGACCTGCCGCAGCCGGGAGCCCAACTGGAAGACGTGCGCACCATGAAGCTGGCCCCCGGCCGGCGCATCGTCTGTGAATCCGACCTGGAAAAGCCCAAGCTGGCCAATCCCGGCCTGATGCAGGCCCAGCGCTCGCGCGGGGCCGATCATGTGCGCCGCTGCGCCGTGTTCGCCGACGACGGCAACGGCACCTGGGCCCTGGCCGGCGTGCCGACGGTGTTCGGCGAGGCGCGGCTGTGGCTGATCTTCGTCGAGCAAGGCTCGCAGGGCCGCTACCGCCTGGCCCAGTTCAGCCTGTGGGGCCGCAATTCCGAATGGGACAAGGCCGCCGGCCTGTTGGGCGCCATGCTGGGCCAGCCCGGAACCCAGGCCGAGCGCATGCTGGGCTGGAAGGACGAGCAGCACGAGACCCTGATGTTCATCGACGACAAGTACCCGGACCAGTTCGCCATCGCCGTGGGCGACGTCCGGCTGCGCAAGTTGATGCGATCCCCCGGAACCTCCAATCGCGAGTAGCCGCCCATGCGCCTTGCCGCCCTCCTCGGCCTTCTTCTGCTGAGCCTGCCCGCCTGGGCCGCCGACACCACCCGGCCGCTGGAGCTGGGGCAGGCCCAGTTGGGTATGCGCGCCAACCAGCTGCGCTATGCCGCCCTGCCCGCCAACACCCGGATGGTCTGCGGCTGGGATGCCGACAAGCCGCCGGGGGTGGAGAAGACCCCGCTGATGATGGTGGGCGCCATGGTCACCGCCAAGGTGGACCGCTGCGCCCTGTTCGCCGATGACGGCAAGAACAACTGGAGCCCGCGCCCCACTACGGTCGGCGGCGTGCCCACCGAATTGTGGTTCATGACCATCGAGGACGAGGCCGGCAGCCAGCGCATCTTCCAGATCGTCGGCCGCCAGGACGCGGACAAGTTCCCCACCACCTTCGCCTACCTGGCCGAGCGCTGGGGCCCGCCGGTCCAGAAGGTGCCCTATTACGTCCGCTGGCTGAACGGCACCAACGAGGGCCAGATGAAGGAAAGCGAAGAGGGCGTCATGATCTGGCTGTTCGACACCAAGCTCTTCGCCCTGATGGAATCGCGCATGCCCCGGGGCAAGTCCAAGAAGTAGCCCCCGGCACTCAGGGACAACCGCGCAGTGAACTCTGCCGGTTGATGGAGGCGATCCGCCGTTCCCCGAGATCAAGGGATTTGGCCGCCGCCCGCCGGTGGTCGAGCAATTCGCATTCAGCGGCGATCAGGACCTTCTGGTCCGACTTGGTCAGGAGGGCATGGTACCGCCCGGCCGATGGGTCGCCCTGCCGCTTGGCCGCCAGATAGGCCTGGTGCCATTTGGCATACTGGCCGTTGCCCACCAGCGACATGACCACCTCGGCGGCGGACAGGTTCCCGGGCTTCAAGGGGAAGCGGATGTATCCGCCGGGGGTGTCCGGCGATTGCATGGTGTAGATTCCGATGGTGTTGTCGGCGACCTCGTTGGTCCGCTTGCCCTCGGGAACGGGCAGACAGCGCAAATCCTTGACCTCGGCGGCCAGAGCGCGCTGCTTCGGCGCCAGCTCCGCCGTCATGTCGATGGCCTTGCGCACCAGGGCGACGCATTCGCCGGCCTGGTCACCCGCCTCCGCCTGGATTTTCCGCCCCTTGTACTCCACCGATTGCGGAGCAGCGATGGCGCCGGACGCGACCAAAAGTCCCACGGCGGCAAGCCCTGCCCATGCCTTCATTTTGTCCTCCCCCATGGTTTCGCCTGGCTCTCTTCCCCCCCGGGGGGGCAAGGCGAATGGCCGCAATGATGCGGATCGGCGAATGAGGGATCAATGCAACCGCACGATCTACCCATGATTGCGCCAAAGAGCATAGTCTCCGCCTTCATGCCGCCGCATTTCTTTGGCACGAATAAGCTCATGAGCAAGGAAGCCGCCCTTTTCGCCCTCACCCGCTTCGGGATGGGCGCCGCCCCCGGCGAGGTCGCCGCCATCGCCGCCGATCCCCGCGCCTGGGTGCTGGAACAACTGGACCATCCGGCCGTGCCGCCGGAATTGTCCGGCCTGCCCGATCACGCCACCACGCTTCGGCGCATGGAGGAGATCAGGAAGGCCAAGAAGACCAATCCCGAACTGGGCAAGGAGGAGATGCGCCGCCTGTTCGTCGCGGAAGCGGCGGCCCGCACCCGTGCGGCCATCTCGTCGCGCAGTCCGGTGGTGGAACGGCTGGTCCGGTTCTGGAGCAATCATTTCACCGTCTCGGCCCAGCGTCATCATGTGGCGCCCATCATCGGCGCCTTCGAGCGCGAGGCCATCCGGCCCCAGGTGCTGGGGCACTTTCACGACATGCTGCGCGGCGTGGTCCGCCACCCCGCCATGCTGGGCTATCTGGACAACGCCCAGTCCATCGGCCCCAACTCGCCCGCCGGGCAAAAGCAGCGCAAGGGGCTGAACGAGAATCTGGCCCGCGAGATTCTGGAACTGCACACCCTGGGCGTGAACGGCGGCTACGGTCAGGCGGACGTGGAAGCCTTCGCCGGCATCCTGACCGGCTGGACCATCGATCCGGCGGGAGGCTTCTTCCGCTACGTCCCCAACCGCCACGAGCCGGGGCCGAAGCGGCTGCTGGGCAAGAGCTTCGACGGCGGCGAAATGGAGGCCGAGCGCGCCCTGCTGATCCTGTCGCGAGACAAGGCCACCGCCCGCTTCGTCGCCACCAAGCTGGCCCGGCATTTCGCCGCCGACGAGCCGCCGCCCGCCCTGGTCGACGGGCTGGCCCGCGCCTTCCTCGACACCGACGGCGATCTGCTGGCGGTGACCCGCCTGCTGGTCACCCGCAATGAGACCTGGGCCCAGCCCCTGGCCAAGCTGCGCAGCCCCGAAGATCTGGTCGTCGCCGCCCTGCGGCTGACCGGCATCGAAGGCGGCGAGGATTTCGACCGCCGTCTGGTTCAGTCCCTCAATCTGCTGGGCCAGCCCGTCTGGTCGGCGCCGTCACCGGCCGGCTGGCCCGACCGGGCGGAAGGCTGGATGGCACCGGAAGCGCTGATGCTTCGCCTGGAATGGCTCAAGGCCCTGGCCGACCGCCGGGGCAAAGGCGTCACCGCCGCCCTGGCCGAGCAGGTGATCGCCGCCGGTCCCGCCACCCGTCAGGCCCTGGCCGGCGCCAGCGGGTCCGAAGCCCTGTTCCTGCTGCTGGCCAGTCGGGAGTTTCAGAGGAGATGAGCATGCACCTCTCCCGCCGCGTCTTTCTCGGCGCGACCGCCGCTCTGGGGTTCATTCCCGCCGCCCTGGCCGCCCCGGTGGCCGAGCGGCGTCTGGTGGTGATCGTCCTGCGCGGCGGCATGGACGGGCTGCATGCCGTGCCGCCGCTGGGCGATCCGTCCTACGAGACGGCGCGGGGCGGCATCGCCCTCAAGGCAGAGNCCGCCCCGCGCCTCGACGCCACCTTCGCCCTGCATCCGGCCCTGGCGCCGCTGCAGCCCCTTTGGCAGGCCCGCGAGTTGGCGGTGGTGCATGCGGTGGCCTCGCCCTATCGCGAGCGTTCCCATTTCGATGGTCAGGATGTGCTGGAATCCGGTGGCGCACGGCCCCACGCCCTTCATGACGGCTGGCTGAACCGGGCGGCGGCGGCCCTGGGCAATCCGCCCGCCCTGGCGGTGAGCCAAGCCTTGCCGCTGCTGTTGCGCGGTCCGGCCAAGGCCTCGTCCTGGGCGCCGTCTCCGCTGCCCGGCCTGCCGCCGACCCGGCTGGCCGCCCTGCGGGCGCTTTACGCCGATGATCCGCTGCTGTCCATGGCCTTCGAGGAGGGCGTCCAGATGGACTCCCTGGCCACCGAGGCCCTGGCCGCCGAGCCGGGCATGGCGGGAGGAGCCCGCAAGGTCGCCAACGCCTTTCCCGCCCTGGCCGGCGCCGCCGGCAGCCTGATGGCCGCCCCCGCCGGCCCCCGGCTGGCGGTGATGGAACTGGGCGGCTGGGATACCCATACCGGCCAGTTCGGCCGCATGGCCCAGCCCCTGGGCCAGTTGGCCGAGGGCATCAATGCCCTGGCGCGCGCCCTTGGCCCCGCCTGGAAGACCACCATGGTGGTGGCGGCCTCGGAATTCGGCCGCACCGTCGCCGAGAACGGCACCGGCGGCAGCGACCACGGCACCGGCGGCGCCATGATCCTGGCGGGCGGCCCCTTGGCGGGCGGACGGGTGATCGCCGACTGGCCGGGCCTGGACAAGGCACAGCTGCACCAGGGCCGCGACCTGCGGCCGACCCTGGACGGGCGTTCGGTGTTCAAGGCCATCCTGCGCGACCATCTGGGCCTGTCGCCCAAGGTCCTGGACGGCGCCGTCTTTCCCGACAGCGCCGCCGCCACGCCCTTGAATGGACTGATCAGGGCCTGAAGGCTCCGATCAGGCGGTCCCCAGCCGGTCGAGAAAGGATTGCAGCAGATCGATCTGCCTGGTGCGGGTTTCATGCTGCCAGGACTGGTCATACTTGGACGACAGCTTGGCGCCGTCGATGGTGCGCTGGACGAGACCGGCGTAATCGGCGTCGGGGCCAAGATAGGCGTTGCCGCCACCCGCCTCCGGCAGGCTGCCCACCAGGAAGCTGCCGCTCAGCAGCATCAGGTCGCCGTCGCTCAGATTCGCCGTGGCCTCCTTCCAGGCCTGCTTGACGCTGGCCGGGGCATCGGGTGGCGGGAAGTGGGAGGTCTTCGCCGCGCCAACCTCCTCGAACCCGTCGTGATCGAGGTCCTGGGCCTGATCCGGCGCCCGCAGCAGGTTCGACGCCCCCTCCTGGCTGAGGCTGCCGACCTGGATGGGATTGGCCAGGCACTGGATGGTCTGGACCGCCTTCAACTCCGACGGCGACAGCGATTGCAGGAAGGCCTTGGGGTCCTCTAAGCCACCACAGGACGCCGCCTTGGTCAGCACCGCCTCGAAGGCGGCCGAGCTGTCTTCCACCTGCTGGCGCCGGTCGTCGCCGATGCCGTGCTTGAAGTAGTCGGTCTTCCAGGCGCGAAAATCGGCGATGCGGCTGTCGGCTGCCGTGGGCTCCGATTGCAGCAGGTCAATGGGCAGCGAGGCCGCCGGGCTGGTGGTGCCGCCCGCCCCTTGGACAGCCGTGCCGCTCGCGGCAGATTTTGCCGCCCCGCCGCCCGTCGCGGCAAGGAGTGCCGCCCGGAACGCCGCCGTCGCGTCACCGGAGGAACCGTCGCCAACGCGCTGATTTTCCGTCCGGATCTCTGAACGGCCCTGGATATTCGTGAGCATGATGACGCCCCCGGTTGCAGTCATGTCGGGGGGTATCAATGCACGCGGCGCGCCAACCCTGGGGGGCGCGAAGGACCGGGGCGGCCGCCCTGCCTAACCCGGCTACACGTTCGACAGCCCGCCCGAGTGCTGGTTGTGAATTAGCGCCATGAATTCCCGGCGGGTAGCGGGGTCCTCGCGGAAGGCGCCGAGCATGCGGCTGGTGACCATGGTGACGCCGGGCTTGTGGATGCCGCGGGTGGTCATGCACTGGTGGGCGGCTTCGATGACCACGGCCACGCCCTTGGGCTGGAGCACGTCGTTGATGGTATTGGCGATCTGGGCCGTCAGCTTTTCCTGGATCTGCAGGCGGCGCGAATAGATCTCCACCACGCGGGCCAGCTTGGAGATGCCCACCACCCGGCGGTTGGGCAGATAGGCCACATGGGCCTTGCCGATGATCGGCACCACGTGATGCTCGCAATGGGATTCCAGGCGGATATCGCGCAGCAGCACCATCTCGTCGTAGCCGTCGGTTTCCTCGAAGGTGCGGTGCAGAATCTCGGTGGGGTCCTGGTCGTAGCCCGAGAAAAACTCCTCGTAGGCGCGCACCACCCGGTCGGGAGTGCCCACCAGCCCCTCGCGGTCGGGATCGTCGCCGGCCCAGCGCAGCAGGGTGCGCACCGCCTCCTCGGCCTCTTCCCGCGAGGGCTTGTCCAGGCGGGAGCCGGTAGCGGGGAGAAGCTCCCTGGGCAGGGTGAGAGAGGTGGCGTCCTTGCTCATGGCGGCTTTCCTTTCGCGGTGGTCACGATCGGGCATGTGGCTGCGCCTTTCGGATTTTACAAGCCCGGCTAGTTCAGCCGGGGCTTCTCGTGCGGGCTGTCCAGGGAGAAAGCGGGAATGGCGATGTCGAAGGCCGAGCCGTCCTCGTCCTCCATCTCGTAGGTGCCGACCATGATGCCCGACGGCGTCGGCAGCGGGGTCCCCGAAGTATATTCATAGGCGTCGCCGGGGCGCAGAACGGGCTGTTCGCCCACCACGCCGGGGCCCTTGACCTCCTGCACCCGGCCGATGGCATCGGTGATGACCCAGTGGCGACGCAGGAGCTGGACGGTGCGGCTGCCCTTGTTGACGATCCGCACGCGATAAGCCCAGACGAAGTGGTTGTCGCCGGGCGAGGACTGGTCGTCCAGGTAGAAAGGCTTGACGGTCACCTCGATGTCTCGGGTGGTCTGGCTGTACATGAAGATCCCCATGCGGAACAATGCCGATACCCATCATATCAGGTGGGTATCGGCCTTTGTCCATGGACAGAATCGATCGGTTCTAGCCTTCCAGCGCCCGGCCCAGGTCCTCGACCAGGTCGTCGCCGTCCTCGAGGCCCACCGACAGACGCAGCAATCCTTCGGTAATGCCCATGGAAAGCTTGTCCTCGGGCGACAGGCGCTGGTGGGTGGTGGTCCAGGGATGGGTGATCAGGCTCTTGGCGTCGCCGAGATTGTTGGAGATGTCGATCAACTCGACACCGTTCAGCAGCTTGTAGGCCGCCGGCTTGCCGCCCTTGAGCTCCAGCGCGACGATGCTGCCCCAGCCGCGCATCTGGCGCTTGGCCAGATCGTGCTGGGGATGGCTTTCCAGGCCGGGGTAGAGCACGCGGGCCACCTCGGGACGGGCTTCCAGGAAGCGGGCCACCTTCAGGGCGTTGGCGCAATGACGCTCCATGCGCAGGTCCAGGGTCTCGAGCCCCTTGAGCAGCACCCAGGCGTTGAACGGCGAGAGGGCCGGGCCGGTGTTGCGCAGGAACGGCCCCAGGATGTCGGCACAGAATTCCGGCGAGCCCAGCACCGCTCCCCCTAAGCACCGGCCCTGGCCGTCCATGTGCTTGGTGGCGGAATAGACGACGATGTCGGCCCCCAGTTCCAGCGGGCTTTGCAGGATGGGCGTGGCGAAGACGTTGTCCACCACCACCTTGGCGCCGGCCTTGTGGGCAAGCTCGCACACGGCGGCGAGGTCGATGATCTCCAGGGTCGGGTTGGAGGGAGTCTCCAGGAAGACACAGGCGGTGGGCCGGGACAGCGCCGCTTCCCAGGATTTGAGGTCGGTGCCGTCCACGAACACCCGCTCGACGCCATAGCGCGGCAGCAACTCGTTGATGATCCAGTGACACGAGCCGAACAGCGCCGTGGAGGCCACCACCCGGTCGCCAGCTCTAAGCTGACACAGCAGGGCGGCGTGAACGGCGGCCATCCCCGAGGCGGTGGCCCGGGCCGCCACGGCCATGCCGGGCGGCGCGCCTTCCATCTCGGCCAGACGCTGCTCGAACACGGCGACGGTCGGGTTCTTGAAGCGGGAATAGACCATACGGTCCAAGGTGCCGTCGAAGCTGGCCTCGGCCTCCTCGGCGCTGTCGTAGACATAGCCGGAATTCATGAACACGGCTTCCGAGGTCTCGCAGAAATTGGTGCGGGACAATCCACCGCGCACGGCCCTGGTGCGGGGGCGCCAAGTGCGGGACGGCTTGGAATCGTTGCTGTTCATAGGACCTCCGAAGACAAAAACCCCGACCATGGAGTGGGCCGGGGCTCGACTGGCGGAGCGCTCGGACCTCTTTAGCGGGATGTTTTACGTGGCCGCAATCCGGTCGGACAAATCACCACGCTTCGAGTCATAGCGCCGGGCGTGGCCGAGCGTCAAGTCCATTGGCGAACCGGCGAACACTCAATGTTTTCCGAATATTACGGTTGTGCGAAATGCAGGGCGCGGCTGGTCATACCGCTTGAAGATATGCAAACGGCAGGTCTATGCTGCGATGCAGCAAAGCATATTGGAGAGTCAGTCATCATGAACATCGACGCGAATGCCGCCCCGGCCCCGCTGAGGCTTCTCGATCTTCGCGGCAAGAAAGGATTGATCATCGGCATCGCCAACGATCAGTCCATCGCTTACGGCATCGCCAAGCATTGCCACGCCTATGGCGCCGAACTGGCCATCACCTATCTCAACGAGAAGGGCGACAAATACGTCCGCCCCCTGGCCGAGGGTCTGTTCGCCCCCATCTACCTGCCCTGCGACGTGCGCGAGGACGGCCAGCTGGAAGCGGTGTTCAAGGCCATCGAGGAGAAGTGGGGCCGTCTGGACTTCGTCATCCATTCCATCGCCTACGCCAATCGCGATGACCTGCACGGCCGGGTCACCGACTGCTCGCGCGAGGGCTTCGCCCTGGCCATGGACGTGTCGTGCTTCTCCTTCGTGCGCTGCGCCAAGCTGGCCGAGCCGCTGATGAAGAATGGCGGCGCCCTGATCACCGTGTCGTTCTACGGCGGCCGCAAGGTGGTCGAGCACTACAACGTCATGGGCCCGGTCAAGGCCGCGCTGGAAAGCACCACCAAGTACCTGGCGCACGAGCTTGGCCCCAAGGGCATCCGCGTCCTGGCCCTGTCGCCCGGCCCGCTGAAGACCCGCGCCGCCTCGGGCATCGACCGCTTCGACGAGCTGATGGACGCCGCCGCCGAGAAGGCGCCGACCCATCAGCTGGCCGATATCAACGATTGCGGCTCGTTCGCCGCCTATCTGGTCAGCGATCTGGCCAAGTCGGTAACCGGCACCACCCTGTTCATCGACGGCGGCGCCCATATCGTCGGGTAATTAAGTTCGGACGGTCCGGCCCGGCCTCATCTCCGCTCCGGCCCGGCCGGAACCAAGCCTGGAGGCGTCGCCTCCCGCCAGCAGCCAGTACCGTTCCAGGGACTGGTCCACATGGCCGAGAATCGCCCCGTCGATCCGCCCCTCCGAAACCATGCCCTCCATGATGGGCATCAGCTCGGCGGGCAGCAGGGAGGCGCGGTAGGGCCGCTCCTGCACCAGCGCCTGAAAGATGTCCGACACGGCGATGATGCGCGCCGGCAGTGGCAGAGCCTGGGCCGAAAGCTGGAATGGATAGCCCTCTCCGTTCAGGGTTTCGTGGTGAAACGCCGCCCATTGCGCGATGGGGTTGTCTCCGAACAGGCGGAACAGCACGTCGTATGTGTCGAAGGCATGCCGCTTCATCAGCACCCGCTCGTGCGGGTCGAGGGGCGTCGCCTTTTCCAGCACCATATCCGGCACCCGGAGCTTGCCGAGGTCATGGAGATAGCCGGCGATCTCCACCAAACGCACGGTCTCGGCATCGAGCCCCATGTCACCGGCGATCTGCGCGGCCAGCGCCGCCACCTTTTCCGAATGCCGGGCGGTGAAGGGGCTCTTGGCATCGATGATCCGGGCAAACATCACGGCCAGCGACCGGAGTTCACGGTGACTGATGGGCCGGGTCAGGTGATGGACGCCCATGTCGTGCAGATGGGTGTCCAGAAGTTCGGGCGACTGGGTGAACCAGAAGGCCTCCGACTGGGCGCATCTCTCCAGAGCGGCTACCAGTTCCGGCTTGAACAGGCTTCCCGAGTGCCGCCGGAGAACGCCGAGGAAGCCGCCCTTCTCCTCGAACGCCGCCGGGGAATCCATGCCGGCGCGCAGCATGTCCAGGCGGTCGGCCAGAAAGATCAGGTTGGTGTCTTCCCTAAGCCTGGGCTCCAGCCCCATTTCGCCCAGCCGGCTCCAGCGCGTGTGGTGGAAGCGCACCATGGGCGCCAGATGGGCCAGCGGCGGCACGTCGCGCAGCAGCCCCTCGCCCCTCAGGCAATGGGCTTCGGCATTGCTCCATTCCAGCTCGGTGACCAGATGGCCGTGCTCGTCGGTGGTCGACACGCCGCAATCGTGCAGAAACGAGGCGAACAGGATGTCGCGCCGCCGCTCCTCGTCCCAGCCCAAGTCCCTGGCGACCTGCGAGGCGATGAAACCGACGCGCTTGCCGTGCTGCAGGTCATCGATCCCGACCAGATCCACCGCCCGGGACAGGGCGTCGACGGCGCGAAAGAGATTGATGGACTGGACCATGGCCATCTCCACCGGAAAATCCCCACCGGCCATTGTCCCGTGTCGCGGGATCGCGGTCCATCCACATAAGGCGCCATGCTCATATGGCGAGTTTGGGGTTGCTTTTGCCGTCAGCCCGTCCAGGCGACGCCCTGATCGCGGTAAAAGCGCAGCCGCGCCTGATCGCGGATCAGGAACCGGTCCCCCGCCACCCCCTCGGCCGGCAGGGACCGGCGGCGGCGGGACAGATCGTCCCGCTGATCGGCGGCCAGGGTCTGAAAGAACAGCGCCCTCGCCGCACCCGATGGGCGCGAAGCGGGGTCAAAGGGCGGAATGGGACCATCGTGGCGGCGCTCGGCCGCGTCCATCCGCCGAAAGGCAAAGCGGACAGGCATTCCGTTCTCCTCGGCACGATGGAGAACGAAGAGAACACAACGGGAACTGATTTGCAAGCGCTACTGGCTTGACCACAGGATGCGGGCCATCCAGGCCACCTCCTCGGTGGCGAGGGAGCGCCCGGGATGGGCGGGATTGATGGAGCCCAACTCGATGCGCCTGGCGGTCTGGCGCAGCAACTGCTTGACCATGACCTCGCCCTCGGTGGTGCGGACCACCACTCGGTCGCCACGCCGCACCCCGGCGGCCGGCGAGACGATGACCACATCGCCATCGCGGTAAAGGGGTTCCATGGAATCGCCGCTGACCTCCAGCGCATAGGCATGGGGGTCGCCGATTTCGGGGAAGGGGATTTCATCCCAACTGCCGCCCACGGGATAGCCGGCATCGTCGAAATAGCCGCGGTCGCCCGCCTGGGCAAAGCCGACCAGCGGAATGGTGCTGGCCTGATTGTGGGGCTGGGCCAGGTCCTCGATATAGGCGACGAAGGCGGTCATGCTGGCGCCTGTCGCCTCCAGGACCTTGGCGACGCTTTCCGTCGACGGCCAGCGGGGCTTGCCTTCGCGGGTGATGCGCTTGCTCTTGTTGAAGGTGGTGGGATCGAGCCCCGCCTTCCGCGCAAGGGCAGACGCCGTCAGCCCGTGGTCACGGGCAAGCGCATCAATGGCGGCCCAAATGTCGGCGTGCTTCAGCATGGGAAGATGGTCCCGCAATTCGGCCCCGGGTTCCACAGGAACATAAACCTTTTTATTGACTCTATTCGGCCATATGCGGGACAACTATCGGCATACGATCCTAGCATCGGAGAACTTAAATGGCTTTAAAACGGAACATAGCGCCAACACTCGACAGCAGGAAGGAGGAGCCCTTCGCAACTCCCGAGGATGCCTGGGCGTGGTACTCCCGCTGCCAGTTGGCCCGCGACGAAGGAGCCCGCTTTCAGACGGGATTGGGCGATATCGCCCGCCCCTGCGCCCCGGACGATATCGCGCGGGAACTTCGGCGCCTTTACCGCAGCCGCGTCCTGCGCGGCGCCCATCTGCGGGTGCTGGCCCGCTTTTCCGGCGAGACCGGCACCACTGCCGACGACGACAGCGGCACCGGCCGCCTATGGCGGGAGGCCTTGGACCGGCTGGGCGAGCGCTTGCGCGCCAAGGGAATCGTCGCATGACCCGCGCCCTGGTGGTGTTCTCCGGCAAGGCCGACCTGCTTTGGCTGCGCCTGCTGCGGCCCGGCTTTCGCCACTGCTTCATCCTGCTTCACCTGGGCGACGGCTGGGTCTGCATCAATCCCCTGGCCCATCGCACCTCGGTGGAGGTCTGGACACCCGAGCCCGGCCAGGACCTGCCAGGGTGGCTCCGGTCTCAGGACGGCCTGACCGTGATCGAGACCGAAGTCCGCAACCCACCCCATCGCCCCAGTCCCCTTGGGCTTTATTCCTGCGTGGAAGCGGTCAAGCGGGTCCTGGGGCTTCAGGAGCGGTGGGTGCTGACCCCGGCGCAGCTTCATGACTTTCTCACCCGATGCGGAAAAAAGTCCTTGACTTCCGAAGTTAATAGGACCAATGTCCAGCCATCAACGCCAGAGCCATGCCCAAATTACCGCCCCACCTCGGCGGAAGGCTTTCACTCGAAAAGCGTTGAGAACAAACCATGATCAATGAGCAAAGGAGATATGCCATGGGTGGTTTTTTCTCGCCCGATCCGCCATCGCCCCCGGCCCCGGTGGTGCTGCCGCCGTCGACCAGCGCCGAGGACAGCGCCACGGCGGACCGGCTTGACGCCATCAACCGCAACCGGCGCGGCCTGCTCGGCACCATCGCCACCTCGGAAACCGGAGTGCTGCAATCGTCGGCCTCGGGCAATCGGGCGGCCAAGACCTTGCTGGGAGAGTGACCATGGCCAGCAACCAATCCCCCCGCCGCGAGGCGGCCGAGGATAAGGCCGCCTTGGGCGAGGTCCTGCTGGGAGACGAGGGCTGCGACCCGTCCTTCCTGCTGCGGCGCTATCGCAAGGCCAAGGAACGGCGGAGCACCTGGGAATCCCACTGGCAGGAATGCTACGACTACGCCCTGCCCCTGCGCGACGGCATGTTTCATTCCAGCGTCCCCGGCGAGCGCAAGGCCGACCGCCTGTTCGACGGAACCGCCCCCGATTGCGTTGACCAGCTGGCCGCCAGCCTGCTGTCGGAGCTGACTCCGCCCTGGGCGCAGTGGTTCGGACTGGCCGCCGGCGACCAGATGCCCGAAGCGGACCGGGACCAGGCCGCGCCGTTGCTGGAACGCATCGCCGCGGTGATGCAGTCCCATTTCGATCGCTCCAACTTCGCCATCGAAATGCACCAGTGCTACCTGGATGCGGTCACCGGCGGCACCGCCTCGCTGATGTTCGAGGAGGCGCCGCCCGGCGAGCCGTCCGCCTTTCGCTTCACCTCGGTTCCCCTGGGCCAAGTGGTGCTGGAGGAAGGCCCGGCCGGACGCCTGGACGTCACCTTCCGCCGCAGCGAGCTGTCGGTCGCGGCGCTGAAGGCCCGCTTCCCCCGGGCGGTCCTGCCCCGGGAGGTGATCAAGGCGGCGGCCGACGACCCCGATCTGCGCCTGGGCGTGGTCGAAGCCGTGGTTCCGGTCCGCGGCGGCTATTCCTATGCCGCCGTGCTGGATGACGACGGATCCGACCTGGTCCTGGGCCGGGGGCAATTCTCCAGCTCGCCCTTCCTCAACTTCCGCTGGCTGAAGGCCCCCGGCGAAGTCTATGGCCGGTCGCCGGTGATGAAGGCGCTGCCCGACATCAAGACCGCCAACAAGGTGGTGGAACTGGTGTTGAAGAACGCCACCATCGCGGTGACCGGCATCTGGCAGGCCGACGACGATGGCGTGCTCAACCCCGCCAACATCAAGCTGGTCCCCGGCACTATCATTCCCAAGGCGGTGGGCTCGGCCGGATTGCAGCCGCTGACCGCGCCGGGACGCTTTGACACCTCGCAACTGGTGCTGGACGATCTCAGGGGGCGAATCCGCCACGCCCTGATGGGCGACAAGCTGAGCCAGCCCGCCTCGCCGGCCTTGACCGCCACCGAGGTGCTGCAGCGTGCCGACGACATGGCCCGGCTGCTGGGGGCCACCTATGGCCGCCTGCAGAGCGAGCTGCTGACCCCGTTGATCCTGCGCGCCATCCACATCCTGCGACGGCGGGGCGAAATCCCCCCCTTGCAGGTGGACGGCCGGACCATCGACCTGCAGTACCGCTCGCCCCTGGCCCAGAACCAGGGCCGGCGCGATGCCCGCAACGTGCTGAACTGGCTGGGCGCCCTGTCCAGCCTGGGACCGTCGGCCCTGGCCACCGTCGATTCCGATGCTGCCGCCCGCTGGCTCGCCAGGGCCTTCAACGTGCCGTCCGAGCTGATCCGCGCGGCCCCGGTGCAACCGGCCGCCGCCATCACCCCCGATCCCACGGCTCTGAACGCCCTGGTCCAGAGGCTCGATGCGCCGGGCGCGATCCAGGCCAAGCCCAAGGGTCCGACCCATGTCCCCGGGTGACGCCGGCTGGACCTGGCTGGACCTGTCGCCGCCGGGACCACACGGCGATCAGGACACCCTGCTGCTGGCCCGTCAGGCCGCCCGGCTGTTCGCCACCCCCGATGGCGAAGCCGTCCTGCAGCACCTGAAATCCATGACCATCGATCGCTGCCTCGGCCCCGAGTCCGGCGACAACGCGCTGCGCCATCTGGAAGGCCAGCGACATCTGGTCCTGCACCTCCTCGCCCTGGCCGCCCGCGGCCGGGCCGGAGCGTAGGGCCTTCACCCAAGCACCACAGGAGTTCATCCATGTTTTCCGAGTCCTCCCTTCCGCCCGCCAACGCCGACCAGTCCGGCGAGGGCGGCCGCCCCGAGAATGTCCCGGCCAAGTTCTGGGACGCCGCCGCCGGTCAGGTGCGGGTCGACGCCCTGCTGCGGGCCTATCGCGACCTCGAACGCCGGGCGTCGTCCATGGTCCGGGTTCCCGGCCCCCAAGCCCCGGCCGAGGACATCAGCAGCTTCCGGCGGGCGCTGGGCGTCCCCGACAGCCACGAGCAGTACGCCATCGCCTCAACCCACCCCGCCCTGACCAGCGATCCGAAGGTCAATCAGCGCCTGCATCAGGCCGGCTTCTCCCAGGCCCAGGCCCAGGTGGTCTATGATCTGGCCCATGAATGCCTGCTGCCCCTGATCCAGGACCTGGCCGCCAGCCAGGACCAGACCGGCCAGATCGAGCACCTGAAAAGCCATTTCGGCGGTGAGGCCCAGTGGCAGGAAAGCGCGCGCCAGATCAAGGCCTGGGGCAAGGCCAACCTGCCCAAGGCGGCCTTCGACGCCCTGGCCTCCACCGCCGACGGCGTCAAGACCATGCATCGCCTGATGATGTCGGAGGAGCCCTCCCTCGGCGCCGCAGCGCCGGCCGGCGATACCGGCCGCACCGAGGATCAGCTGAAGAAGATGATCAACGATCCCCGCTACTGGAAGACCAAGGACCCGGCCTTCATCGCCAAGGTCAGTGACGGCTTCCGCCGGCTGTACGGGGAATAGAGTTTTTCGCACTTAAGCCAAATCGGACAGTCGAAAAACTCTCTAGCCCGAGCGGCACTTGAGCCCTGAAAAAGCGGAGCTTTTTCGTATAGACAGACTCCTGGAGTGCTTCAGCTTGACGCTGACGCACTCCAGGCAAGAAAAAGCCCCCCTCCCGGCGGGGAGGGGGGCCTGTTTGTCCCGAGCCTACCGCTTCATGGCGGCCACACCGCTGCCGATCTCGAAACCGGCGAACCAGTCGATGAAGCGCTTCACGTCATCGCCCTTGAACACCAGGCCGTGCTGCGGCGCCAGGAAGTCGATGTCCAGCTTGGAAACCTGGGCGCACCAGGCGTCGCGGGCCTGGGCCGAGCCCAGCCAGCGCCGGTGGAAGGCCTCCATGTACTGCACATGGGAGGCGAAATCGGCCACGAACATGGAGCCGCTGGCCTTGTCCTTGGGAATCAGGGCCGCGCCGATATCGCCCGAGAACAGCACCTTGGCCTTGGGGTCGTAGACGTTGAAATTCCCCGATGAATGCAGGTAATGGGCCGGCACGAAACGCAGGCGGAGATCGGGGGTCAGCGAAATCTCCATCCCCTCGTCGGGAATGGTGGTGAAGGTGGCCTCACGGTCGAAATGGGCGGTGAAACTGGACCACAGCCAGGACAGGTAGATCTTGATGTCGGGCTCGCAGACCCGGCGCCACAGCGGCAGGGACGAGCCGATATCCGGGTCCTGATGCGACAGGAACAGCGCCTTGAGATGGGACACCGGGACCTCGCGGGTCAGCGCCGCCAGCATGGCCGGAAAGACCTCCATCCCGCCGGGATCGAGCAAGATGGCGCTGTCGCCGGACCGGACCAGGTACTGGTTGGTGTCGACAATATTGTCGGGCTTGTCCGGGTCCTGGCCAAACATCTGCCAGCAATGGTCATCCTGGCGGAACAGAGTAACGCACTTCATGGGCGGGGTCCTGACTCGCTATGAGTTGCGGTGGAGTTCGTCGAGGGCGTCAAGGCCGATGCGCCGCAAGGCCGCACCCTTCTCGGCGGCGCGGCGAACCGCGTCCGACGCCTCGTCGATCATCTGGCGCAGGTCGTCCACATAGGTCCGCATGGTGTCGGAAACCGTGCGGAACTCCTTTTCGTGCACGCCGGCGGCGGCCGCCTCGATGGCGATGTTGGTGGCGATGGAATCCGACTGGCTGACCACCTCTTCCACAGCGTGGGTTCGCCGGGCCAGATCGTTCACCGCATTGGCCATGCCGTCCAGGGTGTCCACCAGCATGGACATCAGATCGGCGAAGGCCCGATTGCCACAGTCGCGGGAATGCCTTGGACCGGCATCCTCGTCCATCAGGTGACAGGCGCGCTCGAACAGATTCAACTGCATCAGCGCCCACAGGATGGTGGACGAGAAGGCGAAGGTCCGGCCCCGCAGGGAGTGCATCTCGCCCTGGATCTGGGCCAGCCGGTTGACCAACTCGCGGGTGTACTGGGTCAAGGCCCGCACGGCCTTGCCCTTGTCCCCGGCCCGGCCGGCGGCCAGTTCCGCGTTCAACGACAGGATGCGGAGGTTTTCGGCCAGTTCGTCCAGATCACCGAAAGCATGAAAGGCGCGGCGGCAATCGCCAAGAACACCGTTGGCCCGCGCCTCGATCCGGTCAGTGCGCTGTGTCCGTGTGCGTGTGGTCTCGGAATGTTGTGTCATGCCCCGCATGTCCGGCGAAGACCCTATTCCTGCGGATGATAATCGGTTTTGCGCCGGTCGGAAGGGGGAAACTGATCCAGTACCAACAATGCCTGTTCGCCACCAACCCCAGCGCGGACAGATGAGCGCACCAGTTTATCACAGGTTCCCCGCCACTCCGGGGCGCCCTCATTCAAAGGAGAACACCATGTCCGGATTTGAAGCAATGATACCCATGGCCGCTACCGTCGCCTCGACGGCGGCCGGCATAGCGGGCAGGTCGGCGGCCGCCGAACAGGCGGCCGCCGCCCAGGCCGACGCCCAGGCGCGACAGAACCAGCTGATCCTTCAGCGCCAGGCGGCCGACGAACAGCAGCAACGCGACCTGCTGGCCAAGGCCACGGCAACCCAACGCGCCAAGATGGGAGCCCTGGGGGTGGACGGCTCCGGCGGCTCCGCCGATGCCATCCTGGCCGGCATGAGCCAGGACACCGCCGAATCCATCGCCTCGTCGGCGCAAGCCGCCCAGCTCAGGCTGCGCGGCTCTTCCTCCGCGTCCGGTTCCGGCCCCAGCCTGCTCGACGCCGCGACGGCGGGAAAGTCGGGCCTGTCGGTGTTCCGAACCTTTTACGATTCCCTGGATTGAATAAGGTTGGAGCGCCAATGAAAACGGGCGGGAAGTCGCCTTCCCGCCCGTCCGTCCGTGCCTTGGCCTTGCCGCGATCAGGCGGCCTTGCCGCGCTTCTTCAGCAGTTCCAGGATCTCGGCGGCGGCCTTGGGGATGTTGGTCCCGGGGCCGTACACCGCCGCCACGCCGGCCTTGTACAGGAAGTCGTAATCCTGGGTGGGAATGACGCCGCCGGTCACCACCAGGATGTCGCCGGCGCCCTGGGCCTTCAACTCGGCGATCAGCGAGGGGACCAGGGTCTTGTGGCCGGCGGCCAGGGAGGAGGCGGCGACGATGTGCACGTCGTTCTCCACCGCCTGGCGGGCGGCCTCTTCCGGTGTCTGGAACAGCGGCCCGATATCCACGTCGAAGCCCAGATCGGCGAAAGCGGTAGCGATCACCTTGGCGCCGCGATCGTGGCCGTCCTGGCCCATCTTGCAGACCAGCATGCGGGGACGGCGGCCCTCGGCCTTGGCGAAGTCCTCGATATCGGCCTTCAGCTTGGCGAAGCCCGCGTCATCCTTGTACACGCCGCCATAGACGCCGGAGATGGTCCGGTTGACGGCGCGGTGACGGGTGAAGGACGTCTCCAGCGCATCGGAAATCTCGCCGACGGTGGCGCGGGCACGGGTGGCCTCGACGGCCAGGCCAGCAGATTGCCTTCGCCGGTCTCGCCCGCCTTGGCCAGGGCGGCCAGGGCGGCATCGCACTTGGCCTGGTCGCGGGTCGCCTTGATCTGCTTGAGGCGGGCGATCTGGGATTCGCGCACCTTGGCGTTGTCCACGTCGAGAATCTCGATGGGGGTCTCTTCCGCCGGCTGGTATTTGTTGACGCCGACCACGACCTCTTCGCCGCGGTCGATGCGGGCCTGACGGCGGGCGGCGGCCTCCTCGATCTTCATCTTGGGCATGCCGGATTCCACGGCCTTGGTCATGCCGCCCAGCTCTTCCACTTCCTGGATCAGCTTCCAGGCTTCCTCGGCCAGAGCGTTGGTCAGGCTTTCGACGTAGTAGGAGCCGGCCAGGGGGTCGACCACATGGGGAATGCCGGTCTCTTCCTGGATGATCAGCTGGGTGTTGCGCGCGATGCGGGCCGAGAACGGCGTGGGCAGCGCGATGGCCTCGTCCAGCGCGTTGGTGTGCAGCGACTGGGTGCCGCCCAGAACGGCGGCCATGGCCTCGATGGTGGTGCGGACGACGTTGTTGTAGGCGTCCTTCTCGGTGAGGCTGACGCCCGAGGTCTGGCAATGGGTGCGCAGCGCCATGGACGAAGGCTTCTGCGGATCGAACTGCTTGATGATGCGGGCCCACAGCAGGCGGCCGGCGCGCATCTTGGCGATCTCCATGAAGAAGTTCATGCCGATGGCCCAGAAGAACGACAGGCGGCCGGCGAACTCGTCGATCTTGAGCCCGGTGCCCAGGGCGGCGCGCACGTATTCCAGGCCGTCGGCCAGGGTGAAGGCCAATTCCTGCACCGCCGTCGCCCCGGCTTCCTGCATGTGGTAGCCGGAGATGGAGATGGAGTTGAACTTGGGCATGTTCTTCGAGGTGTACTCGATGATGTCCGCGATGATCCGCATGCTGGGAGCCGGCGGATAGATGTAGGTGTTGCGGACCATGAACTCCTTCAGGATGTCGTTCTGGATGGTGCCCGACAGCTGGTCCTGGGAGACGCCCTGTTCCTCGGCGGCGACGATATAGCCGGCCAGCACGGGAAGAACGGCGCCGTTCATGGTCATGGAGACCGACATCTTGTCCAGCGGGATGCCGTCGAACAGGATCTTCATATCCTCGACGGAATCGATGGCGACGCCCGCCTTGCCCACGTCGCCCACCACGCGGGGGTGATCGGAATCATAGCCGCGATGGGTGGCCAGATCGAAGGCCACCGAAATGCCCTGCTGCCCGGCGGCGAGGTTCTTGCGGTAGAAGGCGTTGGATTCCTCGGCGGTGGAGAAGCCCGCGTACTGGCGCACCGTCCACGGCTTGGCCGCGTACATGGTGGCGCGGGGACCGCGGGTGAAGGGCGGGAAGCCGGGCAGCGAGCCCAGATGATCCATGCCTTCCAAGTCGGCGGCGGTGTAGAGCGGCTTGACCTTGATGCCTTCCGGGGTTTCCCAGTCCAGGGTCGAGGGCGAGGCGCCCTTGAGGTCCTTCGACGCCAGGGCTTCCCAATCGGAAACGCTCTTCTTCGGGAACTCGCTCATGGTCCCTCTCCCTTCTGTTTTTTAAAACGCCGCGCCACGCATAAGATAGGACGCGCCAAATTCATCCAGCGACTTCAACCCCGCCACCGTGGGGCCCAGGGTCCGCACCAGACCGTCGGTCAGGCCGTAGACCCAGGAATGCACTTCCAGTTGCTGGCCGCGCTGCCAGGCGTCCTGGATCACCGGCGAGCGGCACAGGTTGCGCACCTGCTGCATGACGTTCAGCTCGCACAGCCGGTCCACCTGGGCCGCCTCGTTGGGCAGCATGTCCAACTCGTGGCGGTGGCATTCGCAGATGTCGCGCACCGGGCGGATCCAATACTCGGTGACGCCCAGGCGGGCGTCCTGCAACGCCGCCCGCACCCCGCCGCAGCCGTAATGGCCGCAGACGATGATGTGCTCCACCTTGAGCACGTCGATGGCGTATTGCAACACCGCCAGACAGTTCATATCCGCATGGTGGACCTGATTGGCCACGTTGCGGTGGACGAAAACCTCGCCGGGTTCCAGGCCGACGATCTCGTTGGCCGGAACCCGGGAATCGGCGCAACCGATCCAAAGATATCCCGGGGTCTGCTGCTCTGCCAGATGGGCGAAGAAGCCGGGCTTGGTACGCTCCGTCTCCTCGGCCCAGGCCTTGTTATTGGCCAGCAGGCGGTCGATCCCCGGGACTTTGCTCATGAGGCGAACTCGATGATCTTCTGGTCCACCGCCAGGGAATCACCGGAGGCCGCATGGGTCTTGGCGACCGTGGCGTCGCGCTCGGCCTTCAGGATGTTTTCCATCTTCATGGCCTCGACCACGGCCAGCGGCTCGCCGGCCTTGACCTCCTGACCGGCCTCGACCAGCAGCTTGACCAGCAGGCCGGGCATGGGCGACAGCAGATACTTGCTCATATCCGGCGGCGCCTTGAACGGCATCAGCTTGTTCATCTTGGCGGCGTGCGGGGTCAGCACCAGCACGTCGACCCGCGACCCGGCATGGGCCAGGCGCAGGCCCGACCCCACCCGCTCGATCTGCACGGCCACGGCGCGGCCGTCCACATTGGCGCGGAACAGGGGCTCGCCGATCTGCCAGTCGGTGCGCACGTCCACCGTCTCGCCGCCCAGGGCCACGGCATAGCCGTTCTCGGCGGGACGCACGGTGATGTCGTGGTACTGGCCGCTCATCACCACCACCCACTCGTCGCCGGCCTTCATCTCGTGGCCGGGGAACTGGCCCGAGATACGGGTGTCGCGCTCGTGAATGCGGCGGTTGGCGGCGGCGGCCACGGCGATCAGCACCGTCGGATCATCGGCGGGCAGGTCGTTGGCGTGGAAGCCGTTGGCGTATTCCTCGGCGATGAAGTTGGTGGTCAGCGCCCCCTTGACGAAGCGTTCCTTGGAGAACAGCGAGGCCAGGAAGGGGATGTTGTGGCTGAGGCCACGGATATAGTACTCGTCCAGCGCCTGACGCATATGGGCGATGGCGGCGTCGCGGGTCGGGCCATAGGTGATCAGCTTGGCGATCATGGGATCGTAGAACATGCTGATCTCGCCGCCCTCGTAGACGCCGGTGTCGACGCGGACATGAGCGCTCTCGGCCGGCGGCTGGTAGCGGGTCAGGCGACCGGTCGACGGCAGGAAGTTGCGGAAGGGGTCCTCGGCATAGACGCGGGCTTCCATGGACCAGCCGTTCAGCTTCACGTCGTCCTGGGTGATGGACAGCTTCTCGCCCGACGCGACGCGGATCATCTGCTCGACCAGATCGAGGCCGGTGATCATCTCGGTGACCGGATGCTCCACCTGCAGACGGGTATTCATCTCCAGGAAGTAGAACTCGCCGGTGGCGCCGCCGACGATGAACTCCACCGTGCCGGCCGACTTGTAGTTGACGATGCGGGCCAGGGCGCAGGCCTGCTCGCCCATGGCCTTGCGGGTCTCGGGGGTCAGGAAGGGCGACGGGGCCTCTTCGATCACCTTCTGGTGACGGCGCTGGATCGAGCATTCACGCTCGCCCAGATACAGGGTCGTGCCCTGGCCGTCGGCCAGCACCTGGATCTCGATGTGGCGGGGCTGCTCGATGAACTTTTCCACGAAGACGCGGTCGTCGCCGAAGCTGGTCTTGGCCTCGTTGGTGGCGCTGGTGAAGCCCTCGTGGGCCTCGGCGTCGTTCCAGGCCAGGCGCATGCCCTTGCCGCCGCCGCCGGCCGAAGCCTTCAGCATGACGGGATAGCCGATTTCACGAGCGATCTTCACCGCCTCGTCGGCGTCCTTGATGACGCCGAGATAGCCGGGGACCGTGTTGACACCGGCTTCGCGGGCCAGCTTCTTGGACTCGATCTTGTCGCCCATGGCGAAGATGGCGTGGGCGTCGGGGCCGATGAAGGCGATGCCCGCCTTGCCCAGGGCCTCCTGGAACTCGCGCTTCTCGGACAGAAAGCCGTAGCCGGGATGGACGGCCTGGGCGCCGGTCTGCTTGCAGGCGTCGACGATCTTGTCGATCACCAGATAGGACTGGGCCGAGGCCGCCGGGCCGATATGCACGGCCTCGTCGGCCATGGACACGTGCAGCGCATCCTTGTCGGCGTCGGAATACACCGCCACCGTCTTGATGCCCATCTTCTTGGCGGTCTTGATGACCCGACAGGCGATTTCGCCGCGGTTGGCGATCAGAATCTTAGTGAACATGCGATCGTCCCCCTTACAGCGGAATGTTGCCGTGCTTGCGCCACGGATTCTTCACGTCCTTGTCCTTCAGCATGGCCAGCGAGCGGCAGATGCGCTTCCTGGTATTGCGAGGCATGATGACGTCGTCGATGAAGCCGCGATGCCCGGCGATGAAGGGATTGGCGAACTTCTGGCGGTATTCCTCGGTGCGGGCCGCGATCTTTTCCGCATCGCCGATATCGGAGCGGAAGATGATCTCCACCGCGCCCTTGGGACCCATCACCGCGATCTCGGCGGTGGGCCAGGCGAAGTTGACGTCGCCGCGCAGGTGCTTGGAGCTCATCACGTCATAGGCGCCGCCATAGGCCTTGCGGGTGATGACGGTGATCTTGGGCACCGTGCACTCGGCATAGGCGTACAGCAACTTGGCGCCGTGCTTGATGATGCCGCCGTATTCCTGGCTGGTGCCGGGCAGGAAGCCGGGCACGTCCACGAAGGTGACGATGGGAATGTTGAAGGCATCGCAGAAGCGCACGAAGCGGGCGCCCTTGATGGAGGACGAGATGTCGAGACAGCCGGCCAGCACCATGGGCTGGTTGGCGACGATGCCCACCGTGCGGCCTTCCATGCGGGCAAAGCCGACGATGATGTTGCCGGCATAGCCGGGCTGCACCTCGAAGAAATCGCCTTCGTCCACGACCTTGAGGATCAGTTCCTTCATGTCGTAGGGCTTGTTGGCGTTGTCGGGAATCAGGGTGTCGAGGCTGGTCTCGATGCGCTCGGGCCCGTCGCTGGTGGGACGCACCGGCGGCTTCTCGCGGTTGGAACTGGGCAGGAAGTCCATGAAGCGGCGCAGCTGCAGCAGCGCCTCCACGTCGTTCTCGAAGGCCAGATCGGCAACGCCCGACTTGGTGGAGTGGGTCACCGCGCCGCCCAGTTCCTCGGCGGTCACCGTCTCGTGGGTGACGGTCTTGACCACGTCCGGGCCGGTCACGAACATGTACGAGCTGTCCTTGACCATGAAGATGTAGTCGGTCATGGCCGGGGAGTACACGGCGCCGCCGGCGCACGGGCCCATGATCATGGAGATCTGGGGCACCACGCCGGACGCCATGACGTTGCGCTGGAAGACCTCGGCATAGCCGGCCAGGGAGGCGACGCCTTCCTGGATGCGGGCGCCGCCCGAATCGTTGAGGCCGATGACCGGGGCGCCGACCTGGACCGCCTTGTCCATGATCTTGCAGATCTTCTCGGCATGGGCCTCGGACAGCGAGCCGCCGAATACGGTGAAGTCCTGGCTGAACACGAAGACCAGACGGCCGTTGATGGTGCCGTAGCCGGTGACCACGCCGTCGCCGGGGATCATGTTGTCTTCGGAATCCATGCCGAAGTCGGTGCAGCGATGCTCCTTGAACATGTCCCATTCCTCGAAGGAATCGGGATCGAGGAGAAGCTCGATACGCTCACGCGCGGTGAGCTTGCCGCGCTTGTGTTGGGCGGCGATGCGCTTCTCGCCACCGCCCATACGGGCGCCTTCCCTCTTTTCCTCGAGCTGCTGAATGATTTCGTGCATGGACGCGGGCCTCCGGCGGGCAGAGTGACATTGGCGTCGGTCTTATTCGCAAAGCCCCATGGCTGCAACAGGAGTCGCCGGGAAAAGGGCGGTGTTGCGAAGTGATTCGCAACCTTCCCCTGCGAAGTTGCTAAGGTTGCGAAGGACGCGTGGGGCGGTTATAACCAATGGCCATGAACAAGAAACTGTTCCTCGGCTACAAACTCCGGCGCCTGCGCGAGGGCAAGAAGCTGTCCCAGGCGGCGCTTGCCGTGCTGCTGGAGGTGTCGCCCAGCTACCTCAATCAGATCGAGAACAACCAGCGCCCGCTGACGGTTCCGGTGCTGCTGCGCATCGCCAAGGTGCTGGACGTCGACCTCGCCACCCTGGTGGAGGACGAGGAATCCCGCCTGGTGGCCGATCTGCGCGAGGCGCTGAACGATCCGGTGTTCGGCTCGGGCTCCATCGGGCTGTCGGAGCTGCGCAACGCCGCTTCGGCCTCGCCCGAGCTGGCCAAGCGGGTGCTGACGCTGTACCAGACCTTCCGGCAGCTGGACGAGCGCATGCAGTCGCTGACCGAGAACCTGTCCTCGGCCACGGGGGAAGAGAGGGGCGGACACGCCCACTTCCCCTACGAGGAGGTCCGCGACTTCTTCTACTACTGCAACAACTATTTCGGCCCCCTGGACGAGGCGGCCGAGGCGCTGGTGGAGGAAGAGGGCTTCCGCCTGGGCCAGATGCACAACGATCTGGTGGCATATCTGGAAAACCGCCACGGCGTGCGCGTGCGCATCGTCGCCGAGGACGACACGGCGGGCATGCGCACCTTCGAGCCGGGGGCAGGCTCGCTGTCGCTGTCGGCGCTGCTGTCGGTGCCCAGCCGCACCTTCCAGTTGGCCCACCAGGTGGCGCTGCTGGCCTATCACGAGCGGATCGAGGAGGTGGTGGCCGGCGCCAAGCTGTCGTCGGACGATGCCCGCTCCATCTGCCGGGTCGGGCTGGCCAATTACTTCGCCGGCGCCCTGGTGATGCCCTATATGGCCTTCGCCAATCAGGCCAAGGCGCTGCGCCACGATATCGAGCAGTTGCAGAGCCGCTTCGGCGCCAGCTTCGAACAGGTCGCCCATCGCCTGTCCACCCTGCAACGGCCGGGGGCACGCGGCGTGCCGTTCTATTTCGTCCGCGTCGACATGGCCGGCAACATCACCAAGCGCCA